>NZ_JBJGZW010000002.1:0-307877 GCF_054050695.1 Blastococcus sp. SYSU D00820
CCCCCGCCCGCCCCGCGCCGCCGCCCCCCCCCCCCGGCCGCGCGGCGGCCACCCCCACCCCCCCCCCCCCCCCCCCCCCCCCCCCCCCCCCGCCCCCCCCCCCGCCCCCCCCCCCCGCCCCACCCCTGTGCCGAGTGGCCCCCTGCGGGGTCCCGCCGCGAGCCTGCGAGCGGTGGGGCAGGGGGTCCGTGCTCAGGCGTTGGGCCGCTTGCCGTGGTTGGCCTTGTTCCCCTTGCGGGAGCGGCGCTTGCGTCCACGCTTGGACATCGCTGCCCTCCTTCCTCACTGGTGCCGCGCGGAGTCCGGTCGGACCCCTCGTGCTCTGCGGGTCCGAGCCCGGGTGCCGGGCGTGCACATGCCCGGCGGACCCGCCAAGCTGACCGGACGAGTTTCTCACGTCCCGCTGCCCGGCCGGCGCGGGACGGGGGCGTGCACAGGCGCCGACGGACACGGGGAGGACCGACAGCGTGGCCCAGCTGGGGATCGAGAGCGTGCTCGTGGCGGGACGGGGGCCCGCGGCCTGCGCGGTCATCGCCGCCTGCTCCCGGCTGGAGGTGAAGGCGATCGCGGTCCACTCCGAGGCCGACCGCTCCGCCCGCCACGTCCGCCTCGCCGACGACGCCGTCCTCCTGGGCCCGGCCCCGGCGGCGGAGTCCTACCTCGCCGTGGACCGCATCGTGGAGGCCGCCCGCCGCAGCGGCGCGACCGCCGTCCTGCCGGTGCCGCCGGCGCTGGCCGGCAACGCGCGCCTCGCCGGCGCCGTCGTGGCCGCCGGGCTGACCTGGGTGGGTCCGGACGCCGCGGTGCTCGAACGGCTCGGCGGGGACGGCGTGGAGCCGGCCAGCGAGCGCGGCCTGCTGGCCTGGGTGACCGACGACGGGCTGCGCTGCACCACGCCGCTCGCCCGCGACCGGGCGGCGGGCATCGCGCGGGTCTCCTGGACGCCCGGGGACGGCGCACCGCTGCCCCCGGCCGCCCGCCGGCTGGTCGACGTCGGCTGGCGCGGCCTGGTCACCGTCGGCGTCGACCCGGACGGCGAACTGGCCGAGGTGGCCGCCGGCTTCTCCCTCGACATGGCGGTGCTCGAGCGCGCGCACGGCGTCGACGCCGTGGAGCTGGCCCTGCGCAGCGCCGCGGGCACCGGCGCCCGGGTGCCCGAGCCCGGCGGCGATCCGCGCGACGCGGTCGCCGTCCAGCTGCGCGCCACGCTGCCGCCGGGGCAGGCCGGCCGGGTCACCGGCCGGCTGCCCGGCTCCGGCCGCCGGCGGCGGGCCCGCGACCGCCACGTCGAGGTCGTCGCGGTCTCCGGATACGACCCCGGGGACCGCCTGGACGGCTGGTACGACGCCCTGCTGGCCACGGTCAGCGCCGCCGGCCCGGACACCGCCGCGGCCGCCCGGGCGGTCAGCGAGGCGCTGTCCGGGCTGCCGGAGACCGGGGTGCCGCACGACGGCTCCGAGGTGTGCGCGGTCCTGGAGCGGCTGGCCGAGGGGCACCTCGCACCGGCCGGCTGACCGGGCAGCTGGCCGGGCACTGCGGGCACGGGTGGTTGGATGGCCTCAGTCGGTCGAGGAGGGGTCGTGGCGGTCGAGGAGATCCACGCCGAGATGGTGTCGAGCGTGTGGAAGGTCCTGGTGTCCCCGGGAGCGCAGGTGGCCGCCGGAGACACGCTGGTGATCCTCGAGTCCATGAAGATGGAGATCCCGGTGCTCACCGAGCGCGCGGGCACCGTGCGCGAGCTGCACGTGGTGGAGGGCGAGGTGCTCCAGGAGGGCGACCTCATCGCCACCGTCGAGGGCTGAGCGTCCCTCCCGCGGGCCCTACACGTCCCGGGCGTACACCAGCAGGTCCACGCCCGGCATCGGTGACCAATCCCGCTCCGGCAGGCGGGTGAAGCCCAGCCGCCGGTAGAGCCGGTGCGCGGCGAGCATCCGCGGATCGGTGGAGAGCACCATGCGCCGCTTGCCGGCGGCGCGCGCCCGGGCCAGGCACTCCTGCACCAGCCGCTCCCCGATGCCCGCGCCCCGCGCGGCCGGGTCGACGACCAGCATCCGGAACGCCGCCTCCGCCGGGTCGGTGGTCACCTCGCCGAAGTCGCCGTCGAGCACGAGCGCGACGCTGCCCACCACCCGGCCGGCCAGACGCGCCACGAGCAGCCGGGCCCGCGCCGCCCGGCCCTCGACGTCGGCCAGCTCCCGCAGGTACGCGGGGGAGGCCAGGTCCTCGTCCCGGTAGACGGCGACGGTGAGCTCGCGGATGCGCTCGTGGTCGGCGGGGCCGGCCTCCGAGACCGAGACGAGCGGCGAGGACCCGACGGGCTGGGCTCCGACCACGCCCCGAAGGGTAGGCGGGGCGGGGCCATAGGCTCGGCCGCACGATGAGCAGCCTCTCCGACCGACTCACCCGCGGGGCGGCGTCCGCCCCCTCCCAGGTCGACCACGCCCGCCGGCTGGTGGCCGACTGGCAGCTGCTGGCCGACCTCTCCTTCGCCGACCTCACGCTCTGGGTGCCGTTGAGGACCGGCGCGTGGTGGTGCGTGGCCCAGGTCCGGCCCCTCACCGCGCCCACCAGCCAGCCCGACGACCTGGTCGGCAGCGAGGTCGAGGGGCCGGCCGCCGAGCCTTTCGTGCTCGCCCACCGGGAGGGCCGGCCGGTGACCGAGGGCGAGCCGGACTGGTCGGGGGCCGCGCCGCGCCGGCGGGAGGTCATCCCGGTGCGGCACGACGGCGTCGTCGTCGCCGTCCTGGCGCGCGACACCAACCTGGCGGTCACCCGCTCGCCGTCCACCCTCGAGCTGACCTACCTCGACATCGCCGCCGACCTCTGCCTCATGGTGTCGGCCGGCACCTTCCCGCCGGAGAAGCTGCTCGACGCCGAGCTCGGCCCGCGGGTGGGTGACGGGCTGGTGCGGCTGGACGCCGCCGGCCGGGCGGTCTACGCCAGCCCCAACGCGCTGTCGGCCTACCGCCGCATCGGGGTGACCGGCGACGTCGTCGGGGCCGACCTGGCCCGGCTGTGCCGCTCGGTGGCCGTCGACCGGGTGGCCGGCGAGGCGGTGGCCGCGGGGATCGCCTCCGCGGTCGGGGGCCGCTTCCCCGACCCCATGGACCTGGAGGGCGTCAGCGCCACGATGCTGGTCCGCGCGCTGCCGCTGCAGGCGCCCGGCGGCGAGGAGGGCGCGCTGGTGCTGGTCCGCGACGTCACCGACGTCCGCCGGCGGGACCGGGCGCTGCTCACCAAGGACGCCACCATCCGCGAGATCCACCACCGGGTGAAGAACAACCTGCAGACGGTGGCCGCGCTGCTGCGCCTGCAGGCCCGGCGGATGAGCGAGCCGGCGGCCCGGGCGGCGCTCGAGGAGTCGGTGCGCCGGGTCTCCTCGATCGCGGTGGTCCACGAGACGCTGGCCGGCAGCCGGGAGGACGTCGTCGACGTCGACGACGTCCTGGACCAGGTGCTGCCGATGCTCGGCGACCTCGCCTCGATCGGCCCGGTCGCCCGCACCCGCCGGGTCGGCCAGTTCGGCGAGCTGCCCGCGGCCGCCGCGACGCCGCTGGTGCTCGCGGTGACCGAGCTGCTGCACAACGCCGCCGAGCACGCCTTCCCCGAGGGGGAGACCGGCAGCATCGAGCTGCAGGCGGAGCGGGACGGCGACGACCTCGTCGTCCGCGTGCGGGACGACGGCCAGGGGCTGCCCGAGGACTTCGACCCGGCCGCCAGCGACGGGCTGGGCCTGCAGATCGTGCGGACGCTGGTGACCACCGAGCTCGGCGGCGGCCTGTCCATGGGCCGCCCGGCCGGTGGCGGCCGAGGCACCGAGGTGGTGCTCGACCTGCCGGGCGCCGGGCGCCCCCGGCGCTGAATGCACCGAGGCCGGTCCGGGAGCTCCCGGACCGGCCTCGGAGGGTCGGTGCAGACGCCCGGCGGAGCCGGGCGCGGTGTGCGGCAGGTCAGGCGGTGCGGACCCGGGTGCGGGCCTGGCGGCGCTTGAGGGCGCGGCGCTCGTCCTCGGACAGCCCGCCCCAGACGCCGGAGTCCTGACCCGAGCGCAGGGCCCAGTCGAGGCAGGACTGCACGACCGGGCAGCGCCGGCACACCGCCTTCGCCTGCTCGATCTGCACGAGGGCCGGGCCGGTCGTCCCGATGGGGAAGAACAGCTCGGGGTCCTCGTCCCGGCAGAGGGCGCGGTGGCGCCAGTCCATGGCGGTGTACTCCTCGAAGTCGTCTACGGTGTCGTGCAGGCCGCTGGTCGGACCGGTTGCGCTGACGACACCGGTGACCCAGCGCCGCTCCCAGCGACCGCCTGCGCTTGTTACTGGCAGGTTGCGTTCCTGACGCGATGTTTTCACCTCAGAAGCGCCTGTCAAGCGCAACGGGGGCCTGGTGAGACCCCTCGTGAGCAACCTCACCACGGGCGTGATAGGGGCGCCACTCGGGCGGACGGAACGCTGCGGGTTCCGTTGACAACATGCGCGCGCCGTGTCCTCGGCGCAGCCGTGACCTGGGGCACCGCGCCGCGGTGCCGGGGTCAGGCGAGGACGCGCAGCGCCGCCGGCACGGAGGTCAGCCGGAGCGCGGTGGCGGTGCCCAGGTGGTCGCCGTCCAGCTGCCAGCCCTGCGGGCGGGAGGCGCGCAGCACCAGGCCCGGCAGGTCGTGCCACCGGTGCACCCCGCGACCGCGGGCGTCGGGCTCGCGGGCCATCACCTGGCGCAGCGTGTGCAGCATCCGCAGCGGGCCCATGCGGCCCATGGCGAAGACGTCGAGCCCGGTGTCGAAGGACGCCTCGGGGCTCGGGTTGATCGGCCGGGCGCCCAGGTAGGTCCACGGGCTGACGTTGGACACCAGGGTGAGGAACAGCCCGTCCAGCGGCTCCTCGCCGGGCACCTCGAGCGTCATGGCCGGCCGGCGGCGCTCGCGGCCGAGCAGGAACGCCGACGTCGCCTCGCGCACGTAGAGCGCGCCGGTGGACCGCCGGCCGCGGGCGCGCTGGGCCTCGACCCGCGCGATGACGTCGGCGTCGAAGCCCAGGCCCGCGGCGAAGACGAACCAGCGCGGCTCGGTCCACTCCGGGTGCGCGGCGGCGTCCTCCGCGGCCACCTGCGGCGCGTCGGCGGGATCGGCGCCCTCCGCGGGGGCGGTGCTGGTGCCGGCCGCCGCGGCGGTGCCCAGCGACACCCGGCGGCTGCGGCCGGCGCGCAGCGAGTCGAGGATCTCCGCGGTGGCCTCCACCGGGTCGCGGGAGATGCCCAGGGCGCGGGAGAACACGTTGGTCGAGCCGCCGGGCACCACGGCGAGGGTCGGCACGCGGCCGCCCGGGCCGTCGTGCAGCAGCCCGTTGACCACCTCGTTGACCGTGCCGTCGCCGCCGAGGGCGACGACGACGTCCACCTCGTCGCGGCAGGCCTGCCGGCCGAGGTCGCGGGCGTGCCCGCGGTGCGTCGTCTCCGCCAGGTCGACCTTGAGCTCACTGCCGAGGGCGTTCACCAGCACGTCGCGGACCTTGGCGCTGGTGGACGTCGCCGCAGGGTTGGCCACCACCAGCGCACGCATGACGCCAGGCTAACCAGCAGCGACGTCCCCGGCCGGTGCGGACGCGGCAGGCGTGTGACCGCTGACGCGTAGCCTCGCTCCTGTGACGGACGAGAGCGCAGCGCAGCCTCGCCGGGGCCGGAGCCGGGGTCAGGGCCGCGCCGAGCGCCTGCTCGGCGCCGCGGCCGAGCCGGCCGCACCCCGCCCGGCCCGCGAGGCCTCGGAGACCCCCGTCGCGCTGCGCCGCGCGGCGCTCGTGGTGGCGGTGGAGGCCGCGCTGCTGGTCGGCGGCGCCCTCGTGCTGCTGTGGCTGACCCTCACCGGGAACCCCGACAGCGTCGGCCGTGCCGTCGCCGAGGTGGTCTACGTCGGTCTCTTCGGCGTCCTGCTGGCCGCCGCGGCCGTCGGCCTCTGGCGGGTCTCGCCGTGGGCGCGGGGGCCGGTCGTCGTGCTGCAGCTGCTGCTCGGCCTGCTCGGCTACACGACGGCGTTCGAGGCCGAGCGCCCGCTGCTCGGCATCCCGGTGCTGGCCCTGGTCGCGGTGGAGCTGTACCTGCTGGCCACGCCGGAGGCGCGGCTGGCCTACTACGACCGCTGAGTCACACCAGGTCGACGACGTCGGCGATCGAGTTGAGCACCCGGCCGGGCCGGAACGGGAAGCGGGCGACGTCGGCGGCGCGGGTGGAGCCGGTCAGCACCAGGATCGTGTCGAGGCCGGCCTCGATGCCGGCGACGACGTCGGTGTCCATCCGGTCGCCGATCATCACCGTGGCCTCCGAGTGCGCCTCGATCCGGTTCATGGCGCTGCGGAACATCATCGGGTTGGGCTTGCCGACGAAGTAGGGCTGCGCGCCGGTCGCCTTGGTGATCATCGCGGCCACCGCGCCGGTGGCCGGCAGCGGCCCCTCGGCCGAGGGGCCGGTGGCGTCGGGGTTGGTCGCGATGAACCGCGCACCGCGCTCGACCAGCCGGATCGCCCGCGTGATCGCCTCGAACGAGTAGGTCCGCGTCTCCCCGAGGACGACGTAGTCCGGGTCGATGTCGGTGAGCGTGTAGCCGGCCTCGTAGAGCGCCGTCGTGAGCCCCGCCTCGCCGATCACGTAGGCCGAGCCGCCGGGCAGCTGGGTGGACAGGAAGTCCGCCGTCGCCAGCGCCGAGGTCCAGATCGCCTCCTCGGGCACCTGCAGGCCCGAGCGGGCCAGCCGGGCGGCGAGGTCGCGCGGCGTGAAGATCGAGTTGTTGGTGAGCACCAGGAACCGGCGGCGGCGCTCCACCAGTCGGGCGAGGAAGTCCGCCGCGCCGGGCAGCGCGTGGCCCTCGTGCACCAGGACGCCGTCCATGTCGGTGAGCCAGCACTCGGCCGGGCCGCGCTCGATGGTCATGCCGTGACCCGGGGAGCGGCGAACGCGGTCAGCGCGTCGTCGGTGAGCCGGAAGACCGTCCACTCGTCCATCGGCACCGCCCCGGCGGCCCGGTAGAAGTCGATCGACGGGGTGTTCCAGTCCAGCACCGACCACTCCAGCCGCGAGTAGCCCCGCTCCACGCAGACGGCGGCCAGCGTGCGCAGCAGCTCCCGGCCCAGGCCCGTGCCGCGGTGCGCCGGCTGCACGTAGAGGTCCTCGAGGTAGATCCCGTGCGTGCCGCGCCAGGTCGAGAAGTTGAGGAACCACAGCGCCAGGCCGACCACCTGCTCGTCGCGGACGGCGACGTGCCCGAACAGGGCGGGGGAGTCGCCGAACAGGGCGGTGGCCAGCTGCTCCTCGGTCAGCCGCACCTCGTGCTCGGCCTTCTCGTAGGCGGCCAGTTCCCGGACCAGCCCGACCAGGGCCGGGACGTCGTCGGGGCGGACGGGTCGGACGCTCACGTGAGCAGCTCCTTGAGGCGGGTGGGCAGCAGCCGGGTCAGCGGCGCGAGGGCGGGGACGAGGACCGGTGCCAGCAGGTAGCCGTAGGCCAGCACGCAGCCGGTCAGCACCGGCACGGTGGCGAAGCCGACGGCGATGGCGATCGCCGCGAGGACCAGCCCGTACGGGCGGCCGCTCTTGGGGCTGACCAGCGACCGGAACGAGCGGAACCGGATGGTGCTGACCATGAGCAGCGCCGGGACGGCGACGATCAGCAGCACCCACAGCCGGTCGCGGCCCTGCATCTGGTCGCCGAAGGCGAACACCGAGGCGAGGACGACGCCGGCCGCGCCGGGGCTGGGCATGCCGGTGAAGTACCGCTTGTCGGCGGTGGGGTCGATCGTGGTGTTGAAGCGGGCCAGCCGGATGGCGGCGCAGGCCACCCACAGGCAGCACGCGATCCAGCCCAGCGGGTCCAGCCCGTCGCGCCCCTCGGAGAACAGCGTGAACGCCAGCAGCGCCGGGGCCAGGCCGAAGGAGACGAGGTCGGCCAGCGAGTCGAACTGCAGGCCGAAGGGCGTGACCGCCCCGACCAGCCGGGCGACGGCGCCGTCGGTGATGTCGAAGACCACCGACAGGCCGACCAGGACGGCGGCGAGGGTGTGGTCCCCGCGGATGGAGACCAGGATCGCGGCGAAGCCGCACATCATGTTGGCCAGCGTGAAGAGGCTGGGCAGGGTGGCCAGCGCGCGCCGGCGGGTACTGCGGACCGAGCCGCGGACGAACTCCACGGTGGCGGTGCGCCGGGTCTGCGGCCGCTGTCCGGACGCCGAACTGGGCATGGCTGGCCTCCTCAGCCGGCGGCGGGCCAGCGCGCGATCACGGTCTCGCCGCCCCTCACCCGCTGCCCTGTGCGCACGGTGATCTCGCACTCCGGCGGTACGAACACGTCCATCCGGGAGCCGAACTTCATCAGGCCCATCCGCTGCCCGGTGGCCAGCCGGTCGCCGGGGCCGGTGCGGGTGACGATGCGGCGGGCCAGCACGCCGACGATCTGCCGGAACACCACGGTGCGCTCGCCGTCGACCAGCCGGATCTCGCTGCGCTCGTTCCGGTGCGCGGACTCCTTGCGGTAGGCGGCCAGGAAGCTGCCCTTGCGGTAGGAGCTCTCCACGACCTCGCCGGAGTAGGGGGAGCGGTTGACGTGCACGTCGACCACCGAGAGGAAGACGCTGACCTGCTGCCAGTCGCCGTCGGGGGCCACGCCCTCCTGCGGCTCCCCGGCCACCATGACCATGCCGTCGGCGGGGGAGAGCACGTCGTCGCGGTCGGGGGGCACGGTGTCGCAGCGCCGGTCGGGGTCGCGGAAGAACAGCGCCATGTAGGCCGACAGGCCGAGGAACGGCCAGGCCGCCCGCCGGGCCCAGCGGCGGCCGCTCAGGCGGCCGGCGGTCGTCAGGACGGCGGCAGGGGCCAGCGGGCCGGTGATGAAGGGCCAACCGGCGGGGTCGATGCGCATGGTGGCCCCACGCTACCGGGGCGCGCCGGGCCGGCGGGCGCGTCGCGGGACGCGACCGCCGGCCGGGGCTCAGGAGGCGGGTGCGGTGGCGTTGACCAGCCAGCGGATCCCGAACCGGTCGGTGACCTGCCCGAACAGGTCGCCCCACATCTGCTTCTCGAAGGGCACGTCGACCGTGCCGCCCTCGGCCAGACCCTGGAACCAGCGGGTGAGCGTGTCGACGTCGTCGCCGGACAACGAGCAGGAGACCTTGTCGGGGCCGCCGGCGGCGGGGTCGTGGCCGTCGGAGGCCATGAGCTCCAGCCCGGCGTCGGTGCGCAGCGAGGCGTGCATGACGCCGTCCTCGGGGTACTCGCCGCCCCCGCCGCCGACGTCGCCGAAGGTCATCACGTCCAGCCGGCCGCCGAGGACCGACCGGTAGAACTCCATCGCCGCGCGCGCGTCGCCGGCGAAGTGCAGGTACGGGTTGAGCTGGATGGCCATGGGGGTCGGCTCCTCGGGAGGCGGGGTCGTCGAGGAGGCAGACCGGCCGGCGGCCGGGAACTCATCGCCCGGCCCGGGAACGCCACCGGCCGGCCAGCACGAGGCTGACCGGCCGGGGGACGGGAGGGATCAGGCCGCGGCCTTGGTCTCCCAGAAGATCTTGTCGATCTCGGCGATGTAGTCGAGCAGCTTCTGGCCCTCGGCGGGGTCCATGCTGCCCTTGCCACCGGCCGCACCGGCCTGCTTGGTGGCCTTGTTGAACAGCTCGTTCAGGTGCGGGTACTTCTCGAAGTGCGGGGGCTTGAAGTAGTCGGTCCAGAGCACCCACAGGTGGTGCTTGACCAGGTCGGCCCGGTGCTCCTTGATGAGCACGGCGCGCATCTTGAAGACCTCGTCGTCGCTGGCCTGGTACTTCTCCTGGATGGCCTTGACGGACTCCGCCTCGATGCGGGCCTGGGCCGGGTCGTACACGCCGCAGGGGAGGTCGCAGTGAGCGGTGGCCTCCACGGCGGAGAACATGCGGGTGAGACGCATGGACGTGCCTCCGGATGTCGTGGGGTGGGTCGTCTGCGACCCTACTCGCGGTGATCGAGAGGGACACGTCCGAGCAGCCCGGGGCGGGGGTCCCGCCGCTGCCCACGCCCTGGGTGCTGGCCCGGGTGAGCGGCCCGTCGATGACGCCGACCGTCCGGCACGGTGACCGGCTGCTGGTCCGCCGGGCCGGCGGGCGCCGGCCGGTGCGCCCGGGCGACGTCGTCCTCGCCCGGTTCCCGGCCCGGCCGGAGCTGCTGGTGGTCAAGCGCGTGGTGCGCGCCGTGCCCGGCGGGCACTGGGTGCAGGGCGACAACCCGCTGGTGGCCGACGACAGCCGCGCCTTCGGCCCCGCGGTGGTGGTCGGCCGGGTCGTCGGCCGGCTCCGGCCGCGGCCGGGCCGGCTGGGCCCCCCGCCGCCGGACCCCGGCGAGCTCGCGCCCTAGCGGCCGCCCCGCTGCCGCGCGTAGTGCGCGGTGCACTCCTCCATCGTGGGCAGGATGCCCTGCTCGCGGGCCTGCTCGAGGGTCGGCGCGGCCTGGTCCTTGGCGGAGAGCTCGAACGCGACGTCGGCCGGCCACGGCAGGTCCAGCGCCGGGTCCAGCGGGTGGACGCCGAACTCGCGGGCCGGGTCGTAGCCGCTGGAGACCAGGTAGGTGACCGACGAGCCGTCGGCCAGCGAGAGGAAGGCGTGCCCGAGGCCCTCGGAGAGGTAGACCGCGCGCGGCTGTTCGCTGTCGAGCACCACCGCGTCGTGCACCCCGAACGTCGGGGAGCCCACGCGCACGTCGACGACGACGTCGAGGACGCGGCCGGCCGGGCAGTAGACGTACTTGGCCTGGCCGGGCGGCACGAGGGCGAAGTGGACGCCGCGCAGCACGCCCCGGGCCGAGACGCTGTGGTTGGCCTGGGCCAGCGGCAGGGCGGCGCCGGTCACCGACGCGAGCACGTCGGCGCGGTACCACTCGGTGAACCGTCCGCGGGCGTCACCGTGCGCCACCAGGTCGACGACGTAGGCGTCCCGCACGCCGAGCTGCTCGATCTCCACCCGGGAACCGTAGCGAGAGCCGCCCGGCACGCCCGATTAGGCTGCCGTGTCCATGGGCACGGACCACGACACCGAGCACGGCCCCCAGCCTGGGAGCACCCCCGACCGCTTCGCCGACGACCCGGCCTTCGCGGTGCACGAGGGCGGCAAGCTCGTCGTACGTCCCACCCGCTCGATCGACTCGATCGCCGACCTCGCCCTCACCTACACCCCGGGCGTGGCCCGGGTGTCCAGCGCCATCGCCGCCGAGCCCGCCCTCGCCCGCCGGTTCACCTGGGCGCCGCGCACGGTCGCGGTGGTCTCCGACGGCACCGCCGTCCTCGGGCTGGGCGACATCGGCCCGGCGGCGGCGCTGCCGGTCATGGAGGGCAAGGCCTGCCTGTTCAGCGAGTTCGCCGGGCTGTCGGCGGTGCCGATCGTGCTCGACACCACCGACCCCGACGCGATCGTCGAGACGGTCGTCGCGCTGGCGCCGTCCTTCGGCGGGATCAACCTCGAGGACATCAGCGCCCCGCGCTGCTTCGACATCGAGGCCCGGCTGCGCGAGCGGCTGCCGATCCCGGTGATGCACGACGACCAGCACGGGACGGCGATCGTCGTCCTGGCCGCGCTGCGCAACGCGGCCCGGGTGGTGGGCCGGGAGATCGGCGACCTGCGGGTGGTCGTCTCCGGCGCCGGCGCCGCCGGCGTGGCCTGCACCAAGATCCTGCTCGAGGCGGGCGTCGGCGACATCGCCGTGGCCGACTCCCAGGGCGTGCTGCACGCCGGCCGCGAGGCGCTGACCGAGACCAAGCAGTGGCTGGTGGAGAACACCAACGAGTCCGGGTTCGCCGGGTCGATGGTCTCGGCGCTGCGCGGCGCCGACGTCTACCTCGGCGTCTCCGGCGGATCGGTGCCGGAGGCGGCGATCGCCTCGATGGCGCCGAACGGGATCGTGTTCTCGCTGGCCAACCCCATCCCCGAGGTCGACCCGGAGATGGCCGCGCGGCACGCCGCCGTCGTGGCCACCGGCCGCAGCGACCTGCCGAACCAGATCAACAACGTGCTGGCGTTCCCCGGGGTCTTCCGGGGGGCCATCGACGCCGGCGCGACCGCGATCACCGAGGAGATGAAGCTGGCCGCGGCCGGCGCCATCGCCGGCGTGGTCGGCGACGACCTGCGGCCGGACTACGTGGTGCCCAGCCCGCTGGACCGCCGGGTGGCCACCGCGGTCGCCGAGGCGGTCGCCGCGTGCGCCCGCGACCAGCACGTCACCGTGTGACCTCCCGGGTCGGCCGGTAGACCAGGTCGAGGACGCCGGCCAGCAGGCGCTCGGCGACCGGGCGGGGCAGCGCGGCCACCAGGGCGTGCACCGGCGCCATCCGCTCGGGCAGCCGGCCGCCGCCGACGCCGGCCACCTCGAGCAGCGCGTCGACCTCGGCCACGGTGAGCGCGGCCGGGTCGATCGCCGCCGCGGCGGCCACGAGCCCCGGGTCGGCGACGGGGGCCGGCAGGTCGCGGGCGGTCCGCGCGGCGTCGGCGAGGTCGGCCAGCAGCGCGTCGACCCGGCCGGCGGTCGCGCCGGTGACGGTCAGGTGCAGGGTCGCCGGCAGGTCGCCGCCGGGCTGGGTGAAGGGCGGCTGGGGCTGCAGCAGCCACCCGCGGGCGGTCATCTCGTCGGCGAGGTTCAGCACGTCGACGCCGTCCGGGCCGTCCTGGGCGACGGCGACCAGCGTGGCGACCGGCGTCCCGACCACCCGGAGCCCGTCGATGCCGGCGACGCCCTCGGCCAGCGCCACGGTCGCCGCCCGCGTGGCGCGGGCGAGGTCGCGGTACCCGTCGCGGCCCAGCCAGCGGTGCACCGCCCACGCCGCGGCCATCGGCCCGGCCGGGCGGGTGCCGGCCAGGGTCGGGTTGACCACGGGGTAGCCGGGCCAGCCGGCGGTGGCGAACCAGTGGGCCTGGCGCAGCTCCGGGTCGGCGGTGAGCAGCACGGAGACGCCCTTGGGCGCGTAGCCGTACTTGTGCAGGTCGACCGACAGGGAGGTCACGCCCGGCACGGAGAGGTCGAAGGGCTCGGGGACGTCCTCGAGGAAGGGCAGCACCCAGCCGCCGATGCACGCGTCGACGTGGCAGGGGACGCCGGCCGCGGCGGCGAGCGCGGCCACCTCGCCCACCGGGTCGAGCACGCCGTGCGGGTACGACGGCGCGCTGACCACGACCAGTGCGGTCCGCTCGTCGAGCGCGTCGCGCACCGCGGCCGGCACCGCGCGGCAGGTTCCCGGGTCCACCGGCACGTCGACGACGTCGAGGTCGAACAGGTGCGCGGCCTTGCGGAACGCCGCGTGCGCGGTGACCGGCAGCAGCAGCCGCGGCGTGCCCGTGCCGCCGCGGGCGCGCCACCGCTGGCGGGCGGCCAGCACGGCGAGCAGGCAGCTCTCCGTGCCGCCGGTGGTCACCGTGCCCACGGTCGCCGGGCCTCCGCCGAGGAGGTCGGCCGCGGCGCCGACCAGGTCGTCCTCGATGCGGGCGACGCTGGGGAAGGCGGTCGGGTCCAGCGCGTTGGTCCACTGGTAGGCCGCCTGCGCGGCGGCGGCGAGGTCGTCGAGGCCGGCCCGGCCGGAGTCGTAGACGTAGGCCATCGTGGCGCCGCCGTGGGTCGGCACGTCGCCGGACCGCAGCGCGGTGAGCTCGGCCAGGACGTCCTGCGGGGTGGTCACGCGGCGGTCTCCTCGGAGGTGGTCGGGACGGCGGGGTCGAGCCGGTAGCGGGCCAGCACCGGCAGGCTGGCCAGCACCAGCAGCGCGGGGACGACGGTGAAGCCGATCCGGACGGCGAGCACCGCTCCCGGCGACTGCGCGACGTCCTCGCCGCTGGTGGAGGAGACGTACCCGGCGAGCGCGAGCAGCCCGCCGAGCAGCCCCGGCCCGATCGCCAGGCCGAGGGTCTCGGCGGCCGTCCAGACGCCGGTGAAGACGCCGGCCCGGCGCTGCCCGGACGCGGCCTCGTCGGCGGCGATGACGTCGGGGAGCATCGCCAGGGGGAACATCTGCATGCCGGCGTAGCCGATGCCGACGAGGACGACCAGCGGCAGCGCGGCGGCGGTCTGGCCCTCCTGGACGACGAGCAGCAGGCCCGCGGCGCCGGCGAACAGCGCCGAGGAGAGCAACAGGCCGCTGCGCTTGCCCATCCGGCGGGCCACGCGCAGCCACAGCGGCATGACGAGGATCGCGGGCGCGACCAGCGCGACGAACAGCAGCGTGTTCGCCGACTCGTCGCCCAGCACGTGCGCGGCGTAGTACGGGACGCCGGCCAGCATCACGCCGATGCCGAGCGCCTGGACGACGAACCCGGTGAGCAGCACCCGGAACGGCCGGGAGCGCCAGGCCAGCACGAGCGTCGGGCCGAGGCGGCCCTCGCTGCGCACGCGGGTGAGCGTCGGCGCCGAGCGGGTGCCGGCGACCGCGCCGAGCATGCCGCCGGCCAGCAGCAGCGCCACGAACACCGCCATGGCCAGGTGCCCCGCGCGCCCGCCGCCGGCCAGGTCGACCACCGCGGGCGCGCCGGCGCCGGCGAGCAGGATGCCGAGCGTCAGCGCGGCCACCCGCCACGACATCAGCGTCGAGCGCTCGCCGGGGTCGTCGGTGATCTCGGCCGGCTGCGCGACGTAGGGCACCTGGAAGCAGCCGTAGGCGGTGGCGGCCAGCAGGAAGGTGACCGCCACCCAGGCCGCGGCGAGCGCGGGCGGCTGGGAGGGCCCGGCGAACACCAGGACGAACAGCGGCGGCAGCGCCAGCCCGCCGGCCAGCATCCACGGCCGGCGGGGGCCCAGCCGGCTCTCGGTGCGGTCCGACCGGCTGCCGATCCAGGGGTTGAGCAGCACGTCCCACGCCTTGGGCGCGAACACCACCAGCCCGGCGATGCCCGCGGCCACGCCGAGCACGTCGGTCAAGTAGTAGAGGAGCAGCAGCCCGGGCACGGTGCCGAAGGCCGCCGTCCCGATCGAGCCGACGGCGTAGCCGAGGTGGGTGCCCCGGGTGAGGCGCGGTGCGACGGCGGTCACGACGGGGGACCGTAGCGGCTGGTCACGGCACCGTGCGCACGCGGCGGCCGCCCGACCGCACCACCGCCGTCAGGGCGAGCGCCAGGACGGCGATCCACCCGGCCCGGGCGAGCAGCCAGGCGGCGCCGTCGGGGAGGTCGTGCAGCCCGGGCAGCGGCGCCAGCGGCAGCGTGCCGAGCCAGAGCAGCACGAGGACCGGCTGGTGCAGGAGGAAGACCGGCAGCGCCGCCCGTCCCAGGCCGGCCAGGCCGCGGGCCAGCCGGCCGCGGGCCCGGCGCAGCCGCGGTAGCAGCAGGCCGGCGGCGCCGGCCTGGGCCAGCGCGAGCGCGATCGTGGCCGCCGAGGGCGGATCCAGGTTCGAGGCCGCGGCGCCCGGCACGCCCACCGCGGTCGGCGGCAGCCCTCCGGCGACCACGAGCAGGACCACCGCGGCGGCGCCGCCGGCCAGCAGGGCTCCCGCGGTGCCCCGGCTCGGTCGGCCGCGCGCCATCGCCACGCCCAGCTGCCACGGCACCCACCAGGCGGCCAGCGCCGTCCACGCGGTGACCGCGACCGCCGGCAGCGGGGTGGCGCCGAGCAGCGGACCGGTCAGCGCCAGTCCCAGCGGCAGCGCGACCGCCGCCGTCCCGAGGCGGGCGTCGAGCCGCACGGCCAGCGGCGTGGCCAGCGACAGCACCAGGTGCACGGCGAGGAACCACAGCGGCCGCAGCGACAGGACGACGACCGTCCGCACCACGCCCTGCGAGGCCCCCGCGACGGCCAGCGCGGTGGCCAGGGCCGCCACCGCGCCGGCCAGCGCGGCGACCGGCGCCGCGATCCGGCGCAGCAGCCGGCGAGGCGGCACGGGGCGGCGCGCGGCCGCCCAGCCGGCCACGAGGAAGAACAGCGCGAGGGTCTGCAGCAGCCAGCTGGCGGGGGCGAGGGCCGGCATCGCCGCCAGCGGGCTGCCGGTGACCACCCGGCCGTCGGACGGACGCGGTGCCCCCGGCGCGGTGACCAGCCAGTGCCCGAGGACGACGCCGGCCAGCGCCAGCCCGCGCAGCGCGTCGACGCCGAGGTCGCGGCCGGCGCCGGGGCTCACGACGCCGTCTCCCCGGGCGCGCGGCCGGTGGCGACGGCGGCGATCCCCGCCAGCGACCCCGTTCCCGGCGCGAAGTAGCCGTCGTGGCCGCGGACGCCGTCGACCGGCAGCGGCCGGGCCCCGAACCCCGGGTCCGCGGGGTCGGCGCCGTGGCCGAGGTCGCCGATCGCCAGGGGCGGCACCCGGCCGATCCAGTCGTCGTCGGCCCGGCCGGCCCAGATCCGCGCGGTGCCGCCGAGCTCGGCCGCGGAGCCGGCGCGGGCGCCGGGGCTGGCCAGCAGCACCAGGTCGTCGGCGGCCAGGTCGCGGGCGGCCAGCGCGGCGACCACCGCGCCGTAGCTGTGCCCCACGACGGTGAGGTGCGCACCCGGCCGCAGCGTCGAACGCAGGTCGTCGACGAACCGGGACAGCGCCGCGGCACCGGCCCGGGCCAGCCGGCCGGTCGCCGCGTCCACCCCCGGCCCGTCCGGCGTCACGTAGCCGACCCACACGACGACGGCGAGGTCGGTCCCGCCGGCGCCGGCGAGGGCCCGGGCCCACCCGAGCGGCCGGCGCTGCGGCCGCTGCGCGTCGTGCAGCCGCGCGAGGTCGACGTCCGACCCCGGCACGAGCACCGCCACGTGCGCGGCGGAGGGCAGGTCGCCGACGGCGACGACGGCCAGCCCCCGCCCGGCAGGGTCGCAGCCCAGCACGTCGACCGGGCCGAGCCGGCCCTCGAGCTCCGCCGCGCAGGCGGGGTCCAGCCGCACCGGCGGCGGCACGGCCGCCTCCGCCGGCGCGACCGTCGCGCAGCCCGCGCACACCGCGCTGACCAGCAGGAACCGGAGGAGCGGGCGCATCGTCACGCTGCCCGACGCTAGGCAGATCGGCGCTCCGGATCGTCACTCCCCGGAACCCACCTGCGGTGCTACCCGGGTACTCAGGATCCGGGCGACACCAGCCCCGACTCGTACGCCAGTACCACCGCCTGGGCCCGGTCGCGCAGCCCCAGCTTGGTGAGGACCCGGCTGACGTGCGTCTTCACCGTCTGCTCGGCCAGCACCAGGTCGGCGGCGATCTCGGCGTTGGACCAGCCGCGGGCCACCAGCGCGAGCACCTCGGACTCGCGCTGGGTCAGCGCGTCCAGCACCTCCGGCCGGGCGGGCGCCGCCGCGGGGCGGGCGGCGACGAAGTCGGCGATCAGCCGGCGGGTCACCGCCGGGGCCAGCAGCGCGTCACCGGCGGCCACCACCCGGACGGCGTGCAGCAGGTCCGCGGCCGGGGCGTGCTTGAGCAGGAAGCCGCTGGCCCCGGCGCGCAGGGCGTCGTAGACGTAGTCGTCGAGGTCGAAGGTGGTGAGCACCAGCACCCGCGGGTGCGGCGGCTGCCCGCCGAGCAGCGAGCGGGTCGCGGCCAGCCCGTCGAGGACCGGCATCCGCACGTCCATGAGGACGACGTCCGGTGCCCGGCCGGCCGCCACCAGCTCGGCGTGCAGGCGCAGCGCCGCGGCGCCGTCGCCGGCGGTGCCCACGACCTCGACGTCCGGCTGCGCGCCGAGCAGCGCGGCGAAGCCCTCCCGCACCATCTCCTGGTCGTCGACCAGCACCACCCGGATCACGAGGTCACCCGCGCCGCGGGGATCTCGGCGAGCACGGCGAACCCGCCGTCGGGAGCCGGCCCGGCGGTGAGCCGCCCGCCGTGCAGCTCGGCGCGCTCGCGCATGCCGGCCAGCCCCGTGCCGGCGCCCGTGCGGCCCGGGCCGGTGCCCGGCCCGTTGACCACCTCGACGCGCAGCAGCCCGCCGTCCTGCTCCACCGTCACGCGCACCGGTGCCCCCGGCGCGTGCTGGACGGCGTTGGACAGCGCCTGCTGGACGATCCGGTAGACGGTGAGGTCGAGCGTGCCGGGCAGCCCGGACACCGCGACGCGGGCGTCGACGGCGGTGCCGGTGGCCCGCACCCCGGCGAACAGTTCCTCGAGGTCGGCGGTGCCCGGCTGCGGCGCGCGGTCGGCGGACTGGTCCTCGGCGCGCAGCACGCCCAGCAGTTCCTGCAGCTCGGACAGCGCCGCGCGGGCGGTGCCGGCCACCTCCGCGAGCTCCGCGCCGGCCCGCTCGTCGAGGGGCGCCAGCCGGTAGGGGGCGGTCTCGCAGCGCACCGCGATCATCGACAGGTGGTGGGCGACGACGTCGTGCATCTCGCGGGCGATCCGCGCGCGCTCGGCCAGCGCGCCGCGGGCGGCCTGCGCCTCCGCCGTCCGCTCCTGCTCGGCCGCCAGCCGGCGCTGGGCGTCCGACCGGGCACCCAGGCTGGCGCCCACGACCAGCGGTGCGAGGACGCCGACGAACCCGATCGGCAGCGTGAGCCGCAGGTCCACCGGCCAGGGGGTGGTCGCGCCGAGGACCACCACGAGCGCCAGCGAGACCGCGCCCACCCCGACCGCCACCCGGCGTGCCGACGCCCAGGCCGCGGCCAGCAGCACCGGGCACCAGAGCAGCCACTGCCACTCCTCGAGGACCGGGGCCGGCGCCGGGGGAGGGGGCAGCACGTAGCCGGTGAGCGCCAGGCCCAGGAGGCTCAGCCGCCAGCCGTCCAGCGGCCGGCGCACGGCCAGCAGGGTGCCCAGGAGCAGCGGTGCGGCGACGAGCAGGAACAGCCCGCTGGACAGCCGGCGGCTCTCACCGGCACCCGAGCCGACCAGCCACACGACGTAGACGTAGAGCGCGGCCAGGAGCAGCAGCGCGCGGTCCCACCGCCGCCGCCGGGGCCGCCACGGCGTGCGCGCGGGGTCGACCGCCCCCCACAGCGCGGCGCCGGCCGCAGCCGGCAGCGCGCGCAGCGGCGCGGCGAGCCGCGCTGCGGGCGCTCCGACCGTCACGGCGGCAAGGTAGCCGGTCGGGGGGTCAGCCCGAGCTCAGGACGTCCCGGATCAGCGGGTCGATGGTCTCGCGCACGGCGGTGTTCTCGTAGAGGAACCACAGCGTCGCGAGGCCGAAGGCGGGCGCGAGGACCGCCTTCTCCAGCACGGTGCCGGTGCGCATCGGGGTGAGCGCCAGCCGGCAGCGCTTGAGGATCCAGACCAGGGGCACCGGCACGCCCTGCCTGGTGATCAGGTCACCGGCGATGTGGGTGAGCACGCCGGCGGCCACCGCGTAGGGCATCCACGTCGGCGGTGGGGTGTGGTCGAGCAGGAACCACGCCCCCGCCCACGACAGCGCCAGGTTGCCGACGACGGTGTTCTCCGCCCGCCCCGGGATCACGAAGTGCAGCGCCCGCAGCGCCAGGCCGATCGCCAGGGCCATGAGCAGCAGGCTCGACCAGAACGCGTTGGCCGCGGCCAGGGCCAGCGCCCCGAACGCCAGCGGGGCGAGCACGGCGTCGTGGGTGCCCCAGCGGTGGCCCTGAGCCAGCCGGCCGATCGCGCCGGAGGGCACGTCGGTGATCGGGCCCCACATGTCCGACACGGTGGAGCCGGAGTGGTCCAGGTCGGGCAGCATCGCGAAGCCGCCGACCGCGGCGACCCAGGCGACCTGGGCCACCGTGCCGTCGACCGGGGCCCAGGGCAGCGTCGCGGCGCCCACCGCCAGGCCGGACAGCGCGTGTGAGTGACCGAGCACGTGCGCAGGGTGCCGCCGTCCGGGCCGGAGGCGGGGGAGGCGCTCCGGGGATCAGGCGGAGGTGGTGGCGGCCGGCTCGGCCAGCGGAACGTCGCCGGCGTCCGGCTGCCGGGGCACCGACCCCGCGGCGACCGCCCCCAGTGCCGCCGAGCCGAGCACGACCAGTGCCATGGGCAGCAGCGTGCCGGCGGCGCCCAGGCCGGTCAGCGGCGCGATCACGCCGGCCACGGCGAACTGCCCCACCCCCACCAGAGCCGAGGCGGTGCCGGCCATGCGGGCGGCGCCGGCCATGGCCAGCGCGGTGGCGTTGGGGAGCACCACCCCGGTGGCGGCCACGACGACGAACAGGGCGGGGAGGACGACGGGCAGCCCGGCTCCGGCCAGCGCCGCGACGACCAGGGCGACCGCACCGGCGACCTGCACGAACAGCCCGGCACGCAGCAGCCGCCGGGCGCCGACGCGGCCGACCAGCACGCGGGAGACCTGGCCGGCCAGCACGATGCCGATGCCGTTGACCCCGAACACCAGGCTGAACTGCTGGGCGGTGAGCCCGAAGCCGTCCTGCAGCACGAACGAGGAGGTGGAGATGTAGGTGAACAGGGCGGCGAAGGCCAGCCCCTGCGCGAGGACGGCGGCCAGGAACGCGCGCCGGGCCAGCAGCGCCCGCCCGTTGCGCAGGGTCGTCCGGAGACCCCCGGACACCCGCCGCTCCGGCGGCAGCGTCTCCGGCAGCCGCCACGCCGAGGCGACCAGGAGCAGCAGCCCGATGCCGGCGAGCACGACGAACAGCCCGCGCCAGTCGGTCACCCGCAGCAGCTGGCCCCCGACCAGCGGCGCGAGCACCGGAGCGGCACCGCCGATCGAGGCCAGGACGGCGAACATGCGGGCGGACTCGGTGCCGGAGTAGCGGTCGCGCACGATGGCGCGGGCCAGCACGATGCCCGCCGCGCCGCCGAGGCCCTGCAGCAGCCGGATGGCCACGAGCACCCCGACGGTGGGGGAGAGGGCGCACAGCAGCGAGGCCAGCGCCCACGCGCCGACGCCGAGCAGCAGCGGCACCCGGCGGCCGAACCGGTCCGACAGCGGCCCGGCCACCAGCTGCCCGGCGGCCAGGCCGACGGCGACGCTGGAGAGGGTCAGCTGGACCGAGCTCTGCCCTGCGACGAGGTCCTCGCCCACCGACGGCAGCGCCGGCAGGTAGAGGTCCATCGACAGCGGCCCGAACGCCGACAGCGCCCCGAGGAGGACGAGCAACCCGCGATGACGTCGTCCTCCGGACGACGTCATTCCTCCTCGTCGTCGGTGCCGCCGCGGGCCAGCCAGGTGGCCAGCCGCTCGATCGGCACCTCGAAGTCGGGGTTCAGGTCGACGAAGGCCTGGAGCTGGCCGGCCAGCCAGGCGAGGGAGACCTGCTCCTCGCCCCGCCGGTCGGCCAGCTCCTCGAGGCCCCGATCAGTGAAGTACACCGGTGCGCGACCTCAGTCGGCGAAGGCCTGCGCGACCAGCTGCTTCTGCTCGACCTCGTGCACCTTGGCCGAGCCGACGGCCGGGCTGGCCGAGGCGTGGCGGGACACCCGGCGCAGCCGGCGGCCGGCCGGCAGGTGCTCGGGCAGGTTGACCGCCATGAACTGCCAGGCGCCCATGTTGGCCGGCTCCTCCTGCACCCAGACCACGTCCGAGGCGTCGGGGTAGCGCTCCAGCTGGGCCGCGATCTGCTCGGCGGGCAGCGGGTAGAGCTGCTCGACCCGCACCACCGCGGTGTCGGCCCGGCCCTCGGCCTCGCGGGCGGCCATCAGGTCGTAGGCGACCTTGCCGCTGCACAGCAGCACCCGCCGCACCGCGCCGTCGTCCAGCGGGTCGCCGCCGACGCCGGTGTCGGGCAGCACCGGCCGGAAGGACTCCTCGGTGAAGTCCGCGACCGAGCTGACCGCGGCCTTGGCCCGCAGCAGCGACTTCGGCGTGAACACGACCAGCGGCCGGTGCACGTCGGAGAGCGCCTGCCGGCGGAGCAGGTGGAAGTAGTTCGCCGGCGTGGAGCAGTTGGCGACGGTCATGTTGTTCTCGGCCGACAGCTGCAGGAACCGCTCGATGCGACCGCTGGAGTGGTCCGGGCCCTGGCCCTCGAGGCCGTGCGGCAGCAGCAGCACGACGCCCGAGCGCTGGCCCCACTTGGCCTCGCCGGAGCTGATGAACTCGTCGATGACCATCTGCGCGCCGTTGATGAAGTCGCCGAACTGCGCCTCCCACAGCACCAGGGCCTTGGGGTTGGCGACCGAGTAGCCGTACTCGAAGCCGAGCGCGGCGTACTCCGACAGCAGGGAGTCGTAGACGAAGAACTTCGCCTGGTCCTCGGAGAGGTGGGCCAGTGGCGTGTACTCCGCGGCGGTCGTGCGGTCGATGAGCACCGAGTGGCGCTGCACGAACGTGCCGCGGCGCGAGTCCTGGCCGGCCAGCCGCACCGGGACGCCCTGCAGCAGCAGCGACCCGAAGGCCAGCAGCTCGCCCATGGCCCAGTCGATGCCGCCCTCGCTGGCCATCGCCGCGCGCCGCTCGAGCATCCGCTGGAGCTTGGGGTGCACGGTGAAGTCCTGCGGCAGCGACACGTGCGCGTCGCCGACGGCCTTGAGCACCTCGCGCGAGATCGCCGTCGGGACCTGCGACTCCTGCGGGGTGCGCGGGTCCATGACCGGCTGCGGCTTGGAGGCGTCCTTGGCGTCGTGGGTCTCGGCGAAGGCCCGCTCCAGCTGGTCGCGGTAGTCCTTGAGCGCCTCCTCGGCCTCGGCCAGGGTGATGTCCCCGCGGCCGATCAGCGCCTCGGTGTAGAGCTTCCGGACCGAGCGCTTGCGGTCGATGATGTCGTACATCAGCGGCTGGGTCATCGACGGGTCGTCGCCCTCGTTGTGCCCGCGGCGGCGGTAGCACACGAGGTCGATGACGACGTCCTTCTTGAACTCCTGCCGGTAGTCGACCGCCAGCCGGGCCACCCGCACGCACGCCTCGGGGTCGTCGCCGTTCACGTGGAAGACCGGCGCGCCGATCATCCGCGCGACGTCGGTCGAGTAGAGGCTCGACCGCGAGGACGCCGGGCTGGTGGTGAAGCCGACCTGGTTGTTGACGACGACGTGCACGGTGCCGCCGGTGCGGTAGCCGCGCAGCTGCGAGAGGTTCAGCGTCTCCTGCACCACGCCCTGGCCGGCGAAGGCCGCGTCACCGTGCAGGAGCACCGGGAGGACGGTGAAGCCGCCCTCGCCCTTGTCGATCATGTCCTGCTTGGCGCGGGCGATGCCCTCCAGGACGGGGTTGACCGTCTCCAGGTGCGAGGGGTTGCTCGCCAGGGAGACCGCGATCTCCTTGTCCGGCTGGAACGGGTTGGCGAACCGGCCGGTGGCGCCCAGGTGGTACTTCACGTCGCCGGAGCCCTGGACGGTGCCCGGGTCGATGTTGCCCTCGAACTCCCCGAAGATCTTCGAGTAGCTCTTGCCGAGCACGTTGGCCAGCACGTTGAGCCGGCCGCGGTGCGGCATGCCGATCGCGACCTCGTCGAGGCCGTGGTCGGTGCCGGCGAGCAGCACCTCGTCGAGGACCGGGATCAGCGACTCGCCGCCCTCGAGGCTGAACCGCTTCTGGCCGACGTACTTGGTCTGCAGGAAGGTCTCGAACGCCTCGGCGGCGTTCAGCCGGCCCAGGACGTGCTTCTGCTTGTCACGGTCGGGCTGCTCGTGCTTGACCTCGACCCGGCGCTGGATCCACTCGCGCTCCTCGGGGTCGGTGATGTGCATGTACTCCACGCCGACGGTGCGGCAGTAGGAGTTGCGCAGCACGCCGAGGATGTCGCGCAGCGCCATCATCCGCTCGCCGGCGAAGCCGCCGACGGGGAACTGGCGGTCGAGGTCCCACAGGGTCAGGCCGTGCTGGAGGATGTCGAGGTCGGGGTGGGTCCGGACCTTGAACTCCAGCGGGTCGGTGTCGGCCATGAGGTGGCCGTTGCGCCGGTAGGACTCGATGACCTCGATGACCCGGGCTTCCTTGTCGATCTGCCCCTCGCGGCTGACCCGGACGTCCGGCATCCAGCGCACCGGCTCGTAGGGGATCCGCAGCGAGCGGAAGACCTCGTCGTAGAAGCCGTCCTCACCCAGCAGCAGCGCGTGCAGCCGGCGCAGGAAGTCACCGGACTCCGCACCCTGGATGATCCGGTGGTCGTAGGTGGAGGTCAGCGTGATGATCTTGCTGACCGCCATGTCGGTGAGCGCGTCGGGGCTCATCCCCTGGAACTCGGCCGGGTACTCCATGGCGCCGACGCCGATGATCGCGCCCTGGCCCGCGGTCAGCCGCGGCACCGAGTGGTTGGTGCCGATGGTGCCCGGGTTGGTGAGGCTGATCGTGGTGCCCTGGAAGTCCTCCAGGGTGAGCTTGTTGTTCCGCGCCCGCCGGATGATGTCCTCGTAGGCGCCCCAGAACTGGGCGAAGTCCATCTGCTCGGCGGCCTTGATCGAGGCGACCACCAGCGAGCGGGACCCGTCGGGCTTGGGCAGGTCGATGGCCAGGCCGAAGTTGACGTGCTCGGGCTGCACCAGCACCGGCTTGCCGTCGACCTCGGCGAAGGCGTTGTTCATGTTCGGGAAGTCGTCCAGCGCCCGGACCAGCGCGTAGCCGATCAGGTGCGTGAAGGACACCTTCCCGCCGCGGGAGCGGGTCAGGTGGTTGTTGATGACGATGCGGTTGTCGGCCAGGAGCTTGGCCGGCACCGCGCGCACGCTGGTGGCCGTCGGAACGGTCAGCGAGGCGTTCATGTTCTTGACCACGCTGGCCGCGGCGCCGCGCAGCGGGGACTGCTTCGGCCCGCCCTCGCCGGCGGCGGGCTTGGCCGCCGCGGGCTTCGCGGCCGGCTTCGGCGCCGGGGCGGCCTTCTCCTGCTGGTCGGCGCGGTCGGCGGCGCGGTCGACGACGGTGGCCTCGGTGCGGGCGTCCACGGTGGTGGCCTGCGGCGTGGTGGCCTGCCGCCCGGAGCCGGCCTGCTGCTGCGGCCGCGCGGGCGCGGCGGCGGCGGGCTGCTGCGCGGGGGCGGCCGGGGCCGGCTGCGCCTCCTGCGGCGCCGCGCCGTTGCCCCCGGAGCGCGGCTGCTCGCGGTCGTCGCTGGCGGCGACCGGGCTGCCGGGCCGGTAGTCGGTGAAGAAGTCGTGCCAGGCCCGGTCCACGCTGGAGGGGTCGGCGAGGTACTGCTGGTACATCTCCTCGACCAGCCACTCGTTGGTGCCGAACCCCGCCACCGCGGAGGTCGAGGCAGGGCTGGCGGACGGCCGGGATGAGCTCACGCTTGACACGGGGTCGTGTGCCTTCTTCGTCGTCGGGGGACGTGTCTGGACCAGGGGTTGACTCTACGCCCGTCACGCGGTCGTGATCGGCGCGCACCGGGGCCCCGGCGGCTGCGGTCGCCCCGCGGGGCGGATGGGGTCAGTGGGTGGCGCCGGAGGAGACCAGGAGCTCGGCCAGCGCGTCCAGCGCCCCGGCCCGACCTGCGTCGTCGCGCCGGGAGCGGGCGGCGGCCACCCGGACGATGTCGAGGGCGCTGGCGCCGTCGTCGGTGGTGGCGTCGACGTCGGCGCCGGCGGCCAGCAACTCGCGCACGACCTCGGGCGCGTCGCCGGCCGGTGCCTCGGCCACCGCGGCGTGCAGCGGGGCGCGGCCGGTCCGCGGGTCGTGCCGGTCGGCGTCGGCGCCAGCGGCCAGCAGCAGCCGGACGACGGCGGTCCGGCCGCGGGCCGCCGCGGCGTGCAGCGCGCCGGCGTCGGCGTCGGCACCGCGCTCCAGGAGCAGCCGCGCGGCCGCCGCGGCGCCGCCGTAGGCCGCCCAGCTGAGCAGGTCCACGCCGGTCACCGGGTCCGACAGGGGGGCGCCGCCGTCGAGCTCGGCGGTCAGCTGCTCGACGTCGTCGAGGTAGGCGGCGCTGGCCGCGTCGACGCGGGCGCCCAGCTCGCGCAGCGTGAGCACCATCTCCGGCCGCCGCTCCAGGGCGGTGTGCAGCGGGGTGCGCTCGCGGTCGGTGCGGGCGTCGAGGTCGGCCCCGGCCTCGACCAGCACGCGCAGCACCTCGGCCCGGCCGCCCGCGACGGCCAGGTGCACCGGCGTCCAGCCCGACTGGCCGTCGTGCTCGACGGTGCCGGCCAGCAGCCGCGGATCGCCGGCGACGGCGGTCCGGACGGCGTCGGTGTCGCCGTCGGCGATGAGCCGGCCGAGGCGCTGCGGGGTCATACGGGTGGTCATGCGGGAGGTCCCCCCGGGTCGCGGGTTCGGGCGGGGCTCAGACCACGTCGCGGCGGACGGCGAGCAACGTGCCGAGCAGGGCGGCCACCAGACCGTAACCGAGCAGCAGCAGCGCACCCTGCCAGGGTTCGAGCAGGTCGGGGGCCTGGAAGTCGGAGGTCACGGCCTGGACCGCGCCGCCGGGCAGCCACTTGTAGGCGCCCTGGATCGCCCCGATGGAGGCGACGATCGGCTCGACGACGTACAGGTAGACCAGCGAGCCGACGATCGCCCCGACCTGGTTGCGCAGCAGCGCCCCGACGCCGACGCCGATGACGGCGAAGACCACCAGCACCAGCCCGGCGGCGGTGAGGGTCTGCAGGTTGTCCGCGTCCAGCGACGGGGCCGCGCCGCGGGCGCCGGCGTAGAGCAGCACCACGACGACGTCCACGACGAGCACGAGCAGCGCGAACGGCACCGCGACGACCGCGTAGGCGACCAGCTTGGCGGCCACGACGTTGCCGCGGCGGGGCGTGGTGAGGAACGTCGGCGTCGCCGTGCGGTGCCGGTACTCCTGGGTCATCCCGATGATGCCGAGGATCAGGAACAGCACGCTGGCGTTGGCCGCGACGGCGAACACGACCTCCTCGTACTGCGGCGTCCCGACCTCGGGCAGGCCCGGCTGCCCGTTCTGCTCGACGCCGGCCAGCCCGGTGAACAGCGCGGCGAAGCCGCCGGCCATGACGCAGGCGCCGAGGACCAGCCCGATCCACACCCGGGTGCTGAAGAGCTTGGTCCACTCGGCGCGCACCAGGCGGGTCATCGGGCCTCTCCCGGGGTCGTGGCGGCGTACTGCTCCTGGCCGCTGGTGAGCCGGAAGTAGATGTCCTCCAGGCCGCTGGTGTGCGCGCGCAGCTCGTGCAGCTCGACGCCGGCGGTGAAGGCGGCCCGCCCGACCTCGTCGGTGGTGACGCCGGTGATGGTGAGCCGGGTCGGGTCCTCGACGGTCACCCGGCGGCCGTCCTGGCCGAGCAGCTCGGCCAGCCGCCCGGCCTCGGGGCTGCGCACCAGCACCGTGCCGGCGCCCTCCGCCCCGGCCCGCAGCTCGGTCAGCGACCCCTCGCGGACCAGCCGGCCGGCGCCGACGATGACCACCCGGTCGGCGGTCTGCTCCACCTCGGCGAGCAGGTGGCTGGAGACCAGGACGGTGCGCCCCTCCTCGTGCGCCAGGTGGCGCAGGAAGCCGCGCAGCCACTGGATGCCCTCGGGGTCCAGGCCGTTGGCCGGCTCGTCGAGCACCAGCACCGACGGGTCGCCGAGCAGCGCGGTGGCCAGCGCGAGCCGCTGGCGCATGCCGAGCGAGTAGCCGCCGGCCCGGCGGTCGCCGGCGGCGGTCAGCCCGACCTGGCCCAGCACCTCGTCGGCGCGGCCCAGGGGCAGCCCGGCGGCGCGGCAGTAGACCCGCAGGTGGTTGCGGCCGGACCGGGCGGGGTGGAAGGCGGTCTCCAGGACCGCGCCGACGGTGCGCACCGGCTCGGCCAGCGCCGTGTACGGCCGGTCGGCGAAGGTCGCCGTCCCGGAGTCGGGGACCAGCAGCCCCAGCGCCATGCGCAGGGTCGTGGTCTTGCCGGCGCCGTTGGGGCCGAGGAAGCCGGTGACGGCGCCCGGTTCCACGGTGAAGCTGAGGTCGTCGACGGCGCGCACGGTGCCGAAGGTCTTGGTGAGCCCGCGGACCTCGACCCGCACGGGGTCTCGCCGGGGCCTGCTGGCGGTGCTGATGGCGCCTCCTCGTCCGCTGCCCGTCTCCGTCCATCCAAGCGCACGGCCGGGCGTCCCCGGGACCCCCGGCAGGCGCGTCGCGCACCCGGCCGGGTGGCGTCCGTGACCCCGGGCACATCCGGGGTGCCCGCTCGCCTACGCTGCGCTCGGCGGGCGCCCGAGCCCGCGCCACGGGAGGAGATCAGCAGGTGAGCGCGTACCGCACGGTCGTCGTCGGCACCGACGGCTCGGAGTCCTCGCTGCGCGCGGTGGCCCGGGCCGGCGCCCTCTCCGGCGCCTGCGGCGCCACCCTCGTCATCGCCTGCGCCTACCTGCCCTCGCCCGACGACGACCGCGAGCTCAGCCGCGCCCAGGACGTGCTGGGCGACGAGGCCTACCAGGTGGTCGGCTCCTCGCCGGCCGAGGAGACGGTCCGCACCGCCGCGGACGAGGCCCGCCGCGCCGGCGCCGGCGACGTCCGCACCGTCGCGGTCGTCGGCTCCCCGGTCGAGGCGCTCCTGGACGTCGTCCGCCGCGAGTCCGCCGACCTGCTCGTCGTCGGCAACCGGGGGCTCAACAGCATCAAGGGCCGGCTGCTCGGCTCGGTGCCGGCCGACGCGACCCGCCGCTCGGCCTGCGACGTGCTGGTCGTCCACACGACCGGCTGACCCGGCGCCCGACCCGGCATGGACGATCCGCGGCCCGACCCGGCCCGCGACGCCCGCGAGGCCCTCGAGCGGCTGCTGCTCGACGGTCCGCGGCGCTACACCCGTCTGCAGGTCGCCGCGCTGTCGGGCATGCCGCCGGAGCGCACCCAGCGGCTGTGGCGGGCGCTCGGCTTCGCCGACGCCGCGGACGACGAGGCGGTCTTCACCGATGCCGACGTGCAGGCCCTCGGCCTCCTCTCGGCGCTGATCGAGTCCGGCTTCGTCGGGCCCGACACCGAGGCCTCGATCGCCCGGGCCATGGGGCAGTCGCTGTCCCGGCTGGCCGACTGGCAGGCCGACATGCTGGCCGACGTGCTCACCCGCGGCATGCGCGCCGAGGACGGCGCGGCCGACCCCGACCCCGGCGCCGTGGCCGAGCAGGCAGTGGCGACCGCGCGCACGCTCCTGCCGCTGCTGCGCCAGGTACAGGACTACGTGTGGCGCCGGCACCTGGCCGCCAACGCCGACCGCGTGCTGGCCGTCACCGGGCCCGGCGACCGCCGGCAGCTCGCCGTCGGCTTCGCCGACCTGGTCGGCTACACCTCGCGCAGCCGCGGCATGGGTGGGCGCGAGCTGGGCGCGATGATCGAGGACTTCGAGTCCACCGCCGCCGAGGTCATCGCCCGGCACGCCGGGCGGGTGGTGAAGACGGTCGGGGACGGCGTCCTCTACACCGCCGCCACCGCGGTCGCCGCCGTCGAGATCGGGCTGGAGCTGCCCGGCGCCTGGTACGCCGAGGACCGGCCGCCGCTGCGGGTCGGCGCCGCCTACGGCACCGTGCTCACCCACCTCGGCGACGTCTACTCGCCGGTGGTGAACCTGGCCAGCCGGCTCACCTCGCTGGCCCGGCCGGGCACCGTGCTCGTGGACCGGGAGCTGGCCCGGCAGCTGCGCCGGCTGCCGGCCTACCGGGTGCGGCCGCTGCGCCGGGTCTCGGTCCGGGGCTACGACCACCTGCAGCCGTGGCTGGTGCGGCGCCGTCCGCAGGGCGAGGAGGACAACGCCCTCGAGGGCATGCTCGACGAGATGGCCGACGAGGTGCTGGAGCTCGACGAGGAGGAGGACGGACCGGAAACCGGTCGGTGACCGCCGGCGTCCGGGGTAACCTGGCGCCGTGCTCGCGACCCGGTGACCCCCGTCCTCCGACGACCTGACACCACCGGGAGCACCACCATGAGCGCCACCCTCGTCGCCCGCGACCTCGCCGCCGGCCACGGCACCCGCGTCCTCTTCTCCGGCCTCGACCTCGTCGTCGCCCCCGGCGACGTCGTCGGGCTGGTCGGCGTGAACGGCGCGGGTAAATCCACGCTGCTGCGGATCCTCGCCGGCGTCGACGCCCCCGAGTCCGGGAGCGTCACCGTCAGCCCGCCGAGCGCCACTATCGGCCACCTGCCGCAGGAGCACGACCGCCGGCCGGGGGAGACGGTGGCCGGGCTGCTGGCCCGGCGCACCGGCGTCGCCGCGGCGCAGGCCGCCCTCGACGCCGCGGCCGACGACCTGGGCGCCGGGGTGGACGGCGCCGACGACGCCTACGCCGACGCGCTGGAGCGGTGGCTGGCCCTCGGCGGCGCCGACCTCGAGGAGCGCGCGGAGCAGGTCGTGGCCGAGGTGGCGCCCGGCGTCGCGCTCGACGCGGCCACCACCGGGCTCTCCGGCGGGCAGGCCGCACGGGTGGGGCTGGCGGCGCTGCTGCTGTCCCGCTACGACGTCCTGCTGCTCGACGAGCCGACCAACGACCTGGACCTGCCCGGTCTGGAGCAGCTGGAGCGGTTCGTCTCGGCCGGCCGCAGCGGCATCGTCGTGGTCAGCCACGACCGGGAGTTCCTCGCCCGCACCGTCACCCGGGTGGTCGAGCTCGACCTCGCCCAGCAGCTGGTGCGGGTGCACGACGGCGGGTACGAGGCCTACCTCGTGGAGCGCGAGGTGGCCCGCCGGCACGCCCGCGAGGAGTACGAGGAGTTCGCCGAGACCAAGGCCGAGCTCGAGGCCCGGGCCCGCATGCAGCGGAACTGGCTGGCCAAGGGCGTCCGCGACGCGGTGAAGAAGAGCACCGACCCGGACAAGCACATCAAGGCCCACACCCGGGCGACCGCGGAGAAGCAGGGCGCCAAGGCCAAGCAGACCGAGCGGCGCATCGAGCGGCTCGAGGTCGTCGAGGAGCCGCGCAAGGAGTGGGAGCTGCGGATGGAGATCGCCGCCGCGCCCCGCGCCGGTGCGGTGGTGGCCACCCTGCGCGGCGCCGTCGTCCGCCGGGGGGCGTTCACCCTCGGCCCGGTCGACCTGCAGGTCGACTGGGGCGACCGCCTGGCGATCACCGGACCGAACGGCTCGGGGAAGTCGACGCTGCTGGCCGCGCTGCTCGGCCGGGTGCCGCTCGACGAGGGGACGGCGTCGCTGGGCCCCTCGGTGCAGATCGGCGAGGTCGACCAGGCCCGCGGCCGCTTCCTCGGTGCCGAGCCGCTGCTGGACGCGTTCTCGGCCGAGGTGCCCGACTGGCCGACCGCCGAGGTGCGCACCCTGCTGGCCAAGTTCGGGCTCGGAGCCGACCACGTGCTGCGCCCGGCGGAGACGCTGTCGCCGGGGGAGCGGACCCGCGCCGCCCTGGCCCTGCTGCAGGCCCGCGGGGTCAACGTGCTGGTGCTCGACGAGCCGACCAACCACCTGGACCTGCCGGCCATCGAGCAGCTGGAGCAGGCGCTGGCGAGTTACCGCGGCACGCTGCTGCTGGTCACCCACGACCGGCGGATGCTGGCGGCGGTCGAGACCACCCGCCGGCTGCACGTGGAGGGCGGCCGGGTCACCGAGCGCTGAGCCGGGGCCCGCCCCGGAGCCCGGACTCCAGCACGCCGGCGACGGCGTACTCGGCGAGCGTGGCGAGTTCCGCGGCGTCCGCCGCGGCCACCGCCAGGGCGGGCAGCAGGTGCACCTCGACGACCAGCCCGCCGGTCGCCACGAGCCGGGGCAGCTCGGCGCGCAGCCCGGTCGCGGCCGCCGTGCCGGGGAGCGGCCGGCCGTCCCCGCCGCGGTGCCGGACGGCGACCGGGCAGACCGGCGCGCCGGTGGTGACCGCGGCGCGGAACAGCGAGGGGTCGAACCGGCCGAGGCCGCCGCCGGGGCCGGGCTGCTCGGGACGCACGGTGACCGCCGTCCCCGCGAGGAGGGCGGCGGCGACGGCGCCGGAGGTGGCGGGCACGCTCGGCAGGCGCAGGCCGCCGCGGGTGCGGGCCCGGCCGCCGTCGAGGGCGAGGACGCCGGGCACCGCGGTGAGCAGCGCGAGGTCGTCCAGCGGCGAGACGCGGTTGGCGACGACCAGGGGCGCCGGCCCGGTGCGGGGCCAGGCCGTGCGCGAGGCGTGCACCTCCACGCGCACGCCCAGGGCGGTGAGCAGGCGGGCGGCGCCGCACACCGCGGCGCGGCGGGAGCCGGTGGGCAGGAGCCCGGAGCGGGTGACGGCGGCGGCGGTGCGCAGCCAGCGGACACGGCGGTCGGCGGCGGTCGGCGCGCTCATGCCGGCGAGCGTGGCGGCCGCGCATGACGCGCGGATGACCGGCGGGGGACGTGCTGCGGAGGTCTGGCCGACGACTGCGGGACGGTCCGGCCCGTGCTGGCGACCGGCGGGCCCGACGGCTCAGCCGGCGCCCAGGGCGTCGTCCAGACCGACCGCGCTCATCCCGGCCCAGGTGTCGCGCACGTGGTGGGCCAGCACCAGGAGGTCGCGCAGCCGGCCCTCCCGGTCGCGGACGTGGTCGACCAGCACCGCCTCCCCGGAGAACCCCAGGCCGGTGAAGAGCGCCAGGGCCGCGCCCTGCTCGGCGACCACCTCGACGACGAGCTTGGTCAGCCCGTCCTCGACCGAGCGCACCAGGGCGTGCCGGGCCAGCTCGCGGCCGAGCCCGGTGCCGCGCGCAGCGGGGGAGACCACCAGCCGCAGCCGGCCCACGTGGTCCGACCAGCCGGGCAGCGGGCGCACCGCGACGTAGCCGGTGACCCGGGGCCCGTCGCCGCCGTCCGCCGTGAGGGCCACCCAGCGCCGGCCGCCGCCCTCGCCGCGCGCCCACGCGCGCACGGTGTGCGGATCGGTGACCTCCTCCTCGATGAACGTGAGGTCGCCCTCGGCCAGCTCGCCGAAGAAGCGCAGCAGCGCGTCGCCGTGCTCGGGGCGCAGCTCGGTGACCGGCACCTCAGGCCTCCGCCGGGACGTCGTCGGGGCGGGGGGCCGGCGCGGCGGGGACCTCGTCGCTGCGCCGCCGGAGGAAGTCGAGGATCGTGGGCACCGTCGTCCGCGCGGCCGTCCGGCCGACCACCAGGCCCATGTGCCCGGCGGCCAGCCGCAGCTCGTGCCTGTCGGGGGAGCCGACGAGGTCGATCAGGGGCGCGGTCGCGTCCGGCGGCACGATGTGGTCGCGGTCGGCGCGCACGGTCAGGAACGGCACGGTGACGTCGCGCAGGTGCACCCGGTCGCCGCCCACGGTGAGCCGGTCGGTGACCATCCCGTTGTCGCGCACCAGCATCTGCACGGTCTGGCGGGCGGCCGCGCCGGGGAAGGGCACGTGGTCGTCGGACCACCCGGTCATCGCCTGGTAGGCCGCGACGTACTCGTCGTTCCAGAGCCGCTCCCACAGCGTCACGTACCGGGTCACCTCCGCCGTCGGCGTCAGCGACCGGAAGCCCTGGACGACGATCCGCGGCGGCACGTTGCCGTCGGCGTCCAGCACGTCGTCGACGTCCAGGCCCCCGACGGCGAAGACGTCGGCCATCGGACCCATCCGCCGGAAGTCCACCGGCGTGGCGAGCACCGTCAGGCTGCGCAGCGGCGCCTCGGGGTGGTGTGCGGCGTACAGCAGGGCGAGGTCGCCGCCGAAGCAGTAGCCGAAGAGGTTGAGCTCGTCGGTGCCCGACACCTCGAGCACCCGGTCCACGGCGGCGGGGATGTAGTCGTCGACGTAGTCCTCGAGCGTGTTCTGCGCGTCGCGCTCGTCGGGCTCGCCCCAGTCGAGCAGGTAGACGTCGAACCCGGCGTCGACCAGCTGCTCGACGAAGCTGTTGCCCGGTGTCAGGTCGAGGACGTAGCTGCGGCTGATGAGGCTGAACACGATGAGCAGCGGCGGGGAGTACCGCACCGAGTCGTTGCGGTAGTGCCACAGCTGGCTGCGGCCACGCTGCCAGACGACGTCCTTGGGCGTGCAGCCCACGCCCGGCCGGTCGATGCCGGTGACCAGCTTGACGCCGTTACGGGCGCGCAGGGCGTTGCGCTCGACGTCGCGGCGCACCCGGTCGAGGACGGTCAGCGGGCTCGGCAGGCTGGGCATGGCTCTCCTCCGGAGCGGCCGGCCGCGCGCCGCCGGCGGCTCGTCGCTCGGTCTCCAGGGCGATGGTCAGCCGGCGCACCTCGCGGTCGAGGGCGCCGACCTGGGCGCGCAGCCGGGCGACGTCGGTGCCGGCGGGCAGGTTCACCAGGTGCCAGGCCTGCGTGGTCACGCCGCGGGCGGTGTCGCGCGCCAGCGCGCGGGCCCGCCGCAGGAGCGAGACGCCCACCGCGAAGCCCGGCGTGCGCACCAGCCGGTCCGCGTGCGGGGTCACCCGGCGCTCGGCGGCGTCGAAGGCCTGCCGCCACAGCGGTGTCGCGTCGCCCATCGCCGTCCTCCGTCCTGCCGTGCGCCGCAGGGCGACTACCCGCCCGGAGGGTGATCTACCGCACTCCTCGTTACGGTCGCGGGGAGATCAGCGACGAGGGGAGCACGCGTGGCGGACAGCACGATCCTGGACATGTTCCGGCTCGACGGCCGGGTGGCGATCGTGACGGGGGCGTCGTCGGGACTGGGGGTGGTGTTCGCCCGGGCGCTGGCCGAGGCCGGTGCCGACGTCGCGCTCGGCGCCCGACGGGAGGAGAAGCTCGCCGAGACGCGGGCGGCCGTCGAGCGGGCCGGCCGGCGGGCGATCACCGTGCGCACCGACGTCGCGCGGCCGGAGGACTGCCAGGCGCTGGTCGACGCCACCATGGCCGAGTTCGGCCGGGTCGACGTGCTGGTCAACAACGCCGGCATCGGCACCGCCGCGCCCGCGACCCGGGAGAGCCCCGAGCAGTTCCGGGCGGTGATCGACGTCAACCTCAACGGCTGCTACTGGATGGCCCAGGCCTGCGGCCGGGTGATGCAGCCGGGCAGCTCGATCGTGAACATCTCCAGCGTCCTGGGGCTGACCACCGCGGGGCTGCCGCAGGCGGCGTACGCGGCCAGCAAGGCCGGGCTGATCGGGCTCACCCGCGACCTGGCCCAGCAGTGGACCGGGCGCAAGGGCATCCGGGTCAACGCGCTGGCGCCGGGCTTCTTCGCCTCGGAGATGACCGACCAGTACCCGGAGGGCTACCTCGACCAGCAGATGGCCCGGGTGCTGGCCGGCCGGGCCGGCGACCCGCGCGAGCTCGCGGCCGCGCTGGTGTTCCTCGTCAGCGACGCCGGCGGCTACGTCACCGGCACCACCATCCCGGTCGAGGGCGGGATGCTCACCAGCTGAGCGGTGCCCGGGCCCCGGCGCGCGGCCGGGGCCCGGGCGCCTTCAGCGGCCGGCCTCGGCCCGCGCCACGAGCGCGGTGATCCGCTCGGTGAGCTGCGGCCAGACCTCGCGCGGCAGGTCGTGGCCCATGCCCTCGACGACCAGGAGCTCCGCGCCGGGGATCGCCGCGGCCGTCGCCCGGCCGCCGCTCACGTCGACCAGCTGGTCCTGGGCGCCGTGCACCACCAGCGTCGGCACGGTGATCTCCCCGAGGTGCTGCGTGCGGTCGTGCGTGGTGAGGATGGCGGCCAGCTGCCGCGCGACACCGGCCGGGTCGTGGGCCCGGTCGAAGGAGAGCCCGGCCCGCTCGCGCAGGCCCGCCTCGTCGAACTCGAAGCCCGGCGAGCCGATCACCCGGTAGGTGTCCACGGCCCGCTGCAGCGCCTGCTCGCGGTCGGTGGCCGGCGGTGCGAGGAGCACGCCCATGGCCGCCTCCGCGGGGGAGCCGACCGCCGGGTCGCCGGTGGTCGACATGATCGAGGTGAGGCTGCGCACCCGCTCCGGGTGCCGGATCGCCAGCAGCTGGGCGATCATCCCGCCCATCGAGGCGCCGACGACGTGCGCGCTGTCCAGGCCGAGGGCGTCGAGCAGGCCGGCGGTGTCGTCGGCCATGTCGGCCAGCGCGTACGGAGCGGCGGCGGAGCCGCCGAGCACGGCGAGCACGTCGGGCGCCCCGGCGTCGTGCAGGTGGGTGGACAGCCCGATGTCGCGGTTGTCGAAGCGCACGACGTGCAGGCCCTGCCCGGCCAGCCCGTGGCAGAACTCGTCGGGCCAGCCGACCATCTGGGTGGCCAGCCCCATCACCAGGAGCAGCGGGGTGTCCCCGGGGGATCCGAAGGTCTCGTACGCGATCTCGACGTCGCCGGCGCGGGTGCGCTGCACCCCGGTGTGCTCCATGGCCGGACGCTAACCAGGCGGCGGCCCCTCCGCCCGGGGAGGGCGGAGGGGCCGGGAGGTCAGTGCCGGGCCGCGCCGGCCAGGTCGCGCTCGTCGGCGCGCGGGGCGTCGGCCCGCTCCAGCGCGGTGCCCTCGACGTCGAGCTCGGGCAGCCACCGCAGCCAGCGCGGGAACCACCAGGCCGCGCGGCCCAGCAGCGCCAGGGCGGCGGGCACCAGCACCATCCGGACGACGAAGGCGTCGACGAGGATGCCGCAGGCCAGCGCGAACGCGATCGACTTGATCGTGGCCTCGCCGGCCGGCACGAAGCCGGCGAACACCGAGAACATGATCAGCGCGGCGGCCACGACCACCGGCGCGGCCTGGCGGAACCCGGTGCGGACGGCGCTCAGCGGGTCGGCGCCGTGGCTGTGCGCCTCGTGCATCCGGGACACCAGGAAGATCTGGTAGTCCATCGCCAGGCCGAACAGGATGCCGATGACCAGGATCGGCGTGAGGCTGATCAGCGGGCCGGTGCCCTCGAGGTTAATCGCGTCGGCCAGCCAGCCCCACTGGAACACCGCGACCGTGGCACCGAGCGACGCACCGACGGTCAGCACGAAGCCGAGCACGCCGACCAGCGGCACCAGCAGGGCGCGGAAGACCAGCACCAGCAGCACCAGCGCCAGGCCGACGACCAGCGCGAGGTAGACCGGCAGGGCCTCGTTGAGGCTGGCGGCGACGTCGACGCTGACCGCCGTCGCGCCGGTGACCGAGGCCTGCACGCCGTCGGCGTCGGCCAGCAGGGCGCGCAGGTCCTCGACCAGCTGCTCGGTGGCGGGGTCGGTCGGCCCCGACTCGGGGATGACGTTGACCAGCGCGGCGGTCGCCGTCTCCGGCGGGCCGTTGGGTGCCGGCGGCGTCACGATCGCGACGTCGTCCAGCTCGCCGATCGCACCGAGCAGCTGCTGCGCGGCCGCGGGCGCGCCGTCGCCCTCGAACAGGATGACCAGCGGGCCGTTGAAGCCCTCGCCGAAGCCGTCGGCGAGCATCTCCTGCGCCTTCGCCTGGGTGCTGCCCTCGGGCGGCTGCTGCACCAGCGTCGTCTGCATCGAGAAGAACGGGATCGAGACGACGGCGAGCGCGGCGACCGTGACCAGCAGCGACAGCACCCGGTAGCGGGTCACCGTGGCGATCCAGCCGGCCAGGAAGCCCCGCCCGACGGGGGTGGCCGACCCGGCGGCGGGGGCGCTGCGCTGCTTCCTGGGCAGGGCCCGGAGGCCGAGGAAGCCGAGCACGGCGGGCACCAGGGTGATGGCGACCAGGACGGCGACCACGATGGTCGCGGCCGCGGCGAGGCCCATCTGGGTGAGGAACGGGATGCCGACGACGGCGAGGCCGACCAGGGCGATGACCACGGTGAGGCCCGCGGTGACCACCGCGGAGCCGGCGGTGCCGACCGCCACGGCGACCGCGCGGGCGACGTCCTGGCCGCTGCGCAGCTCCTGGCGGAACCGGGTGACGATGAACAGCGTGTAGTCGATGCCGACGGCCAGGCCGAGCATCGCGGCGAGGATCGGCGTCGTCGAGGAGAGATCGATGAAGCCGGTGGCGATGGTGATGCCCGCGACGCCGATGCCCACGCCGATCACGGCGGTCAGCAGGTTCATGCCGGCGGCGACCAGCGAGCCGTAGGTGACGGCGAGGACCAGCAGCGCGACGACCACGCCGGCCACCTCGGCGATGCCGCCGATGGCGGGCACGTTCTCGGTGGCCTGGCCGCCGACCTCGACGGTCAGCCCGCCGGAGCGGGCGTCGGCGACGGCGTCGAGGAGCGCGTCCTGCTGCTCGGGGGTGACCTCGCCGGGCCCGGCGGAGTAGGTGACCGTGCTGTAGGCGACGGACTGGTCGGCGTTCACCGCCGGGGCCGCCGGGTCCAGCGGGTTCGCGGCCGACTCGACGCCCGGCAGCCCGGCGAGGACCTCGACCAGCTCGGTGATCGCCGCGGCGTTCTCCGGCGAGGTCACCGTCTGCCCGTCGGCCGCCTGCACCACCACGCGGGCCGTGGCGCCGCCGCCGGTGCCGAACTCCTCGTCGATCCGCTCCAGCGCGGTCGTCGACTCCTGTCCGGGGATGGAGAAGCTGCTGGTGGTCTCACCGGCCAGGGTGGCCGCGCCGACCCCACCGCCGACGAGGACCAGCAGCCAGACGGCCACGACCGCCGGCCGGTGGCGGTGGGCGAACGCCCCGAGTCGGGACAGCAGGACAGCCATGGATCAGGCCTCTCCCTGGTGGGGGGTGGGGGGAAGGAGCACCGCGGCCCGGTCGGAGCCGAGCGCGTCGGTGCAGGTCGTGACGATGTGCCGGCGCCAGGCGGTGGTGCGGTCCTCGGCGTGGGCGGCGAGGGTGAGGACGGCGAGCGCGGCCAGCGCGCCGAGCACGCGCACCTGCCGCTCGTCGTCGGCGCAGTCGGGCTGGACGCCGAAGACCTGCAGCGCGGCGAGGCCCGCCTCGGCGGCCTCGGGGTCGACCGGGTCGCCGCCGGCGGAGACGACCGGGGCCAGCAGCTGGGCGACCAGACCCGGGTGGGCGTAGGCGACGTCGACCAGTTCCTCGATCGCGCGGCGGTCGCGGTCCGGCCCGGCCGGCAGGTCGCCGACCCGCCGGAGCACCTCGGCGGCCAGGTCGCGGGCCTGGGCGAGGACGGCGGTGCGCAGCGCGTCCTTGCTGGGGAAGTGATGCAGCAGGCCGGCCTTGGACAGCCCGACGGCGTCGGCGACGTCCTGCAGCGAGGTCTTGGCGAACCCGCGGCGGGCGAACAGCGCGGCGGCCCGGTCGAGGATGCCCGCGTCGATCTGCGAGCGGAAGGCGCTGGCCACGGGTCGAGGGTACGGCCCGACCGACCGTTTCGGTCGGTGACCCGACCGAGGTGGTGGGTGGGCTGTGCCACAGGCACCGCCCCGGTCCGTGCCCGTGCGGTCGCCGGCAACGCCTCCGCACCACGGTGGGTGCACGAACGGTCGCCGCGACGGCGGTCCGGAGAAGCACGAAGGCCCCGCCGGGAACCGGCGGGGCCTGTCTGCGCGTGCCCCCGGCAGGATTCGAACCTGCGCACCCGCCTCCGGAGGGCGGTGCTCTATCCCCTGAGCTACGGGGGCTCTGCGGTGGGGCAGGGAGGAAGTTACCAGCCCCGCCGCGCGGCCCGGAGGGCGGCTCCCGTCACGGCGGGGGCAGCGGTGTGCCGCCGCGCGCGGTGAGCATGTCGACCATCGTCTGCGTCTCGGCGGCCTGGGTGTCGGCGATCGTGCTCGCCAGCCGGCGGACGGCGGGCTCGGCGGCGTGCTCGGCGCCGTACTCCGCCATCTCCGCGCCACCCTGGTGGTGCCGGATCATCAGCCGGAGGAACTCCACGTCGAACGCGGTGCCGCGCAGCCCGCGCAGCCCGGCCAGCTCCTCCTCGGTGGCCATGCCAGGCATGAGCGTCGAGCCGGACATGTCCATCCCGCCCATGTCGTGGCCGTGGCCGGTGGTGCCGTCGGACATCCACGCCATCGTGTCCCCGCCGGTCACCGGCAGGCCCCACAGCGACAGCCAGCCCTGCATGCGCCCGGCCTGGTTCATCTGCGTCGAGGAGATGTCGAAGGCCAGCTGGCGCACCTCCGGGTCGGTGCTGCGCTCGAGGGCGACGTTGGCCATCTCCACCGCCTGCATGTGGTGGGTGGCCATGTCCCGGGAGAAGCCCGCGTCGACCGACTCCGCCGTGGGCGTGGCCGGGGCGTCGCGGCCGATCCCGAGGGCGACGGCCAGGCCGCCGCCCAGTGCTAGGAGCCCGACGGCGAGCACCGCGACCAGGACCGCGCGGAGGGCGCGGCCGGGCTCCCGAGCCGTAGCCGCCGCCGGGGCGCCGGTGGTCGCGGTGCTCTCCGCCGTCGCGGCGCTCATCAGGGCGCCGGGGTCCCGGTCGCCGTCTCCTCGGCCGGGGTGGAGGGGGTGGCCTCGGCCGACGGCGCGGTGCTGCCGGTGGGGTCGGACGGCGGGTCGCTCACCATCGCCTCGCTGCCACGGCTGGGGTCACCGGCGATCAGCGGGTCGGTGATGAAGGTCGGGTTCTGGCAGGTCGCGCCGACCTCGGGGTAGTAGTCCGGGTTCTTGGTGAAGAACTCCGCGAACTGCTCGATCCGCTCGTCGTCGACGGAGTCGACGGCCAGTTGGTGGTTCCACGACTGCACGCTGACCGGCGACTCCTGGCCCGCGTAGGGCGAGAGCATCCGGCCGTCCACGCCCTCGACCAGCGCGGCGAGGGTGTCGACGTCGTCGCCGGTGATCCGCTCCGGGTCGTAGGTGATCCAGACCGCGCCGTGCTCCATGCCGTGCACCGCGTTCTCGTGGCGGATGTCGACGTCGTAGACGGTGCCGGTGCAGTCGGCCCACTCGCCGTCGTGCGGCCCGCCGACCGGCGGCGTCTGCTCGTAGGTGACCGGCGTGGCCACGTGCTCCTGCCCGGCGGCGTAGTCGTAGGTCTGCAGGTCGGCGATCTCGTCGGGCGAGGACACGTTGTTCGCGTTGGCCTCGTTCACCTTCACCACCGCGTAGGTGATCGCCGCGGCGGCGAAGACGACGACGGCGATGGCCGCGGCGATCAGGCCCCAGGGCCGCTGCGGGGTCACCACGTTCGTCGCCGGGCGGGTGCGGCCGCCCTTGGCGCCGCCGGGACGGGTGGTGCCGCCCGAGCGGCTGGACCCGGCCGAGCCGGACCGGCTGGACCCACCGCGTGCGGCGTTGGTGTCCTGGGGCTTACGGTCCTTGGCCAAGAACCTCTCCTCGTGTCGACGTCGTCCGTGGCGCCGCGCCCGCCCGGGGCAGCGCGACGACCGGGGGCCGCTGCTGCGGTCGTCCCCGGGCGTCGAGTGTAGGTCGGGTCCCTGGGCGTTCCCTGGCTGCGCGGGGGCGGCCCGGGGGAGCGGCGTGCCGCGCTGCGTACGATCACGCGGTGACACCCGAGCAGTTGCGCGACGTCGTCCGGACCGCTGTGGGAGCGGCCGTCGAGCGCGGCACGCTCGCCGTCGCCGTCCCCGACGACCTCGTCGTCGAGCGCCCCAAGAACCCCGAGCACGGCGACTACGCCACCAACGTCGCGCTGCGGCTGGCCAAGCCGGCCGGCCGCCCGCCGCGCGAGGTGGCCGAGGCCGTCGCCGCCGAGCTGCGCGCGCTGGACGGCATCGAGCGGGTCGACGTCGCCGGTCCCGGCTTCCTCAACATCACGCTCGCGCAGGGCGCGCTCGGCCGCATCGCCGTCGAGGCGGTCACCGCCGGCGAGCGCTACGGCCGCACCGACGCCCTGGCCGGTCAGCGGCTGAACCTGGAGTTCGTCTCCGCCAACCCCACCGGCCCGGTGCACATCGGCGGCAGCCGCTGGGCGGCCGTCGGTGACGCGATCGGCCGGCTGCTGGAGACCGGCGGCGCCGAGGTGACCCGCGAGTACTACATCAACGACGCCGGCGCGCAGATCGACCGCTTCGCCCGGAGCCTGCAGGCGGCCGCGACCGGCCGGCCGGTGCCCGAGGACGGGTACGGCGGCACCTACATCGCCGACATCGCCGCCTCCGTCGTGGCCGAGGTGCCCGACGTGCGCGAGCGGGACGAGGACGAGCAGCGGCAGGTGTTCCGCGACCGCGGCGTGGCGCTGATGCTCGACGAGATCCGCCGGTCGATGGAGGACTTCGGCGTCGGCTTCGACGTCTGGTTCAGCGAGAAGTCGCTGTACGACACCGGCGCGGTCGAGAAGGCGATCACCCGGCTGCGCGAGCAGGGGCACGTCTACGAGTCCGAGGGCGCGGTGTGGCTGCGCACCACCGACTTCGGCGACGACAAGGACCGCGTCCTGGTCAAGGCCGACGGCGAGACGACCTACTTCGCCTCCGACTGCGCCTACTACCTCGACAAGCGCGCCCGCGGCTTCGACCGCGTGGTGATCATGCTGGGGGCCGACCACTCCGGCTACGTCGGGCGCTACAAGGCGCTGGTCGCCGCGGCCGGTGACGACCCCGACACCCACCTCGAGATCCTCATCGGGCAGCTGGTGAACCTGCTGCAGGGCGGCGAGCCGGTCCGGATGAGCAAGCGGGCCGGCACGATCGTGCTGCTGTCCGACCTCGTCGACGCCATCGGGGTGGACGCCGCCCGGTACGCGCTGGCCCGGGCGTCGGTGGACCAGCAGATCGACATCGACGTCGAGCTGTGGAGCCGGCAGACCAACGACAACCCGGTCTTCTACGTGCAGTACGCGCACGCCCGGATCTCCTCGGTGCTGCGCAACGCCGCCGACCTCGGCCTCGCCCTCGGCGAGGCGTCGGACGTCGACGCCGCGCTGCTGGCCCACGAGCGGGAGAACGACCTGCTCCGGGCGCTGGGCGAGTTCCCGCGGATCCTCGCCTCGGCCGCGGAGCTGCGCGCTCCGCACCGGGTGGCCCGCTACCTGGAGGAGCTGGCCGGCACCTACCACCGGTTCTACGACTCCTGCCGGGTGCTGCCCCGCGGCGACGAGGAGGCCGGCCCGCTGACCACCGCGCGGCTGTGGCTGTGCGCGGCGACCGCGGTGGTCCTGCGCAACGGGCTGGGCGTGCTCGGCGTGACCGCTCCGGAGCGGATGTGAGGGCGCACCCCGCGGGCCCGCTGCACGGCGGGTTCGCCCCGCCGCCGTCGGTCGGCATGCCGCCGGCCGACCCGGGCGCCCTCGACCCGCACGTGTGGCCCCGCTCCGCGCAGCGCGTGGACGGCGAGCTGCACCTGGCCGGCCGGCCGGTGACCGAGCTGGCCCGCGCGCACGGCACCCCGCTGTTCGTGCTCGACGAGGAGGACTTCCGCGGCCGCGCCGCCGAGTTCGCCGAGGCGTTCACCGGCGCCGACGTGCACTACGCCTCCAAGGCGTTCCTCTGCGGCCAGGTGGCCCGCTGGATCGCCGACGACGGCCTGCACCTGGACGCCTGCAGCGGCAACGAGCTGGCCGTCGCGCTGGCCGCAGGCTTCCCCGCCGAGCGGATCGCGCTGCACGGCAACAACAAGTCGCTGGTCGAGCTGCAGCTGGCCGTCGACGCCGGGATCGGGCACGTCGTGCTCGACTCCTTCGACGAGATCGACCGCCTGGCGCCGCTGGCCGCGGCGCGGGTCGCCGCCGGCGGCGCGCCGGTGCCGGTGCTGATCCGCGCCACCGTCGGCATCGAGGCGCACACCCACGAGTTCATCGCCACCGCCCACGAGGACCAGAAGTTCGGCTTCTCGCTGGCCACCGGCGACGCGCTGGCCGCCGCGGTGCGGGTCATCCGCGAGCCGGCCCTCGACCTCGCCGGGCTGCACAGCCACATCGGCTCGCAGATCTTCGACACCGCCGGCTTCGAGGCCGCCGCACACCGCGTCGTCGGCCTGCTCGCGCAGATCCGGCAGGCGACGGGGGAGACCCTCGGCGAGCTCAACCTCGGCGGCGGCTTCGGCATCGCCTACCTGCCGGAGGACGACCCGGTGCGCCCGGCCGACGTCGCCGAGCGGCTGCGCGCGGTGGTCGCCGCCGAGTGCGCCGCGCTCGACCTGCCGCTGCCGCGGCTGGCCGTCGAGCCCGGTCGCGCCATCGCCGGCCCCGGCACGGTGACCCTGTACGAGATCGGCACCATCAAGCCGGTCCGCCTGGGGGCCAGCGGCGCGCCCGGCACCCCGACGGTGCGCAACTACGTGTCGGTCGACGGCGGGATGAGCGACAACATCCGCACCGCCCTCTACGACGCGAGCTACACCTGCGTGCTGGCCAACCGGGTCTCCGACGCCCCGCCGGCGCTGTGCCGGGTGGTCGGCAAGCACTGCGAGAGCGGTGACGTGCTGGTCCGCGACCTGTGGCTGCCCTCCGACGTCGTCCCGGGCGACCTGCTCGCGGTCGCCGCGACCGGGGCCTACTGCTGGTCGATGGCCAGCAACTACAACTACCTGCTCAAGCCGCCGGTGGTGGCCGTGCGGGAGGGCGTCGCGACCGAGATCGTGCGACGTCAGACACTGTCCGACGTGTTCGCCCTCGACGCCGTCCTCGCCGACGTGCCCGCGCCCTCCCCGGCGATCGACCAGCCGGCCCCCGAGCACGCTGCGGGAGCCCGCTCGTGAGCCGCCCGCTGAAGGTCGCGCTGCTCGGCTGCGGCACCGTCGGCAGCGCGGTGCTGCGGCTGCTCGCCGAGCAGCGCGCCGACCTCGCCGCCCGGATCGGCCGGGAGGTGGAGGTGGCCGGTGTCGCCGTCCGCCGTCCCGACCGGCACCCCGAGGTGCCCGCCGAGCTGCTCACCACCGATGCCTCCGCCCTGGTCACCCGGGAGGACGTCGACCTCGTCGTCGAGGTGATCGGCGGCATCGAGCCGGCCCGGTCGCTGCTGCTGGCCGCCTTCGCGGCCGGCAAGTCGGTGGTCAGCGCCAACAAGGCGCTCCTCGCCGAGGACGGCGTCGCGCTGCACGCCGCCGCGGCCGACGCCGGCGTCGACCTCTACTACGAGGCCTCGGTGGCCGGCGCGATCCCGCTGCTGCGCCCCCTGCGCGAGTCGCTGGCCGGTGACCAGCTGCGCCGGGTCGTCGGCATCGTCAACGGGACGACGAACTACATCCTGTCCCGCATGGCCGAGACCGGCGCCGGCTTCACCGAGGCGCTGGCCGAGGCCACCGAGCTGGGCTACGCCGAGGCCGACCCGACCGCCGACGTCGACGGCTTCGACGCCGCGGCCAAGGCCGCGATCCTCGCCTCGCTGGCCTTCCACACGCCGGTGACCGCCGCCGACGTCTACCGCGAGGGCATCGCCGCGGTCACCGCCACCGACGTCGCCCGCGCCGCCGAGATCGGCTGCACGGTCAAGCTGCTGGCGATCTGCGAGCGGGTGGCCGGCAACGGCGACGGCGCCGCCGACTCGGTGGCCGTGCGCGTGCACCCGGCGATGATCCCCACCAGCCATCCGCTGGCCGCGGTCGGCGGCGCCTTCAACGCCGTCTTCGTCGAGGCCGAGGCCGCCGGCCAGCTGATGTTCTACGGCCAGGGCGCGGGCGGGGAGCCCACCGCCAGCGCCGTCCTCGGCGACCTCGTCGCCGTCGCGCGCAACCGCCTGGCCGGCGCCGCCGGCCCGGGCGTCACCGGCTACGCGGGGCTGCCGGCGCGGCCGATCGCCGAGACGCCGACGCGCTACCACGTCAGCCTCGACGTGGCCGACCGCCCGGGCGTGCTCGCCCAGGTCGCCCAGGAGTTCGCGCAGCACGGCGTCAGCATCGCCACCGTCCGGCAGGACGGCTCCGGCGACGCCGCCACGCTCGTCATCGTCACCCACAGCGCGCCCGACGCCGCCCTCTCGGCGACCGTCGCGGGCCTGCGCGAGATGCCCGCGGTCCGCGGCGTCACCAGCGTGCTTCGAGTGGAGGGGCTCTCATGACCGGGACGCTGCGCGGGAGCGTGTCGCCGCACTGGCCGGGGCTGATCGAGGCCTACCGGTCGCGGCTGCCGGTGAGCGCCAGCACGCCGGTGGTGACGCTGCAGGAGGGCGCCACCCCGCTGGTGCCGGCGGTGGAGCTGTCCCGGCGCACCGGCTGCGACGTCTACCTCAAGGTCGAGGGCGCCAACCCGACCGGCTCGTTCAAGGACCGGGGCATGACGATGGCCATCACCAAGGCCGTCGAGGAGGGCTCGCAGGCGGTCATCTGCGCCTCCACGGGCAACACCAGCGCCAGTGCCGCGGCCTACGCCGCCCGCGCCGGGCTGGTCTGCGCCGTCCTCGTGCCGCAGGGGAAGATCGCGCTCGGCAAGCTGGCCCAGGCGCTCGTGCACGGGGCCAAGCTGCTGCAGGTCGACGGCAACTTCGACGACTGCCTGGCCCTGGCCAGCAAGCTGGCGATCGACTACCCGGTCAGCCTGGTCAACAGCGTCAACCAGTTCCGCATCGAGGGGCAGAAGACGGCCTCGTTCGAGATCGTCGACGTCCTCGGCGACGCCCCCGACATCCACTGCCTGCCGGTCGGCAACGCCGGCAACATCACCGCCTACTGGCAGGGGTACACCGAGTACGCCGCCGACGGCACCGCCTCGCGCCGGCCGCGGATGTGGGGCTTCCAGGCCGCCGGCGCCGCGCCGATCGTGACCGGCTCGGTCGTGGAGAACCCGCAGACGATCGCCACCGCGATCCGGATCGGCAACCCCGCGAGCTGGACCAGGGCGCTGGCCGCCCGCGACGAGTCCGGCGGCATCATCGAGGCCGTCACCGACCGCGAGATCCTCGCCGCCTACCGGCTGCTGGCCCGCAGCGAGGCCGTGTTCGTCGAGCCGGCCTCGGCCGCGTCGGTGGCCGGGCTGCTGAAGGTGGCCCAGGCCGGCGGCCTGGAGCCGGGGCAGCGGGTGGTCTGCACGGTCACCGGCAACGGCCTCAAGGACCCGGAGTGGGCCATCTCCGGCGCGCCGGCGCCGGTCACCGTGCCGGTCGACGCGGCGGTCGCCGCCGCGCAGCTCGGCCTGTGACCGCGGCCGTCACGGTCCGCGTCCCCGCGACCAGCGCCAACCTCGGCCCGGCGTTCGACTGCGCCGGCCTGGCGCTGGCGCTGCACGACGAGCTCGACCTCACCGTCACCGACGGTGGTCTCGACGTCGCCATGTCGGGGGAGGGTGCGCAGACCCTGCCCGCCGACGAGTCGCACCTGGTCGTGCGGGCCTTCCGCGCCGCCTGCGACGAGCTGGGCTGGACCCCGCCGGGCCTGCGGCTGCGCGCGCGCAACGCCATCCCGCAGGGCCGGGGGATGGGCTCCTCCGCCGCGGCCGTCGTCGCCGGTGTGGTCGGCGCGTGGGAGCTGTGCCCGGACGTCGAGCGCGACGACGCCGCGGTGCTGCGGCTGGTCAGCGAGCTCGAGGGCCACCCCGACAACGTCGCGGCCTGCCTGCTGGGCGGCGCGACGCTGTCGTGGACGACGCCGCAGGGCGCCCGGGCCGACCGGCTCGACGTCGACCCGTCGGTGCTGCCCGTCGTCTGCGTCCCGGAGGGCACCCTGTCGACCCACGTGGCCCGCGGGCTGCTGCCCGCGGCGGTGCCGCACGGGGACGCCGCGTACAACGCCGCCCGCGCCGCGCTGCTGGTCCAGGCCCTGACCCGCGACCCCGAGCACCTGCTCGAGGCCACCGACGACCGGCTGCACCAGCGCCAGCGGGCCGCGGCCATGCCCGGGTCGATCGCGCTGCTGGACCGGCTCCGGGAGGCCGGCCACGCCGCCGTCGTCTCCGGCGCCGGCCCGAGCGTGCTGGTCCTGGCCCGCCGCGACCCCGGTGAGGACGTCCCGCCGGCGGCGACGGCGGCCGCCGCCGCCGTCGGCGCGCTGGTACCCGCCGGCTGGCGCGTGCTGCCGCTGGAGGTCGACGTGCACGGGGCCTGCGCCTCCGACGCGGGCGTTCAGGTATCGTCTCGGTAACGGGGAACACGCTGGGAACCACCGGTGTTGTCCTGCCCGTGGGCCGCGTTCTAGGCTCACGGCGTAGCCGCCCCCTCGGGCGAGCCTCGCGCGGGGCGTTGCCGACTGATCCGTCCGCAGATCCCGCCCCGCACCCACTCGATCCCGTTCTCGCGCCGACCCCTCCGCCGGGCCGGACGGGAGGGCCGGGTCACCCCCTGCGCTGGTAGGCGCAGGTCACCGCAGGGAAGGACCTGTACGTGAGCGAGACCACCGACCTCGTCGCCGCGCCGCAGAGCGCTGCCACCGACGAGGCACCTGCCGCTTCTGGGACGGCGGGCCGCTCCCGTCGCCGCGGCAGCGGGCTGTCGGGGATGCTGCTGCCGGAGCTGCAGCGCCTGGCGGCCGAACTGGGCATCACCGGCACCGGCCGGATGCGCAAGGGCGACCTGGTCGAGGCGATCTCCGCCCGCCAGGTGGGCGGCAACGGCAGCACGCCGTCGGCCGGCGCCCCCACCCCCACCGAGACCCCCGCCGAGACCGGCGCCGCCGCGGGTGTCCCCGCGCAGCGCGGTGTCGCCACCACGGCCGCGCCGCTCGAGGCGCCGGTCAGCGGCGGTGCCAACGGCGGCCCGCTGACCGCGCCGGCCGAGGCCGCGGCGCCCGCCGAGGCCGCTCCCGCGCCGACCGCTGCCCCCGCCGAGGGCCAGCCGCGCCGCCGCCGGGCCGCCAGCCGGCCCGCCGGTGCGCCGGCCGCCGACACCGCGGCCGAGGCCCCGGCCGCCGAGGCGCCCGCCGCGCCGGTGACGTCCGAGACGGCCGCGCCCGCGCCGGAGCAGACCGACGGCGAGCGCGCCGACGGCGACCGGCCGCAGCGCAACCGCGAGCGCAACGCCCGCACCCGCGACCGCGACGGCAACCGCGACGGCAACCGCGAGGGTGCCGAGCGCAGCCGGGACGGCGGCGAGCGCGCCGAGCGTGCCGCCTCCCGCGACGGCGGCGAGCGGGCCGCCCGCGCGGAGCGTGACGGCGGCGACCGGGCACCGCGCGGCGACCGCGACGGCGGGGACCGGGCGCCGCGCGCCGACCGCGACGGCAACCGCGGCCCGGACCGGGCCGAGCGCGCCGGCCGGCCGGACGGCCGGGACGCCCGCAACGACCGCGACACCCGCAACGACCGCGACACCCGCAACGACCGCGACGTCCGCAACGACCGGGGCGCCGACGAGGACGACGACGACTTCGAGGGCGGCCGCGGCCGCCGGGGCCGCCGCTACCGCGACCGGAACCGGCGCGGCGGGCGCGAGCGCTTCGAGCCGGGCACCGAGCCCACCATCAGCGAGGACGACGTCCTGCTGCCGGTGGCCGGCATCCTCGACGTCCTCGACAACTACGCCTTCGTCCGGACGTCGGGGTACCTGACCGGCCCCAACGACGTCTACGTGTCGCTGTCGCAGGTGCGCCGCTACGGCCTGCGCCGCGGTGACGCCATCACCGGCGCGGTCCGCCAGCCCCGCGAGGGCGAGCGCAAGGACAAGTACAACGCGCTGGTCCGGCTGGACACCGTCAACGGCCTGGAGCCCGAGCAGGCGCGGCAGCGCCCCGAGTTCCACAAGCTCACCCCGCTCTACCCGCAGGAGCGGCTGCGGCTGGAGACCGAGTCGCACCAGCTGACCACCCGGGTCATCGACCTGGTCATGCCGATCGGCAAGGGCCAGCGCGCGCTCATCGTCAGCCCGCCCAAGGCCGGCAAGACGATGGTGCTGCAGGCGATCGCCAACGCGATCACCACGAACAACCCCGAGTGCCACCTCATGGTCGTCCTCGTCGACGAGCGGCCCGAGGAGGTCACCGACATGCAGCGGTCGGTGAAGGGCGAGGTCATCGCCTCGACCTTCGACCGCCCGCCGGCCGACCACACGACGGTCGCCGAGCTGTCCATCGAGCGGGCCAAGCGCCTGGTCGAGATGGGCCACGACGTCGTCGTCCTGTTGGACTCCATCACCCGCCTGGGCCGCGCCTACAACCTGGCCGCGCCGGCCAGCGGCCGGATCCTCTCCGGCGGTGTGGACTCCACGGCCCTGTACCCGCCCAAGCGCTTCCTGGGCGCCGCCCGCAACATCGAGAACGGCGGCTCGCTGACGATCATCGCCTCGGCGCTGGTCGAGACCGGTTCGACGATGGACACGGTCATCTTCGAGGAGTTCAAGGGCACCGGGAACGCCGAGATCAAGCTCGACCGCCGGCTGGCGGACAAGCGGGTCTTCCCGGCGGTCGACGTCAACGCGTCGGGCACGCGCAAGGAGGAGATCCTCATGTCGCCCGACGAGCTGGCCATCGTCATCAAGCTCCGCCGGGTGCTCGCCGCCCTGGAGCCCCAGCAGGCGCTGGAGCTGCTGATCGACAAGCTGCGGAAGACCCGCAACAACGTCGAGTTCCTCATGCAGATCCAGAAGACCACCCTGGGCCCGGGCGGCGAGTAGCCGAAGGACCCCCGTGCCCCCCGCCACTCGCACGCTCGTGTCGGGGCCCGGCAAGGGGGCCGCCTGCCGGGCGGGCGGACCGATCGGGGATACTCGACGGTCGAGTCCCGCCTGGCGGCCCATGGAATGCCGCGCCCGTAGGCGGCGTTCAGCACGACAGCACCGACGTCCCGGAAGAGGCCAAGGCATGAAGCCCGACATCCACCCCGACTACCACACCACCACGGTGACCTGTGGTTGCGGGAACACCTTCACCACCCGCAGCACGGCGCCCGGCGGCACCCTGACCGTCGAGACCTGCTCCGCCTGCCACCCGTTCTACACGGGCAAGCAGCGGATCCTCGACACCGGTGGCCGCGTCGCCCGCTTCGAGAAGCGGTTCGGCAAGCGCGGCGCGAACGCCGGCAAGTAGCGCTCCCGACGGCGCCCGTGCCCACCCCGGAAGGGGCGGGCACGGGCGCCGTCGTCGTGTCCGGACCCCGACAGAACCCCGCCCCGAGAAGAGCCCTGATGAGCACCACCGACGCCGCACCCGACCGGTTGCGCGGGCTGCTCGACGAGCACGCCGCGCTGGAGACCGAGCTGGCCGACCCGGCCGTCCACGCCGACGCCGGCCGCGCCCGCCGGCTGGGCCGCCGCTACGCCCAGCTCGCGCCGGTCGTCGAGACCGCCCGGGCGCTCGACCAGGCGCGCGACGACCTCAGCGCCGCCCGCGAGCTGGCGGCCGAGGACCCGTCGTTCGCCGCCGAGGCCATCGGGCTCGAGCAGCGGATCGCGGAGCTCACCGACCGGCTGCGCGAGCTGCTGCTGCCCAAGGACCCCGACGACGACAAGGACGTCATCCTCGAGATCAAGGCGGGGGAGGGCGGCGCGGAGTCGGCGCTGTTCGCCGGCGACCTGCTGCGCATGTACCTGCGCTACGCCGAGCGGCGCGGCTGGTCGGCCGAGGTCATCGACGCCGTCGAGGCCGACCTCGGCGGCTACAAGGACGTCTCGGTCGCGGTGAAGTCGCGGACCGACGAGGGCATCTGGTCGCGGCTGAAGTTCGAGGGGGGCGTGCACCGCGTCCAGCGGGTGCCGGTCACCGAGAGCCAGGGCCGCATCCACACCTCGGCGGCCGGTGTCCTGGTGCTGCCGGAGGCCGAGGAGGTCGACGTCACCGTCGACCCGGGCGACCTGCGCATCGACGTCTTCCGCTCCTCGGGCCCCGGCGGGCAGAGCGTCAACACCACCGACTCCGCCGTCCGCATCACGCACCTGCCGACCGGCATCGTGGTCAGCTGCCAGAACGAGAAGAGCCAGCTGCAGAACCGCGAGTCGGCGCTGCGCATCCTGCGCTCCCGGCTGCTGGCCGCGGCCCGCGAGGAGGCGGCCGCGGCGGCCAGCGACCAGCGCCGCAGCCAGGTGCGGACGATGGACCGCAGCGAGCGGGTCCGCACCTACAACTTCCCGGAGAACCGGATCGCCGACCACCGGGTGGGCTACAAGGCGCACAACCTCGACCAGGTGATCGACGGCGACCTCGACGCGGTCATCGACGCGCTGGTCAGCGCGCACACCGCCGAGCTGCTGGCGGCCGGCTCCTGACCCCGCGGGAGCTGCTCGCCGACGCCGCCCGGCAGCTGGCCGAGGCCGGCGTCGAGTCCGCGCGGGTGGACGCCGAGCTGCTGCTCGCCGCCGTCGTCGGGCGCAGCCGGGCAGGCCTGCTCACCCTCGACGCGGTGTCCGACGCCGACGCCACCCGCTTCGCCGACCTCGTCGACGCGCGCGCCGCCCGGGTGCCGCTGCAGCACCTCACCGGCCGGGCGCCGTTCCGTCACCTGGAGCTGGCCGTCGGGCCCGGCGTCTTCGTGCCCCGGCCGGAGACCGAGCTGATCGCCGGCTGGGTGCTCGAGCGGGTGGCCGGGCTGGCCGCGCCCGTCGTCGTGGACCTCGGCGCCGGGTCGGGCGCGATCGCGCTGTCGGTCGCGCACGAGCACCCCGGCGCCCGCGTGGTCGCCGTCGAGCGCGACGGGACGGCGATCGAGTGGACCCGCCACAACGCCGCGGCCCGCGCCGCCGCGGGGGACACCCCGGTCGAGGTGCTCGCCGGCGACATGACCGACCCCGGCCTGCTCACCGACCTCGACGGCACCGTGGACGTCGTCGTCTCCAACCCGCCGTACGTGCCCGACGGCGCCCGGCTGCCGCGGGAGGTGGCCGACCACGACCCGCCGCTGGCGCTGTGGGGCGGCCCGGACGGGCTGGACGTCGTCCGGGGGCTGCTGGGCACCGCGGCCCGGCTGCTGCGGCCGGACGGGTGGCTGGGCATCGAGCACGCCGACCAGCAGGGCGGGTCGCTGCCGGCGCTGGTCCGCGCCTCGGGCGGCTGGACCGACGTCGCCGACCACCGCGACCTCGCCGGCCGGCCCCGGTTCACCACCGCCCGGCGCCCGGGGGACCGCGGTCCCGGCTGAGCGCGGGGTGGGGGAGACTGCCTCCCCGTGGCCGAGACTTACGACTGCACCGACGCCGAGGGCCGGACCGCCGGGCTGGACGCGGCCGCCGCGGCGATCGGCCGCGGCGAGCTGGTGCTCCTGCCGACCGACACCGTCTACGGCGTCGCCGCCGACGCCTTCACCCCCGCCGCGGTCACCCGGCTGCTGGCGGCCAAGAACCGCGGGCGCACCATGCCGGTCCCGGTGCTGATCGGCGAGGCCTCGACGCTGGCCGGGCTGGTCGTCGACGTCCCGGCGGCGGCCAACCGGCTGGCCGAGGCCTTCTGGCCCGGCGGGCTGACGCTGGTCATGGAGCACGCGCCCTCCCTGGCGTGGGACCTCGGCGACGCGGAGGGCACCGTCGCCGTCCGCCTGCCGGACGACGAGCTGACCCGCGACCTGCTGCGCCGCACCGGCCCGCTGGCGGTCTCCAGCGCCAACCGCTCCGGCCGCCCCGCGGCCACCACGGCCGCGGACGCCGCCGCCCAGCTCGGCGAGCACGCCGCGGTGGTGCTGGACGGCGGGCCGCGCGCCGACTCGGCGGCCAGCACGATCGTCGACTGCACCGCGCCGACCCCGCGGGTGCTGCGGGTGGGCGCGATCCCCGTCGAGCGGCTGCGCGAGGTCGTGCCGGAGCTCACCGACTAGGGGAACCTGCACGGGGGCCGGCCTGGAGCGCCCACCCTCCGTGACGGGTCCGGGGCGATACCGTGGACACCGCCCCGTCGTCCAGCCCCCGGAGTCCCCGCGATGAGCACCCCCACCCGGGGCCCCGAGCCGCAGCGCACCGCCTGACCGATGCGCGAGTACGTCGTCGTCCTGCTCACCGCGGCGCTGGTCACCTTCCTGGCCACGCCCGTGGTGCGGATGGCGGCGGTCCGGCTGCGGATGATGGCCGCCCCCCGCGAGCGGGACGTGCACGTCATCCCGACCCCGCGCGGCGGCGGCGTCGCCATGTACCTGGGCGTGGCCGCGGCGACGCTGGTGGCCACCCGGCTGCCGGCGCTGCAGCGCACCTTCGACGACTCGCAGACCGCCGCGGTGCTGGTCGCCGGCGGGCTGATCTGCCTGCTCGGCGTGCTCGACGACAAGTTCGGCCTGGACGCGCTGACCAAGCTCACCGGGCAAATCGCCGCCGCCGGCGTGATGGTGCTGCTCGGCGTCCAGCTGGCGTTCCTGTTCCTGCCGGTCGCCGACCTCGGCACCATCTCCCTCGGCCCGGACGTCGGCGTGCCGCTGACCATCCTGCTGACCGTCCTCACGGTCAACGCGCTGAACTTCATCGACGGCCTCGACGGGCTGGCCGCCGGCGTCTCCGCGGTCGCCGCCCTGGCCTTCTTCGCCTACAGCTACCACCTCGGCCGCACCGGCTACGCCGACGTCGCGAGCGCGCCGGCGCTGATCACCGCGCTGCTGGCCGGTGCCTGCCTGGGCTTCCTGCCGCACAACTTCAGCCCGGCCCGCATCTTCATGGGCGACTCCGGGTCGATGCTCGTGGGCCTCATGCTGTCGGCGGCCGCGGTGTCGGCCACGGGGAACGTCGACCCGCAGTCGTTCGACTCCGCGGCCAGCCTGCTGCCGCTGACGCTGCCCCTGCTGGTGCCGGTGGCGGTGCTCTTCATCCCGTTCATGGACCTGCTCATGGCGGTGATCCGGCGCACCCGCCGCGGCCAGTCGCCGTTCTCGCCGGACAAGATGCACCTGCACCACCGGCTGCTGGCCATCGGCCACTCGCACCGCCGCGCGGTGCTCGTCATGTACTTCTGGGCCGCCCTGCTCTCGGCCGGTGCGGTGGCCCTGTCCATCACCGGCGGGCGCGTGGAGCTCCTGGTCGCCATCGGGGTGCTGCTCGTGATCGGTGTCGTGGTCGTCCTGAGCCCGCGGGCCCGCCGGGCCGCGCGGGAGGCGCGGGCCGCCGACCTCGCCGCCCAGCGCCGCCGCAGCCGGGCCGACCACCCGACCGCCCGTGCCGTGCGGGGCACGGCACCGCCCGAGCCGCCGACACCGCCGGGGCCGGCGACCCGGACGCCCGGCCCGGCCGGCCAGGTGGTCCGGTGAGCGGCGCGACCCCGTCCCCGGGCACGCCCGCTGCGCCGTGGGACCTCTCGTTCCTCCGGGTCGGTGCGCTGGTCACCGCGGCGGTGACGGCGGTCGCCGCGCCCGTCACCGGGCTCCTGGCCGGCTGGGACGACGCGCTCGGGGTGCTCGTCGGCGCGGTCGTGGTGACGGCGTTCTTCGTCGTCTCCGGCGTCGTGGTCGCCGCGGCCGGACGGGTCAACGACACCTTCACGCTGCCGGCGGCGCTGGGCATGTTCTTCGTCAAGGCCGTCGTGCTCTTCGGCGTCCTGTCCGCGCTGCCCGAGGAGGGCTGGCTGGACCGGCGCACGCTGGCCTTCGCCGTCGTCGCCGGCGCGCTGCTGTGGAGCGTCGTCCAGCTGCGCTGGGTCTGGACTCGCCAGCTGTACTACGTGCAGCCCCCCGCACCCCCGCGGACGTCCACCGATCGGGCACCTTTCCCGCACCCGGACGGCCCCGCGGCGGGCGGCTGATAGTGTCCGCAGAGATGGCCGAGGACGACCCGACACCAGGGTCCGCGCGGCCCTCGCCCGGGCCCCCCTCCCAGAGTGGCAGTGGTGCCGAGACCGGATACGCGGTGATCGGCACGCTGATCTCAGGTATGGCGGTCTGGGGCGGGGTCGGGTGGCTGCTCGACCAGTGGCTGGACACTCGCGTGTTCTTCCCGGTCGGCGTCATCCTCGGCATGGCAGTGGCGATCTACCTGGTCGTCGCTCGGTTCGGCGGTCTGCCCTCGTCGTCGGGGGCGGATCGCGCAGGCAAGACCCAGGGCGGACGACGGAGCCGGCCCAGGACGCAGAAGGGACAACGGTGACCTCCAGCGCCCTCGCGCTCGGAAGCGTGCTCGCGGCTGCCGAAGGCGGTGCCGGTGACGGCTTCGAGGCCCCGGGCCTCGGGGAGTTCTACCCGGAGCCGCTGGCCGAGTTCACCTTCCTCGGGATCGACTTCGCGATCACCCGCATCACGCTGGGCCTCTGGTTCGCGACGATCGCGATGCTGGTCTTCATGGTCCTGACGGTCCGGAAGCCGCAGATCATCCCCGGCAAGATGCAGTTCATCGGGGAGAGCGGCTACTCGCTGGTCCGCGACGGCATCGCCCGCGACGTGGTCGGCCCCCGCGGCATCCCGTTCGCGCCGTTCCTCGCCTCGCTGTTCTTCTTCATCCTCGCGAACAACTTCATGGCGATCCTGCCGCTGGCGCAGATCTCGCCGATGTCGAAGTTCGCCTTCCCGCTGGTCCTCGCGGGGATCTGCTGGGTGCTCTACATCTACATCGGCATCCGCGAGCAGGGCGCCGGCAAGTACTTCAAGGACATCCTGTTCCTGCCCGGCGTCCCCAAGCCGATGTACATCCTGGTCACGCCGATCGAGATCCTGCAGAACTTCGTGGTCCGGCCGTTCACGCTGGCGGTCCGGCTCTTCGCGAACATGTTCGCCGGCCACATGCTGCTGGTCGTCTTCTCGCTGGGTGCGGTCTACCTCTTCAGCCGGGACAACTTCTCCGTCGTCTTCGGCCCCGTCTCGGCGCTGATGGCCATCGTGATGACGTTCTTCGAGCTGCTGGTCATCTTCCTGCAGGCCTACGTCTTCACCGTGCTGATGGGCACCTACCTCAACGGCTCCATCGAGGCCGAACACTGAGCCCGCGCCGGGAGCTCTCGCGCCCGGCGTCGCACCACCCCTGAACGGCACCACCGCACCACCCACGAAGCCGCCCGGCACACCGCCGGGCGACGACACAGGAGGAACACCTCGTCATGGATCTTCTGGCAGCAGAGGGTTTGACCGGCTCCATCGGCTCGGTCGGCTACGGCCTCGCCGCGATCGGCCCGGGCATCGGCGTGGGCATCGTGTGGGCGGCCTACATCCAGGCCACCGCGCGTCAGCCCGAGTCGGCCGGCCTCACCCGTACCTACGCCTTCCTCGGCTTCGCGCTCTCCGAGGCGCTGGCCCTCATCGGCTTCGTCGTCCCCTTCGTCTTCGGCACCTGATCCGTACCTGAGTACGGGTACCGACTCCAGACAGGGACACTGAGAGCATGAGCATCCTCGCTGCGGAGGGACACAACCCGCTGCTGCCGCCGCTCGGTGAGATCATCATCGGGCTGATCGCCTTCGCGATCGTCATGGTCGTGTTCTTCCGGTTCATCGCGCCCCGGTTCGAGCAGGTCTTCCGGGCACGCCGGGAGGCGATCGAGGGCGGCATCGAGCGGGCCGAGGCCATGCAGGCCGAGGCCAAGGCCGCGCTGGAGCAGTACCGCGCCCAGCTGGCCGAGGCCCGGACCGAGGCCGCCCAGATCCGCGACCAGGCACGGGCGGAGGGCCAGCAGATCCTCGAGGAGCTGCGCGCCCAGGCCCAGCAGGAGTCGGCACGGATCATCGCCCGCGGTGAGGAGCAGCTGGCGGCCTCCCGTCAGCAGGTCGTCAACGAGCTGCGCGGGCAGATCGGCGTGCTCGCCGTCGACCTGGCCGGTCGCGTGGTCGGCGAGTCGCTGGAGGACGAGGCCCGTCGCCGCGGCACCGTCGACCGGTTCCTCGACCAGCTCGACGGCATGGCCGCCAGCGGCGCGTCGGACGGGCGGCCGGTCTACGCCCCCGAGGGCAACCGCTGATGGACGCCTCCAGCCGTGCGGCGCTCGCGCAGTCGCGCGAGCGCCTCGTCGAGCTGACCCGGCCCGCGTCCGGGCTGGTCGAGAAGGCGCGCGACCGGCTCACGGGCCTGCCGCGGGTCGGCCCGGAGGGGCTCACCGGCCTCGCCGACGAGCTGTTCGCCGTCGCCCGCGTCCTCGACCAGCAGGTGGCGCTGCGCCGGGCGCTGTCGGACCCGGCCGGCAAGCCGGCCGACCGCGCGGGCCTGGCCCGCCGGCTGTTCGGCGGCAAGGTCTCCGACGCCGCCGTCGACCTGGTCGAGACGGTGGCCCAGCAGCGCTGGTCGCGCCCGCTGGACCTCGTCGAGGCGACCGAGACCCTGGCGACCGACGCGGCGCTGGACGCCGCGGACGCCCGCGGTGAGCTGGACGGCGTGGAGGACGAGCTCTTCCGCTTCGGCCGGATCGTCGCCGGGGACGCCGAGCTGTCGCGGATCCTCGCCGACCGCTCCGCGCCGGCCGAGGGGAAGGGCGCGCTGCTGGACCGGCTGCTGGCCGGCCGGGTCAGCCCGGTGACCCAGCAGCTGCTGCGCAACCACCTGACCGCCGGGCACCTCGGCAACGCCGAGAACGCCATCGAGCGGCTGTCGGAGGCCGCCTCGGCCCGCCGCGGACGGTCGGTGGCCTACGTGACCTCCGCCGTGCCGCTCACCGCCGCGCAGGAGCTGCGCCTGGTGGCCGTGCTCGGCCGGCTCTACGGCCGGACCGTCGGCCTGCAGGTGACCGTGGACCCGAGCGTGCTCGGTGGCCTGGTCATCCGCGTCGGCGACGAGGTCATCGACGGCAGCGTGCTGCACCGGCTCGAGGCCGCCGGACGTCGGCTCGTCGGCTGACCCACAGACCACCGCACCCGAAGACCACCCAGCAGGGAAGAGGACGACCGCCATGGCCGAGCTGACGATCTCCGCGGACGAGATCCGCAGTGCCATCCAGAACTACGTCACCGAGTACTCCCCGGACGTGTCCCGGGAAGAGGTCGGCATCGTCACCGAGGCCGGTGACGGCATCGCCCGTGTCGAGGGCCTGCCGTCGGTCATGACCAACGAGCTGCTCGAGTTCGAGAGCGGCGTGCGCGGCCTGGCCCTCAACCTCGACGTCCGCGAGGTCGGTGTCGTCGTCCTCGGCGACTTCGCCGGCATCGAGGAGGGCCAGCAGGTCCGCCGGACCGGCGAGGTGCTCTCGGTGCCCGTCGGCGACGGCTACCTCGGCCGCGTCGTCGACCCGCTGGGCAACCCGATCGACGGCGCCGGCCCGATCGCCACCACCGGCACCCGCGCGCTCGAGCTGCAGGCGCCCACCGTGGTCCAGCGCAAGTCGGTGCACGAGCCGCTGCAGACCGGGATCAAGGCCATCGACGCCATGACCCCGATCGGCCGCGGCCAGCGCCAGCTGGTCATCGGTGACCGCCAGACGGGCAAGACGGCGATCGTCACCGACACGATCATCAACCAGAAGGAGGCCTGGGCGACCGGCGACCCGGCGCAGCAGGTCCGCTGCATCTACGTCGCGGTCGGCCAGAAGGGCTCCACGATCGCCGCCATCCGGACGGCGCTCGAGGAGGCCGGCGCGATGGAGTACACGACGATCGTCGCCGCTCCCGCGTCCGAGGCCGCCGGGTTCAAGTACATCGCCCCCTACACCGGCTCGGCCATCGGCCAGCACTGGATGTACGAGGGCAAGCACGTCCTCATCGTCTTCGACGACCTGTCCAAGCAGGCCGAGGCCTACCGCGCGGTCTCGCTGCTGCTGCGCCGTCCGCCGGGCCGCGAGGCCTACCCGGGCGACGTCTTCTACTTGCACTCCCGCCTGCTGGAGCGCTGCGCCAAGCTCTCCGACGAGATGGGCGCCGGGTCGATGACCGGCCTGCCGCTGATCGAGACCAAGGGCAACGACGTGTCGGCCTACATCCCGACCAACGTCATCTCGATCACCGACGGGCAGATCTTCCTCGAGACCGGTCTGTTCAACTCCGGCGTCCGCCCGGCCATCAACGTCGGCATCTCGGTGTCCCGCGTGGGCGGTTCGGCGCAGATCAAGGCGATGAAGTCCGTCGCCGGCCGGCTCCGGCTGGACCTCGCCCAGTACCGCGAGCTCGAGGCCTTCGCCTCGTTCTCCTCGGACCTGGACGCCTCCTCGCGGGCGACCCTGGACCGCGGCCAGCGGCTGGTGGAGCTGCTCAAGCAGGGCCAGTACCAGCCCTACCCGGTCGAGCGCGAGGTCGTCTCGCTGTGGCTGGGCACCACCGGCAAGCTCGACCGCGTCCCGGTGTCCGACGTCCGCCGCTTCGAGGCCGAGTTCCTCGAGTTCATCGGCCGCGGCGACAACGGCATCTACGACGAGATCCGGCAGACCAAGGCCCTGGGGGACGACGCCGTCTCCAGCCTGGAGAAGGCCGTCGAGGCCTTCTACGGCCAGTTCCAGCTCTCCGACGGCGGCACCATCGCCGGCAACGAGCCCGAGGCCGAGGCGATGGACGCGTCCGAGCGCGGCCAGGAGCGCGTCCAGGTCAAGCGGAGCGCCTGAGATGGCCGGTTCCCTCCGCGCGCTGCGGCGCCGCATCCGCTCCACGCAGTCGACGAAGAAGATCTTCTCGGCGCAGGAGCTGATCGCCGGTGCCCGCATCGTCCGTGCCCAGGCGCGGGTGGAGGCCTCCAAGCCCTACGCCCGGGAGATCACCCGGGTGCTCTCGGCGCTGGCCTCCTCGGCGTCCCTCGACCATCCGCTGCTGACCGAGCGGCAGAACCCGCGTCGGGCGGCGGTCCTGGTGATCACCTCCGACCGCGGGTTCGCCGGCTCGTACAACGTCAACGTGCTGCGGCGCACCGAGGAACTGCTCAGCCTGCTCCGGCAGGAGGGCAAGGAGCCGCTGCTCTACGTCGTCGGTCGCAAGGGGGAGACCTACTACTCCTTCCGCGACCGGGACATGGTGGAGACCTTCACCGGCTTCTCCGAGCAGCCCTCCTACCCCGACGCCCAGCGCGTGGGGCAGGTGCTGATCGACGCCTTCTCCGCCGGTCAGGATGACGACGAGGCCGGCGGCGCCGGTGCCGACGGCATCCTCGGCGTCGACGAGCTGCACATCGTCTACACCGAGTTCCGCTCGCTGCTCTCGCAGGTCCCCGTCGCCAAGCGGATGGCCCCGCTGGAGGTCGAGGAGGTCGAGGAGTTCGACTACGAGCGGGAGGACCGTGAGGCCGGGGTCGCCGGAGACAGCGGCGTCCCCACGTCCTACGAGTTCGAGCCCTCGGCCGAGTCGCTGCTCGACGCGCTGCTGCCGAAGTACGTCACCACCCGCATCTACGCGGCGATGCTCGAGGCCGCGGCCTCCGAGTCGGCCTCGCGGCGGCGGGCGATGAAGTCGGCCTCGGACAACGCCGAGGAGCTGGCGAAGAACCTCTCCCGGCAGGCCAACCAGGCCCGCCAGGCGGAGATCACCCAGGAGATCAGCGAGATCGTCGGCGGCGCCGACGCGCTCGTGTCGGCCGGCGCCGACGACTGACATCCGTCCCCGCAGCAGCGGGGACACTCGAAGACGCGACACCACCGAGCCCCAGGGCAGGAGAGCAGTACAGATGACCGTCACCGAGGACCGTCCGACCACCGCGTCGACGCAGGGCACCGGCCGCGTCGTGCGGGTCACCGGCCCGGTCGTCGACGTCGAGTTCCCCCGCGACGCGATGCCGGACCTCTTCAACGCCCTGAAGGTGGAGGTCACCCTCGCCGACCTGGGCAAGACGCTGACCCTGGAGGTCGCCCAGCACCTGGGTGACAACGTGGTCCGCACCATCTCCATGGCCCCGACCGACGGGCTGGTCCGCGGTGCGGCCGTCACCGACACCGGTTCGCCGATCACGGTGCCGGTCGGCGACGCCGTCACCGGGCACGTGTTCAACGCGCTCGGCGAGTGCCTGGACGAGCCCGGCTACGGCACCGACGCCCCGCACTGGTCGATCCACCGGCACGCGCCGCGGTTCGACCAGCTCGAGGGCCGCACCGAGCTGCTCGAGACCGGCATCAAGGTCATCGACCTGCTGACCCCCTACGTGGCCGGCGGGAAGATCGGTCTGTTCGGTGGTGCCGGCGTCGGCAAGACCGTGCTGATCCAGGAGATGATCCGCCGCGTCGCCCAGGAGTTCGGTGGCGTGTCGGTGTTCGCCGGCGTCGGCGAGCGCACCCGCGAGGGCAACGACCTCATCACCGAGATGACCGAGTCCGGCGTCATCAACTCGACCGCGCTGGTCTTCGGCCAGATGGACGAGCCGCCGGGCACCCGGCTGCGGGTCGCGCTCTCCGCGCTGACGATGGCGGAGTACTTCCGCGACGAGCAGAACCAGGACGTGCTGCTCTTCATCGACAACATCTTCCGGTTCACGCAGGCCGGCTCGGAGGTCTCCACGCTGCTGGGCCGCATGCCCTCCGCCGTGGGCTACCAGCCGACCCTCGCCGACGAGATGGGCGAGCTGCAGGAGCGGATCACCTCGACCCGCGGCCACTCGATCACCTCGCTGCAGGCGATCTACGTGCCCGCGGACGACATCACCGACCCGGCGCCGCACACCACCTTCGCCCACCTCGACGCGACGACCGTGCTCAGCCGGCCGATCTCGGAGAAGGGCATCTACCCGGCCGTGGACCCGCTGGACTCCACCAGCCGGATCCTCGACCCGCAGTACGTCGGGCAGGAGCACTACACCATCGCCCAGCGGGTGAAGCAGATCCTGCAGCGCTACCAGGAGCTGCAGGACATCATCGCCATCCTCGGCATCGACGAGCTCGGCGAGGAGGACAAGGTCACGGTCAACCGGGCCCGGCGCATCGAGCGCTTCCTCTCGCAGAACATGTTCGTGGCCGAGGCCTTCACCGGTCAGCCCGGCTCCTTCGTGCCGCTGTCGGAGACCCTCGAGGCCTTCAAGGCGCTCACCGAGGGCCAGTACGACCACGTGCCGGAGCAGGCGTTCTTCATGTGCGGTGGCCTCGAGGACCTCGAGCGCAACGCGGACAAGCTGAAGAAGTAGGAGCCCGTCACCCGGCCGGGTCCCTCCTCGGAGGGGCCCGGCCGTCGTGGTTCCTGGACCCGGACCGGCCGGTACCGGATGATCGCCCGGTCCGGCCGCGGCGCCGGGGACACGGGGGCAGCGGTGGACGGCAGGGCAGGAGCGGGGCGACCCGAGGACGCAGGGGCGCAGCCCGCCCCCGGATCCGACGGCGGCGAGTGGACCGTGGTCAGTCCCGGCCTGCCCCCCACCGGACCGGCGCCCGCGGTGGTCACGTGGCAGGCGCCGCCTCCCGGGACGCGCCGGTCCGGCCGGCTGCTCGCCGCGGTCGCGGTCGGGGCACTGGCCGTCGGGGTCGCCGGGGGTGTCGTCGGGGGCGTGCGCGCCGCGGACGACCAGGCCCGGGTCGACGAGCTGAGCAGCCAGGTCACGGGCCTGGAGGAGCAGGTGGCCGGCCTGCAGGCCGAGGTCGAGGACACCCGGGCCCAGGCCGCCGAGGACGTCGCCGAGGCCCGGACCGAGGCCGAGGCGGCGGTGGCGGCGGAGAACGCGGCGGCCGAGGCCGCGCTGACCCAGCAGGCCGCCGACCTGGCGGCCCGCGAGGCCGCCGTGGCCGCCCGGGAGGACGCCGTCATCGTGCTCGAGCAGCAGGCGGCCGACGGCAGCGTGCCCGGCACCGGGCTGTTCCTCGTCGGCAGCGAGATCGCCCCCGGCACCTACCGGGCCAGCGACGGCGGCGACTGCTACTGGGAGCGGCTGTCGGGGCTGTCGGGCGAGTTCGACGAGCTCATCACCAACGGCTTCGGCGCCGCGGACGCCACCGTGACCGTCCGCGCCGGCGACGTCGCGTTCTCCTCCGACGGCTGCGGCACCTGGCAGCGCATCGGCTGAGCCGCGGTCCTCAAGCTCGACCGCCGTCCTGCCGACCTTCGGGGTGCGCATCCCGGAGGGCCCGGGGGAGCGGCGGAGGAGGACACGGTGGACGGCGGCAGCACGATGCTCACGCGACCGGCCGGGGCGGCGTGCCCGTCGGGTGCCGACTGGAGCTGGCCGCCGTCGGGCCCCGTCGGCCACCCGGGTCGCTCGCCGTTCACCACCGACGAGTGGGCGCCGGCCTCCACCGTCCGCCACCCGTGGGTGCGCGTCGGCCGGTGGACGCTGCTCTACCGCCGGGCCGGCTGACCGGGCGCGCGAGCGCCGCGTCCCCCGACCAGGTGGGCGCCGTGGGCCACGGCAGGTCGCGCCGTTAGAGTGGGCTGCGACCCGTCGCCGCTCCCGATCCCGGGGCGGTGATCCGCACCGCACCGCGCCCCTCACGTGCAGGGGTGGACCCCGAGGAGTGTCGTGGCGACCCTGCAGGTCGAGTTGGTGGCCGTCGAGCGGACCATCTGGTCCGGCGAGGCCAGCATGGTGATCGCGCGGACCACCGAGGGCGAGCTCGGCGTCCTGCCCGGGCACGCGCCGCTCCTGGGGCAGCTGGCCGACGGCGGGGTGGTCACCATCCGCACCACCGCCGGCGAGGACCTCGTCGTCGCCGCGCACGGCGGCTTCCTGTCGGTGACCCAGCAGGGCGTCTCCATCCTCGCCGAGACCGCGGAGATCTCCTCCGAAATCGACGTCGAGCGGGCCCGCGAGGCCCTGCGCCGGGCCGACGCGGCCGGCGACGACCCCGAGGCCCTCGCCGCCGCCCGCCGCGCCCAGTCGCGGCTGCGCGCCGCCGGTCAGGACGCCTGAGCCCCGTCGGCTGACGACGGCGGAGCCGGACGCGCGCGTTGACCACCGCCGTGCTGACCCTCGTGGGGGTCGTGCTGCTCGTGCTGGTCGTCGTCTTCCTGCTCCGCCGCCGGTTCCTGCTGTCCGGGCTCGGCGCGGTCACGATGTGGCTGCGCACCTCCCGCTCGTCGCGCTGGTCGGTCGGCGTGGCCTGGTACGGCGGTGACGCGCTGCTCTGGTACCGCGCGCTGTCGCTGTCGGTGCGCCCGCAGCACCGGCTGTGCCGAGCCGATCTGGAGATCGAGGGCCGCCGCACCGCCGGCCGGGACGACGTCTCGCTCGCGCCGGACCTCGTCGTCCTGACCTGCCGGACGGCGGAGGGACGGCGGGAGCTGGCCATGGACGCCGCGACCGTGACCGGCTTCCTCTCCTGGGTGGAGTCGGCCCCGCCCGTGCGGTGACCGGTCAGGCGTCGGCGGCCGGCCCGCCCGGCTGCCACAGCACGTCGCCGCCCGGGTTCGCGGTGCGGGCCAGGATGAACAGCAGGTCCGAGAGCCGGTTGAGGTAGCGGGCGGTCTCCGGGTTGGTCCGCTCGCCGTCGGCGGCCAGCAGGGCCCACACGCTGCGCTCGGCCCGCCGTGCCACCACGCGCGCCTGGTGCAGCAGCGCCGCCAGCGGCGTGCCGCCGGGGAGGATGAAACTGGTCAGCGGCGCGAGCTCGGCGTTGTACTCGTCGCAGGCCGCCTCGAGCCGCTCGGTGTAGGCGGCGGTCACCCGCAGCGGCGGGTGCGCGGGGTCGGGGGTGATCGGGGTCGAGAGGTCCGCGCCGACGTCGAAGAGGTCGTTCTGCACCCGGCGGAGCACGGCCGCGACCGGCTCCGGCGGCGCGCCGAGCGCCAGCGCGACACCCAGGACGCTGTTGGTCTCGTCGACGTCGGCGTAGGCGACCAGCCGGGGGTCGGTCTTGGCGACCCGGCTCATGTCGCCCAGGTGGGTCTGCCCGGCGTCACCGGTGCGCGTGTAGATGCGGGTCAGCCGGACGGTCATGCGACCGAGGTTAGGAGACGGCGGCACGACCCACTCCACGGCGCCCGGCCGGCGCCCCGCCGTAGGGTGATCGCGTGGACTGCTTCGAGGTGCACGGCGGCACTGCCCTCACCGGCCGCGTCCGCGTCACCGGCGCCAAGAACAGCGCCCTCAAGCTCATGGCCGCCGCGCTGCTGGCCTCCGGGCGCACCACCATCGACGAGGTCCCCGACATCCTCGACGTCTCCATCATGAGCGAGGTGCTGCGCCGGCTGGGCTGCGCGGTCGCCTACGAGCGGCGGCCCGATGGAGGCGGGGGCGGGCGGGTCACCATCGACGTCCCGGAGACCCCGGGCACGGAGACCGACTACGACCTGGTTCGCCGGATGCGTGCCTCGATCAGCGTGCTGGGCCCGCTGGTGGCCCGCTGCGGCAGCGCCAAGGTCGCGCTGCCCGGGGGCGACGCCATCGGCTCGCGGGGCCTGGACATGCACATCGCCGGCCTGGAGCGGCTGGGCGCGCGCATCGAGAGCGAGCACGGCTTCCTCGTCGCCACCGCCCCCCGGCTGGTCGGGACGACGATCTGGCTGGACTTCCCCTCGGTCGGCGCCACCGAGAACCTGCTCATGGCCGCCGTCCTCGCCGAGGGCACCACGGTCATCGACAACGCCGCCCGCGAACCGGAGATCGCCGACCTCTGCGCGATGCTCAACCAGATGGGCGCGCGGATCGACGGCGCCGGCACCTCCACGCTCACCGTCGAGGGCGTCGAGGGGCTGTCGCCGGTCACCTACACGACCGTCTCCGACCGGATCGTCGCCGGCACGTGGGCGATCGGAGCGGTCATGACCCGCGGCGACGTGTTCATCGAGCGGGCGGTCGCCGACCACCTCACCGTCGCCCTCGACAAGCTGACCGACGCCGGGGCCACCGTCGAGGCCTCGCCCGAGGGTGTGCGCGTGGCCATGGCCGAGCGGCCGCGCGGGGTGGACGTCGTCACCCTGCCCTTCCCCGGCTTCCCGACCGACCTGCAGCCGATGGCCGTCGCGCTGGCCGCGGTGTCCACGGGCACGGCGCTGATCACCGAGAACGTGTTCGAGGGCCGGTTCATGTTCGTCAACGAGCTCGTCCGTCTGGGCGCCTCGGTGCGCATCGACGGCCACCACGCCGTGGTGCGCGGCCGCGAGCGGCTCTCGAGCGCCCCGGTGCTGGCCACCGACATCCGCGCCGGCGCCGGCCTGGTGCTGGCCGGGCTGGTGTCCGACGGGATCACCGAGGTGCAGGACGTGCACCACGTCGACCGCGGCTACCCCGACTTCGTCGAGCAGCTGCGCGGGCTGGGCGCGCGGATCGAGCGCATCCAGCGCCCGACGCCCTAGCTCCTCAGCCCTAGCTCCTCAGCCCTAGCTCCTCGGCTCTAGCTCCTCAGCCCTAGCTCCTCAGCCGGGCGACGGGAAGGTCGAGGCCAGCTCCCGCGCCCGGGCGGCGTCCTCGGGGAACACCAGCACCTCGGCGCGGTGCGGCCCGCTGACCCGGATCGTCGAACGGATGCCGGCGTCGGAGAGCACCGCGCGCAGCGCCAGTGCCGACTCCCGCCGCGACAGCGTGGCCACCCGGGTCAGCAGGCCGTCGTCGGACGGCGGGGGAGGGCGCCGGCGGGCGGTGGTCGACCCGAACGCCCAGCGCATGAACAGCGCCAGCCCGGCCAGGACGACGAACACGACCACCGGACCCACGGCGTAGTGCAGCCCGCCCGCATCCACCGGCACGGCGCCCCTCCCGTCTGTCGCCCTGCCGAGTGTGCCACCGGAGCGGCTCCCGGGGCGGGGATGCTACTGGCGAGTAACAGCGCTATGTTCCGAGCATGCCGTTCCCTTCATCGCCGAAGGAGCGCGACCGTCCCTGGGTCATGCGCACCTACGCCGGCCACTCGTCGCCGGCCGAGTCCAACGCCCTGTACCGGCGCAACCTGGCGAAGGGCCAGACCGGCCTGTCGGTCGCCTTCGACCTGCCCACGCAGACCGGGTACGACCCCGACGACGAGCTGGCGGCCGGTGAGGTCGGCAAGGTCGGCGTCCCCGTCACGCACATCGGGGACATGCGGGCGCTCTTCGACGGCATCCCGCTCGACGAGATGAACACGTCGATGACCATCAACGCGACGGCGATGTGGCTGCTGGCGCTCTACCAGGCCGTCGCCGAGGAGCACGGCCACGACGTCGCGAAGCTGGCCGGCACCACGCAGAACGACATCATCAAGGAGTACCTGTCGCGGGGCACCTACGTGTTCCCGCCCGGGCCCTCGATGCGGCTGATCACCGACATGGTCGCCTACACGGTGACGGCGATGCCGAAGTGGAACCCGACCAACATCTGCAGCTACCACCTGCAGGAGGCCGGGGCGACGCCGGTGCAGGAGATCGCCTACGCGCTGTCCACCGCGATCGCCGTCCTCGACTCGGTGCGCGACTCCGGGCAGGTGCCCCAGGAGCAGTTCGGCGAGGTCGTCGCGCGCATCTCCTTCTTCGTCAACGCGGGCGTCCGCTTCGTCGAGGAGATGTGCAAGATGCGCGCGTTCACCCAGCTTTGGGACGAGCTGACGCAGGAGCGCTACGGCGTCCAGGACCCCAAGCACCGGCGGTTCCGCTACGGCGTCCAGGTCAACTCCCTGGGCCTCACCGAGGCCCAGCCGGAGAACAACGTGCAGCGGATCGTGCTGGAGATGCTCGCGGTGACCCTGTCCCGCGACGCCCGCGCCCGCGCGGTGCAGCTGCCGGCGTGGAACGAGGCGCTGGGCCTGCCCCGGCCGTGGGACCAGCAGTGGTCGCTGCGCCTGCAGCAGGTGCTGGCCTACGAGACCGACCTGCTGGAGTACGAGGACCTGTTCACCGGCTCGGTGGTCGTCGAGCGGAAGGTCGCCGAGCTGGTCGAGGGCGCCCGCGAGGAGATGCGGCGGGTCGAGGAGATGGGTGGCGCGGTCGCCGCCGTCGAGTCCGGCTACATGAAGGGCCAGCTCGTCGCCTCGCTGGCCGAGCGGCGCCGGAAGATGGAGAGCGGCGAGGACGTCGTCGTCGGGGTCAACCGGTTCGACTCCACCGAGCCCAACCCCCTCACCGCCGACCTCGACACCGCGATCATGGTCGTCGACCCCGCCGTGGAGAACGCCGCGCAGGAGGCGGTCCGCCGCTGGCGGGCCGAGCGCGACCCCGAGCCGGTGCAGCGGGCGCTGGAGCGGCTGCGCCGCGTCGCGGCGACCGACGAGAACCTCATGGACGCGACGCTGGAGTGCGCGCGGGCCGGCGTGACGACGGGGGAGTGGGCCGGCGTCCTGCGCGAGGTGTTCGGCGAGTACCGGGCGCCCACGGGCGTGGCCGCGGCCACCGGCGGCGGCGAGGCCGACGACACGCTCGCGGAGGTGCGCGAGCGGGTGCGGGCCACCGGCGAGGAGCTGGGCGGGCGGCTGCGCTTCCTGGTCGGCAAGCCGGGGCTGGACGGGCACTCCAACGGTGCCGAGCAGATCGCCGTCCGGGCCCGCGACGCCGGCTTCGAGGTCGTCTACCAGGGCATCCGGCTGACCCCCGCGCAGATCGTCTCGGCCGCGGTCGAGGAGGACGTGCACGTGGTGGGCCTGTCGGTGCTGTCGGGCTCGCACCTGCAGGTGGTGCCGGCGGTGCTGCGCGGCCTGCGGGAGGCCGGGCTGGACGACGTCCCGGTCGTCGTCGGCGGGATCATCCCCGACAGCGACGCCCGGCGGCTGCGCGAGCAGGGCGTCGCCCGGGTGTTCACGCCCAAGGACTTCGGCCTCACCGACATCATGGGCCAGGTCGTCGACGTCATCCGCGAGACCCACGAGCTGGACGAGAAGCAGGAGGACCCCGTCCTCCTCACCCCTCGCTAGCTCGGGGCGAGCCTCGGAACGGGGCCGGGAAACGCCCTCGCGGGTAGCGTCGGCCCATGGCTGACGGCGCACCCCGGGTCCAGCGCGACGGCGACGTCGTCCGCATCACGATGGCGCGCCCGCAGCGGCGCAACGCGCTGTCCCGCGAGCACCTGACCCAGCTGCTGGCCGCGGTGACCGAGGCGGGGGAGTCCGACGCCAGCGGCGTCGTCCTGGGCGCCGACGGGCCGGTGTTCAGCGCCGGGCACGACTTCGCCGACGTCGCCGGCAAGCCGGTCGGCGAGGTGCGCAGCCTGCTGGCGCTGTGCACCGAGCTGATGGAGACCATCCAGTCGGTGCCGCAGGTGGTCATCGCCCGCGTGCACGCCCTGGCCACCGCCGCGGGCTGCCAGCTGGTCGCCTCCTGCGACCTCGCGGTGGCCGCGGAGTCCGCCGGCTTCGCCGCCCCCGGTGGCAAGGCCGGCTGGTTCTGCCACACGCCGATGGTGGCGATCGCCCGCAACGTCGGCCGCAAGCGGGCCATGGAGCTGGCGCTCACCGGCGACGTCATCGACGCCCGCACCGCCCTGGACTGGGGCCTGGTCAACCGGGTCGTGCCCGACGCCGAGCTCGACGCCGCCGTCGACGACCTGCTCGCCCGCGCCACGCGCGGGAGCCGGGCGAGCAAGGCGCGGGGCAAGCAGACGATGTACGCCCAGCTCGACCGGCCGGAGCGGGACGCCTACGCGGTGGCCATCGAGGTCATGGCCGAGACCAGCCAGCTGCCCAGCGCGCGGGAGAGCATGAGCGCCTTCCTGGAGAAGCGCCCGCCGGTGTGGACCGACTGAACGACGAGGCCGGCCGGCGGGTGAGACGCCGCACATCCCGGCATGACCGCCCGCCGGACGGCATTGAGCATGCCGTGCAGAACCTGTGGGGGCTCACGCAGCGGCGTGCCCTGGACCTCGGCCGGGTGACGACCGCCGGCTGTTGACGCCGGCCGCGCTCGTCGTCCCCCTCGCTCCCCGGAAGGCTCCCCCGTGCTCGCTCGTCTCCGCCGCGTCCCCTTCGCGGCACAGGTACTCCTCGCTCTGGTCGTGGGCGTCGCCCTCGGCCTGGTCGCTCGCGAGATGGGCCCCGTCTCCGACGGCTCGCCCAACTGGCTGACCAGCACCCTCCAGACCATCGGCGGCACCTTCGTGACGCTGCTGAAGACGCTGGTCCCGGCCCTGATCGTCACCGCGGTGATCGTCAGCATCGCCAACCTCAAGCAGGTCTCCAACGCCGCCCGGCTGGCCGGCCAGACCCTGCTCTGGTTCGCCATCACCGCCTTGATCGCCGTCGGTATCGGCATCGGCCTGGGGCTGCTCACCGAGCCCGGCCGCAACAGCTCCGTGGACGCGGCACCCCAGGACGTCGGGACGACCGGCTCCTGGTGGGACTTCCTCAACGGCATCGTGCCGAGCAACGTCTTCGGCCTGCAGGCGTCGGCGGGTGCCGACGGCTCGGTCGGCCTGTCGTTCAACGTGCTGCAGCTGATCGTGATCTCGGTGGCCATCGGCATCGCCGCGCTCAAGGTCGGCGAGGCGGCCGAGCCCTTCCTCGGCTTCGTCCGCTCCGCGCTGGCGCTGGTCCAGAAGGTGCTGTGGTGGGTCATCCTGCTCGCGCCCCTGGGCACCGTCGGGCTGATCGGCAACGCCGTGGCCACCTACGGCTGGGAGTCCCTCGGCTCGCTCGGGGTGTTCGCCGGCGCCGTCTACGCGGGCCTGGCGCTGGTGCTCTTCGTCGTCTACCCGGTGCTCCTGCGCCTGCACGGCCTGTCCCCGGTGCGGTACTTCGCCGGTGCCTGGCCGGCCATCCAGCTGGCGTTCGTGTCCCGGTCCTCGGTCGGCACCCTGCCGGTGACCGAGCGGGTGACCGAGCAGAACCTCGGCGTCCCGCGGGCCTACGCGTCCTTCGCCGTCCCGCTGGGCGCGACGACGAAGATGGACGGCTGCGCGGCGATCTACCCGGCGCTCGCGGCGATCTTCGTGGCCCAGTTCTTCGGCGTGGACCTGTCGATCACCGACTACCTGCTCATCGCGCTCGTCTCGGTGGTCGGCTCGGCCGCCACGGCCGGCGTCACCGGAGCGGTGGTCATGCTGACCCTCACGCTGTCGACCCTCGGCCTGCCGCTGGCCGGTGTCGGCCTGCTCCTCGCGATCGACCCGATCCTCGACATGGGCCGCACCGCGGTGAACGTGGCCGGGCAGGCGCTGGTGCCGACCATCGTGGCCAAGCGCGAGGGCATCCTCGACGTCGAGCGCTACCGGTCCACGTCCACGGTCGACCCGCTCGCCCGCGTCGAGCAGGGCGGCGGTGTGGACGCCGACCTGCGCCGTCCGGAAGCTGCCGCGGTCTGACCCGCTGACGGACGGGCCCGGCCCCCGGACAGGGGCCGGGCCCGTCCGTCGTCGCGGCGGTACGTCCGCGCAACTTCAGCCGGAGAGATCGGCGCAGCCGGTCTCGTGCGGCAGCAGCGGCCGGAAGGTGAGCGCCCAGCGGGAGCCGTCGGCCGCGACCCACGGGGTGCGGGCGTTGGCCGCCGCGGCGGCCTGCAGCACCGCGGTGGCCTCGGGGCCGGTGGCGGTGACGCAGCCCAGGCCGAGCTGCGGGGAGAGCGGCTCGCCGGGCAGCGCCGGGCCGGGCCAGGCGACGTCGGGCTGCGGGAGCTCCGGGTCGACGTCGGTGTCGGCCCAGGGCCGGGTGACCACGGCGACCGACCCGGGTGCGTACGGCTCGGCGGGCGCGTCGCCGCCGGCGCCGGTCAGCGCGTCGAGCAGGCCGAGGAGGGCCTGCCGTCCGGCGACCTGCTCCTCGGTCAGGCCCTCGTCGGAGCCGTCGGAGAGGGCGTAGACCTCGCGCACGTAGGTCTGGTCCGCCGTCCGGAGGGTGAAGCGGGTGTTCGGGGCGTCGGCCAGGGGCGGGGTGCCCAGGTCGGCGGTCTCGGCCACGCCCGCGGCCAGCGCCCGGTCCACCAGCGCGCGGACGGCGGACTCGTCGATCCGCTGCACCAGCACGTTGGGCAGCGCGGGGCCCGGGTAGATCGCGATGACGGGGCCCTCGGTCACCACCCGGCCGTCGGAGTAGATGCTGACCAGCGGCAGCCGGGTCGCGGTGATTTCGGGGGTGACGAAGCCACCGGTGTAGCCGACCTGGAGCACCAGGCCGTCGGCGAGGTCCGGCCCCGGTGACGAGGGTGCGGGCGAGCCGGCGCCGGCCTTCTCCGCGCACGCGGAGAGCACGAGCAGTGCGGCCAGCGCCACGACGGCACCCAGGACCCGAGACCTCGTCATGCGCAGAGGACGACCCGCGGCGGGGGCGGGTTCCCGGCGTCCCACCAGGCACGCAGGTCCCAGCCGGGTAGCGTCGGCTCCCGTGCGCCTGGTCATCGCCCGCTGCTCCGTCGACTACATCGGTCGGCTCACCGCCCACCTCCCGATGGCCTCCCGGCTGCTGCTGGTGAAGGCCGACGGCTCGGTGTCGGTGCACGCCGACGACCGCGCCTACAAGCCGCTGAACTGGATGAGCCCGCCGTGCTCGCTGCGCGACGAGCTCGTCGACACCCCGGACGGCCGCGCCGGCACCTGGACGGTCACCAACAAGGCCGGCGAGCAGCTCGTCATCACGATCGAGTCGGTGGAGCACGACTCCAGCCACGAGCTCGGCGTCGACCCCGGCCTGCAGAAGGACGGCGTCGAGGCCGAGCTGCAGCGGCTGCTGGCGCTGCACGTGGAGACCTTCGGCGCCGGCTGGTCGCTGGTGCGCCGCGAGTACCCGACGGCGATCGGCCCGGTCGACCTGCTCTGCCGCGACGCCGACGGGACGACGGTCGCCGTCGAGGTCAAGCGGCGCGGGGAGATCGACGGCGTCGAGCAGCTCACCCGCTACCTCGAGCTGCTCAACCGTGATCCGCTGCTGGCGCCGGTGCGCGGCGTCTTCGCGGCGCAGGAGATCAAGCCCCAGGCCCGCGTGCTGGCCACCGACCGCGGCATCGACTGCCTGACCGTGGACTACGCCGTCCTCAAGGGCACCGACGACCCCTCCCAGCGCCTCTTCTGATCCCAGCGGAGTGCCGGGGCGCGGAAAACGCGTCCCTGCCACTCCGCTCGCGTGTCCGGAACCGGCAAAGGACATGTCCGGCACGGGAAAGACCCCGCGCCCGCCGTCGCCTTGACTCTCCTCCGGCGTCACTCGGATGTGACGCAGCACCCACCCCGGAGGAGACACACCCATGCCCGAGGCCCCCGGCAACGAGTTCTGGCGCGACCTGAAGCCGATCGTCAACGCGCTCAAGCCCGACGCCCAGCCCGAGGTCTTCCACCAGTACGCCCCGGTCGAGGACGAGCGCTACTACGTGCCGCTCAGCCCCACCGTCGGCTCCCGGCCGCTGTGGATCTCCCCCCGCGACAACCGCTGGGCCGACGTCCTCTGGGCCAAGTCGGCCGGCCTGGTGAACCGGCACTACCACCCGCACGAGGTCTTCGCGTACACGATCAGCGGCAAGTGGGGCTACCTCGAGCAGCCCTGGACCGCCACCAAGGGCTCGTTCGTCTTCGAGACCCCCGGTGAGGGCCACACGCTCGTCGCCTACGAGTCCGACGAGCCGATGCGCGCCTTCTTCGTCGTCAAGGGCCCCCTGGTGTGGCTGGACGAGGACGGCAACGGCGAGGGCTACTTCGACGTGCACGACTACCTGGCCCTCTGCCGCGAGCACTACGACCGGGTCGGCATCGGTGCCGACTTCGTCGAGACCCTCATCCGCTGAGCCGGGCGCAGTCCAGGAGTCGACGATGACCACCACCGCGCCCTCCCAGGCCGGCTCCCCGGCGGCGGGGGACTACACCCCGCCGCCGCGGGGCGGCCGGTACGAGAACGTCCTGCTCGCCGTCCTGTTCAGCACCTTCGGGTTCGTCTTCTTCGACCGGCTGGCGCTGAACTACCTGACGCCGTACTTCAAGGACGAGCTCGACCTCAGCAACGCCGAGATCGGCCTGCTGGGCGGCATCCCGGCCCTCACCTGGGCCGTGGCCGGCCTGTGCGTCGGGCTGCTGTCCGACCGCATCGACCGGCGCAAGCCGCTGCTGATCGCCGCGATCCTCACCTTCACGCTGTTCTCGGCGCTCTCCGGCTTCGTGGGCGGGCTGGCCAGCCTGCTGCTGTTCCGCGCGCTGATGGGCGGCGCGGAGGGCGCGGTGCTGCCGCTGTCCCAGACGCTCATGGCGCACTCGTCCACGCCCAAGCGGCGCGGGCTGAACATGGGCCTGCTGCAGGGCTCCTCGGCCGGCCTGCTGGGCGGCATCGTGGGCCCGGTCGTCACGGTCTGGCTCGCCGAGTCCTACGGCTGGCGGACGGCGTTCTACGCCACCGTGCTGCCCGGCCTGCTCATGGCCGGCCTGGTGCTGTGGCTGGTGCGCGACCTGCGGCTGCGGCACCCCGCCACGGTGGCCATGGACGGCGAGGTCGAGACCGGGGCGCACGCGGTGCGCGGGCTCGGCGCGGTCCTGCGCTACCGCAACGTGGTCGTCTGCCTGCTGATCGCGATCTTCTACCTCACCTGGTTCGTGACCACGCAGACGTTCACGCCGCTGTACCTCTCCGAGGTCAAGGGCTTCAGCCCCGGGGACGCCGGGTTCGTGCTCACCGGCATCGGCGTGGCGTGGGTGCTGTGGGGCGCGATGGTGCCGGGCCTGTCCGACCGGTTCGGCCGCAAGCCCGCGCTGATCGGCGCCACGGCCCTGGCCGTCCTCGCGCCGGTCGCGATCATGACGATCGACTCGCCCGGGCTGCTGTTCGCCGCGCTGGTGCTCACCTACACCGGCATGGGCTGCTTCACGCTGTTCATGGCGACCATCCCGGCCGAGACGGTGCCCAAGGGCGTCATGGCCACCGCGCTGGGGCTCATCATGGGCGTCGGCGAGGTCGTCGGCGGGTTCATCGCCCCCTCGGTCGCCGGCCGGCTGTCGGACAGCTTCGGCCTGGACACCACCATGCTGATCTCGTCGGGCGCGGCACTGGTCGTGCTGCTCCTGGGCTTCGGCCTGGTCGAGACGGCGCCGTCGCGGATCGCGGCGCGCCGGGCGGCGGCGTGACCGTCGCGACCCCGCGCGGGACGGGGGCACCGGCTGCGGCCGGTGCCCCCGCACCCCGTCGCGCGCAGGCGGTGCGCTGGCACGGCCCGCGGGACCTGCGGCTGGAGACCGTCGAGGTGCCCGCCCCCGGCCCCGGCGAGGTGCTGCTGGCGGTCGCCTACTGCGGCGTCTGCGGCAGCGACCTGCACGAGATCGCCGACGGCCCGCACGCCGTCCCGGTCGACCGGCCGCACCCGCTGTCCGGCGCGGTCGCCCCGGTGACCCTCGGCCACGAGTTCTCCGGCACCGTCGTCGCGCTGGGGGACGGCGTCGAGGGCCCGCCCCCGGGCACCGGCGTGGCCGTCGAGCCCAACTACCGCTGCGGGGAGTGCACCGCCTGCCGCGAGGGCCGCTACGAGGTCTGCGTCGGCTTCGGCTTCGCCGGGCTGATGGGCGACGGCGGGATGGCCGAGTACGCCGTCGTCCCGTCGTACATGGTGCGGCCGCTGCCCGAGGGCACCGACCTCGCCGCGGCCGCGGTCCTGGAGCCGGCGGCGGTGGCGCTGCACGGCGTGCGCCGGTCGTCGTTCGCCGCGGGGCAGACCGCGCTGGTGGTCGGGCTCGGCCCGGTCGGCCTGCTGGTCTGCGCGCTGCTGCGCGAGGCCGGCGCCGCGCTCGTGGTCGGCGTGGACCCCACGCCGGCCCGCCGCGACCTCGCCGGCCGGTTCGGCGTCGACCTCGCCCTCGCACCCGGGGACGACGTCGCCGCGGCCGTGGCCGCCCGCACCGGCGGCGACGGCGTGCACGTCGCCTTCGAGGTGGTGGGCGCCCAGCCGGCGTTCGACACCGCGCTGGCGGCGCTGCGCACCGGCGGGGAGCTGGTGCTGCTCGGCCTCACCGACCGGCTCGTGCTCCCCGCGTTCGACGTGGTCAACGCCGAGCTGACGATCACCGCCAGCGTCGGCTACCGCGACTGCCACGACGAGCTCATCGAGCTCCTGGCCGGCGGCCGGCTGGACCTGGCCGCCCTGGTCAGCGACGTCGTGCCGCTCGCCGAGGCGCCGGACGCGCTGCTGGCGATGGCCGGCGGCGGCGCCGCCGGCGTCAAGACCCTCGTCCGCTGCACTCCCGGAGGTGCCTCGTGAGCTGGCTGCCCGACCTCTTCGCCGACCGTACGGTGCTGGTCACCGGCGGCACCTCGGGGATCGGCGCGGGCACCGCGCTGCGGTTCGCCGAGCTGGGCGCGACCGTGCACGCCGTCGGCCTGGCCGCGGACGGGCCGAACGCGCCGGTCGCCGAGCGGGTCACGGTCGCCGAGGTCGACGTCACCGACCCCACGGCGCTGCCGGAGCTGGTCGCGGGGCTGGACCGGCTCGACGTCCTCGTGTGCTGCGCGGGGCTCAGCCGCGACCGCGCCGAGTACGACCTCGACACCTTCGCCGGGGTGCTCGCGGTCAACCTGACCGCGACCATGCGCGCCGCCGAGGCGGCCCGGCCGCTGCTCGCCGCCTCCGGCGGCAGCGTGGTGACCACCGCGTCGATGTACAGCTTCTTCGGCGCCGCCGACCGGCCGGCCTACAGCGCCAGCAAGGGCGGCATCGCCCAGCTGACCCGCTCGCTGGCCGCCGAGTACGCGGCCGACGGGGTGCGGGTCAACGCGGTCGCGCCCGGCTGGATCGACACCCCGCTGTCCCAGGGGCTGCAGGCCGACCCCGTCGCCGGCCCGGCCGTGCTCGCCCGGATGCCCTTCGGCCGGTGGGGCGCCCCCGCCGACGTCGCGGAGGCCGTCGTCTTCCTGGCCTCGCCCGCGGCCGCCTACGTGACCGGTGTGGTGCTCCCCGTCGACGGGGGCTACCTGACCGTGTGACGCGGCCGACACGGAGCGGCCCGGCCGGTACCCTCGGGTGCCGACCGGGCCGTCGCCGATCCGCCCGTTCGTCCCCTTCCGGAGGTCCCGCCGTGCCCGCTGCCGCGCTGCTGTCGTCGGTCTCGACCGCCGAGCTGGACGCCGCCGAGCGGCTGGCGTTCTGGGAGGAGTACAACGCCGAGGCGCTGGTCGGGCTGACCTGCAGCACCTACGAGCCCGACGGGCTGATCGCCCGGCAGCGCAACCTCGACCTGGGCGGCCTGCGGCTGGCCGACATCGAGGGCAACGCGCACGTGATCGAGCGGGCCCCGGCACTGGTCCGCGCCCGGCCCAAGGACGCCACCTTCGTCACGATGCTGCTCGAGGGGCAGGCGTTCTTCTACCACCCGGGCGGCTGCCTGACCCTCGGCGCCGGCGACGTGGTGGTCTACGAGACCGACCGGCCCTATCTGTTCGGCTTCGGCACCTCGATGCGCCAGCTGCTGCTCGACGTGCCCCGGGAGGTGTTCGCCGAGCGGGTCGGCGCCGACCTCGAGCGGCCGCTGCGGATCGCCGGGGACGGCGCCGGCGTGGGCAGCGTGACCGCGCGGGCGCTGCGCGGTGCGCTGCTGGACCTCGTCGGCGACCCCGTCGTCCCGCGGGTCCCGGCCGAGGACCAGCTGCTGGACCTGCTCCGCACGATGACCACCGGCACCGGCTCGCCGGTCAGCGCGACCCGGTTGCTGGCGGCGCAGGCCTACGTCGACGAGCACCTGCAGGACCCCGGCCTGTGCACCGAGGCCGTCGCCCGGGCCGTCGGCGTCACCGCGCGGCACCTCAACCGCGCCTTCGCCACCGAGGGGACGACGGTCGCGCAGTACGTGCAGGGCCGCCGGCTCGACCGCGCCGCCGCCGAGCTCGCCGACCCGGCCTCCGCCGGGCTGCGCGTCGCCGACGTCGCCTTCCGCTGGGGCTTCGCGTCCCAGGCGCACTTCACGCGGCTGTTCCGGGCCCGGTTCGGCTGCACCCCGACCGACGTCCGGGGCTCGGGCCGGCTGGTTACTCACCGGTAGCCCCGGCCGCGCGCGCCCGGTGCGTCGGTGGGAGACTCCTCGCGATCAACGACGGGAGGAGATGGCAGCGTGGCCAGAGAACTGACCGAGGTCGGCGTCGTGGGGCTGGGCACCATGGGTGCCGGCATCGCCGAGGTGCTCGCCCGAGCGGGGCTGTCGGTGACCGCGGTGGACCTGGACGAGGAGGCGGTCGCCCGCGGGCGGGCGCACGTCGAGCAGTCCACCGAGCGCGCGGTGAGCCGCGGCAAGCTCGACGCCGCCGAGCGCGACGAGATCCTCGGGCGGATCCGCTACGGCACCACCCTGCAGGAGCTCTCCGCCGCCGAGCTGGTCATCGAGGCCATCCCGGAGCGGATGGAGCTCAAGGCCGACGTCTTCGCCCAGCTCGACAAGATCTGCCCGCCGGACACCATCCTGGCGACCAACACCTCGAGCCTGTCGGTCACCGAGCTCTCGGTGGTCACCGGCCGGCCCAGCCGCGTCATCGGCATGCACTTCTTCAACCCGGCGCCGGTCATGAAGCTCGTCGAGGTCGTGCGCACCGTCGTCACCGCCCCCGAGGTGGTCGAGGACGTCGAGGCGTTGGCCACCCGCCTGGGCAAGGTCGACGTCACCATCGGCGACCGCGCGGGCTTCATCGCCAACGCGCTGCTGTTCGGCTACCTCAACCACGCGGTCTCCATGTTCGAGAACCGCTACGCCAGCCGCGAGGACATCGACGCGGCCATGCGGCTGGGCTGCGGCCTGCCGATGGGCCCGCTGGCGCTCATGGACCTCATCGGCATCGACACCGCCTACGAGATCCTCGACACGATGTACAAGCAGTCGCGCAACCGGCTGCACGCGCCCAGCCCGATCATCAAGCAGATGATGACCGCGGGGCTGCTGGGCCGGAAGTCCGGCCGCGGCTTCTACACCTACGCCGGCGTCGGCGAGGCCGAGGTCGTGCCCGACCAGTTCACCCCGGCCGCGGGCGGGGCCAGCGAGGGCGCGCGGCCGGTGGCCACGGTCGGCGTCGTCGGCTCGGGCACCATGGCCACCGGGATCATCGAGGTCGTGGCCAAGGCCGGCTACGACGTCCGCTTCGTCGCGCGCAGCCCGGAGAAGGTCGAGGCGGTGCAGAAGGCGCTGGCCAAGTCGCTGGAGAAGCAGGTGCAGCGCGGCCGGCTGGAGGAGGCCGCCCGCGACGAGACGCTGGCCCGCGTCAGCGGGACGACGTCGCTCGACGACCTCGCCGACCGCGACCTGGTCATCGAGGCCGTCGTGGAGTCGCTGCCGGTCAAGGAGGCGCTGTTCGCCAATCTGGGCGAGATCTGCAAGCCCGGCGCGGTGCTGGCCACCACGACGTCGAGCCTGCCGGTCATCGAGTGCGCCAAGGCCAGCGGCCGCCCGGCCGACGTCGTGGGCATGCACTTCTTCAACCCCGCGCAGGTGATGAAGCTGGTCGAGGTCGTCTCCACCATCTCCACCGCGCCCGACGTCGCGGCCACCGCGCACGCCGTCAGCGAGCGCCTCGGCAAGCACGCGGTGTCGTGCACCGACCGGGCCGGGTTCATCGTCAACGCGCTGCTGTTCCCCTACCTGAACGACGCGGTGAAGATGCTCGAGGCGCACTACGCGACCGCCGACGACATCGACGCGGCCATGAAGGTCGGCTGCGGCTACCCGATGGGGCCCTTCGAGCTGCTGGACGTCGTCGGCCTCGACGTGTCCCTGGCCATCGAGCGGGAGCTGTACACCGAGTTCCGCGAGCCCGGCTTCGCGCCGGCGCCGCTGCTCGAGCACCTGGTCACCGCCGGGTACCTCGGCCGCAAGACCGGCCGCGGGTTCCGGGACTACGCCACTCGCTGACCGGTGCCCCGCCGGCGGCCCCGGGCCGGGTCGCGATCTGCCGATCGCGGCCCGGCCCGGCGTCCCGACCCGGTCGAGGAGGCCGCCGACGGCGACTGGGTGGTGCGGCCGGTCACCGGCTCGGCCGGCCGGGTCTACCGCTGCCCGGGGTGCGACCAGGAGATCCGGCCCGGGACGCCGCACGTGGTGACCTGGCCGGCCTACGCCCGCGACTCCGACCTCGACCCGTGGGACACCGAGTCGGCCACCGACCGGCGCCGGCACTGGCACACGGTCTGCTGGCGGGCACGGGCCCGGCGCCGTTGAGTCAGCTCAGCCGGGCGTGGACCACCACGTTGTCCCGGTAGCTGCGCGCGGCGCGGTCGAACGCGCCGCCGCAGGTGATCAGCCGCAGCTGCGCGTCCGGGGTCGGGCCGTAGACCTCGGTGGTCGGGAAGGCGTCCTTGGCGTAGCGGTCGACCGCGGTGACGGTGAAGCGCGCCGTCGTCCCGTCGGCCCGGTCGACCAGCACCTCGTCCCCGGGGGCGAGGTCGCGCAGGCGGAAGAAGACGGCGGGGCCGGCGGTGGAGTCGACGTGCCCGGCGAGCACGGCGGGGCCGACGTCGCCGGGTGCGGGACCGCCGGCGTACCAGCCGGCCCGGCCGTAGTCGGCCGGGGGCACCAGGGCGCCGGCCGCGTCGGTGCCGAGCCGCGCCAGGTCGCTGTCCACCCCGATCGCGGGCACCCGCAGCCGCACCGGCTCCGCCGCCGCGTCGGGGGCGCGCGCCGACCGCACCACCGGGGCCGGCGTCTCGCCCGCCGCCGCGGGCGCGGCGGGCGCCGACGGGCTGAGCAGGGCCACCCCGCCGGCGACGGCGGCCACCGCGGCCACCAGCAGCCGGAGCAGGGTGAGGCGGCGCCAGCGCGGAGCGCGGTGCCGGGAGGGGAGCCTCCGGTGCCGGGCGGGCACCGGCGTCAGGGACGGCGGGCGTGCCGCGCCCGGGGTGCGCGGCGCGCGGCGCCGGAGACGACCGCGAACAGCACGCCGCCGGCCAGCAGGGTGACCCCGCCGGCGGTCAGCACGGTCGGGAGCACCGCGTCGCCGGAGGCGTCCCCGGCGGTGCCGCCGGCCCCTGCCTCCACGCCGCCGACCGGCACGACGCCCGGGCTGGCGGCGTCGAGCGCCGTCTGCACGGTCAGCCCGCCGCCGGGGGAGTCGAGCACCAGCACGCTGTAGACCGAGCCCGCCTCGACCTGCACCGGCAGGTCGGCCGGCGTTCCGCCCGCGGGGGTCACCCGGAGGCCGGTGCCACCGGCCGGGACGTCGACGTAGTCGGTGGTGTCGGCGAAGGCCGCCCCGTCGGCGATCGCCGTGCCGTCGGCCAGGGCCACGTCGATGGTCGGCGCGCCGGACGCCGCGGCGACCACGCGGACCCGCGCCGAGCCCGGCGGCGGCGGGGTCAGGTCGTCCTCCAGCACCTCCAGGCCGAGGTCGGCGAACGGGCCGACGCCGGCCACGGTGCGGGCCTGGTCGGCCGCCACCTGGACGGTGGTCGACAGCACCGGCGGGGTGGCCGGATCGGCGCCGGCGGGGCGCATGCTGATCGCGTAGCTGCCGGGCGGGACCGCCTGGTAGTCCGACACCGTGCCGTAGCCGACGGCGGGGAACGTCAGCCCGGCGGCGGGGTCGCTGACCGAGTCGACGTAGACGTCGACGGCGGGGGTGTCGGGGGAGAGGTGGGCCAGCCGCAGCAGGCCGCCGTCGGCGGCCTGGGCACTGCCCAGCGGTACGGCGGCCAGCCCCCCGCCGAGCAGCGCCACGGCGAGGACGCGGGCGATCCGGTTCACGAGCTCTCTCCCAGTGGTCGGTACGGGGGCCGGTGGCAGGGGTGCACCGAGCGTGCACCGTCGGACACCACGTGTACCCGCTGCGGTCGGCTCCCGCGACCGGGCGGCAGGGGGGGTCATTCCGCCGCCCCGGTGACGAGGGCGTCGGGCCCGGACACGTAGTCGAACCCGACGAGGACACCCGAGTCGGTGACCTCCACGGTGTCCGGCGCGAACGGCGGCCGTTGCGCGTCGAGCCAGGCCAGCAGCCGCTCGGTGGCCGCGCGGTCGCCCGGCACGACGCGGCCGCCGACGGTGTCCAGCAGCGCCCGGCGGGCCGGGGCGGCGCCGCCCTCCTCGCCGGGGGCGGGCGGCAGGTCGGCGATGCCCACGCCCTCCCGGGCGGCGAGGCCGGCCAGCAGGCTGAGCAGCCGCTGGTCGACCTCCGCGCCGGCGAGCACCTCGGCCGCCCGGCCGCCGGTGCGGGTGGTCGGATTGGCCAGCAGCGCCTCGGCCAGGCCCCGCCGGCGGTCGAGCTCCTCCGGCGTCGGCTCGACCGGGAACGGATCGACGGCGAGCAGGGGGGCGCCGCCGTTCCCGGGCACGAACCGGGCCACCAGCACGGCTCCCTCGGGCACGGTCTCCACCAGCTGCAGCACCGGGGCGCCGGGGCCGGCCGGTGCGTCCGGGAGGTCGGCGGGGAGCATGCCGGGGTCGGCACCGGCTGCGAGCAGCTCGGCCCGGAGGTCCGCCGGCGCCGCGACGCGGGCGTCGTCGGGCAGCTCGCCGGCCAGCCAGTCCAGGACCGGGGCGACGTCGGCCGGGCGGTCGGCGGCGGCGGTCCGGGGACCGTCGTCGTCCCCCGTGGGCCGGAGCACCCCGGTGCCCGCCAGCGCCGCGAGGGCGAGCAGCGCGGCGGCGCCGGCCGCGGCCAGTGCGCGGGGGAGCGCGGGCCGGCCGGCGGCCAGCCGGGTCGCCGCCCGGGTGGCCAGCGCGGCGAGCAGCAGCGCCGCGGCCGGCAACGCGACCTGCAGGGCCGCGGAGCGGTCGAGCACCGCCGCGAGCAGAGCCGTCGCGAGCACCGCGCCGGCCAGCGGGCGCAGCCCGGGCAGCGCCACCGCGGCGGCCGCGGCGAGGGCGGCCAGCCCCGCGGCGACGCCCAGCACGGCCGGGGTCCCGAGCGGGTCGGCCGCTCCACCGCCCGCGCCGTCCCACCGGGGCAGGACGACGGCGAGCACGACGAGCGCCGCCGTTCCCCCGGCCGCGGCCGCGGCCCGCAGCGCCGGCGGTGTCCGGCGGCCGGTGGCTCCCGCGGTCGCGGCGGCCCCGGCGGCGAGCGCCAGGACGTCGGGCGCGAGCAGCACGGCGACCGCGGCGGGCACCGCGGCCGCGGCGAGGGCCGTCCGGTGGCCGGCGGTGAGCAGCAGCCCGGCGGCCAGCAGCCACGGGACGGCGAGGGCAGCCGGCCGGTCCAGCAGGGCGGTGGCCGGCAGCAGGGTGGGCAGCCCGACGACGAGGACGGCGAGCGCGCAGGTCGGGCCGGGCAGCCGCAGCCGGGCGCCCAGCCACCACACCAGGGCCGCGGACACGACGGCGGCGACGAGGAACAGCCCCCGGTCGCCGGCGCCGGTCAGGGACTGCCAGGCCGCGACGTGCGCCGCGCCGGCGCCGGCCTCCCCGGCCAGAGCGCCCTCCCCGGGGCGGGCGGCACCGCTCAGCGCCCGGGCGCCGGCCAGGACGACGACCGCGAGCGCGGCCGGCGGCCACGGCCGGCCGGGCCCGTCCGGGCCGGCGACCTCCTCGTCGGCGGCGTGCCGGGGGCCACCGCGGCGACCGCCCGGTGCCGACCGCTGCACGGCGGTCGGCCGGGCGTCGTCGAGCACTGCACCTCCGTACCCCGGTCCGGGCGGTGGCGCGCGGGCGTCACCGGCTGCGCCGCCACCGGGGGGAGGCGGCGCAGCCCGCGGTCAGCGGCGGACGGCCTGGGCCGGCGTGCCGTCGACGGCCGTGCCGTCGGCCGGCTTGTCGTCGGAGGGAACCGTCACGGCCGGCTGCACCCGGGTGGGCGGGTCGACCGGGCCGGGAGTGGCGGTGCTCCCGGGAGCCGGCTGCTGGCCGGACACCGGGCGGATGACCTGGGTCTGCTGCGGGCCCGCGGAGGCACCGGGTGCGGGGGCCTTCGCGGCCGGCTGCTGGCCGGAGGACGGGCCCTGCGCCGGCGCCGGCTGCATCGCGACCTGCGTCGTCGGCCCCTGCGGCGACACGGCCGGCTGGGGAGCGGTGCGCGGCCGGGCTGCCGGAGCCGCGCCGGGCGGGGTGGTCTTCTGGGCCGCCGGGTCGAGGGCGGGGTCGGCGGCACCGGGACGGGCCGGGGCCTCGTGCCGCTCGTCCTGCGCCTGTGGGGCGCGCTGCACCGCCGGCTGGGTGATCGGCGCCGGCGGCCGCAGGGGCTGGCGGGCGGCCGCGGCCTCACCGCTGGCCGGGGCGGGAGCCGGCCGGGGCTCGGGCGAGGGGCGCTGCGCCGCCTGCGGCTGGGGCACCTGCTGCTGGGGCACCTGCTGCTGGGGCACCTGGGGCTGGCCCGCCTGCGGCTGGGGGGACTGCTGCGGCGCGGGCCGGTCACCGAGGTCGGGCAGGGCGTCGAGCACCCGGCGGGCCTCCAGCAGCCGGCCGGTGAGCTCGTCGCGCACCTGCCGGATGGTCAGGGCGGCGGCCTCGGCCTCGCTGACCAGCCGGGCGGCGTGCCGCTCGGCGTCGGCGACGCGCTGGCGGGCCGCCTCGGTGGAGGCGCGCTCGCGCTCCTCCTCCAGGCGGGCGGCCTCGGCCCGGCGGGCCCGCTGCGCGATCTCGAAGTCCTCCTCGACCTTGACCCGGCGCGCGTGGGACTCGGCGTCGAGGCGGGCGACCTTCTCCTGGGCCTTGGCGACGAGCTCGTCGGCGCGGATCTGCGCCTTGCTCGCGATCTGCTCGGCGTTCTGGCGGGCGTCGGCGAGCATCCGCTCCACCTCGGCCTGCCCGGCGGCGTGCCGCTCGAGCATGGCCCGCTCCTCGGCGGCGGTCTGCTCGCGCAGCGCCTGGGCCTCCTGCTCGGCGGCCCGGCGGATGTCGGCGGCCTCCTCGTCGGCCAGCCGGAGCATGTGCGAGATGCGCTCGCTCATGTTCTCGAACGTGGCCGGACCGGCGTTGGCGGCCTTGCGCCGCAGCTGCTCGATCTCGCCGTGCATCGCCTGCAGCTGACCGGCCAGCTCGGCGGTGCGGCTGACCGCGGCGTCGCGGTCGGCCAGGGCCACCCGGATGTCGGCCTCGAGACGCTCGATGGTCTCGGCGACCTGGTGCCTGTCGAAGCCCCGCAGGACCACGTCGAACGAGTGCTGCGCCTCGCGCATCGGGATCAGGTCGCGGCGGGGATCGGTCATGCGGTCATCCTCGCAGAGTCGGGGGAGCTCGTCGGCGTGTCGGTCGGACCCGTCCGTCCCGACGATAGAACGCCTGCCCGGGAGGTGGGTGCCCGTCCGGGGACCCACCTCCCGGGCAGATCTGCCTACACGCCGCGGAAGCGGTTGATGGCGTCGATGTGCTTGGCGCGCTTCTCGGCGTCCTTGACGCCGAGGCCCTCCTCGGGGGCGAGGGTGAGCACGCCGACCTTGCCCTGGTGCAGGTTGCGGTGGACGTCGAGGGCGGCCTGCCCGACCTCGTCCATCGGGTAGACCTTGGACAGGGTCGGGTGGATCAGCCCCTTGTCGATGAGCCGGTTGGCCTCCCACGCCTCCTTGTAGTTGGCGAAGTGGCTGGAGAGGATCTTCTTCAGGTTCATCCACAGGTACCGGTTGTCGTACTCGTGCAGGTATCCGGTGGTGGAGGCGCAGGTGATGATCGTGCCGCCCTTCTTGGCGACGTAGACGCTGGCGCCGAAGGTCTCCCGGCCGGGGTGCTCGAAGACGATGTCGACGTCCTCGCCGCCGGTCAGCTCGCGGATCCGCTTGCCGAACCGCTGCCACTCCTTGGGGTCCTGGGTGGCCTCGTCCTTCCAGAACCGGTAGCCCTCGGCGGAGCGGTCGATGACCAGCTCGGCGCCCATGGAGCGCACGATGTCGGCCTTCTCCGGGGAGGAGACGACGCAGACCGGGATCGCCCCGCCGTTGAGCGCCATCTGGGTGGCGTAGGAGCCCAGGCCGCCGGAGGCGCCCCAGATCAGGACGACGTCGCCCTGCTTCATGTTCGCGCCGTTGCGGCTGACCAGCTGCCGGTAGGCGGTGGAGTTCACCAGCCCGGGCGCGGCGGCCTCCTCCCACGACAGGTGGGCCGGCTTGGGCATCAGCTGGTTGCTCTTGACCAGCGCGAGCTCGGCCAGGCCGCCGAAGTTGGTCTCGAAGCCCCAGATCCGCTGCTGCGGGTCCATCATCGTGTCGTCGTGGCCGGCCGGGTCCTCCAGCTCCACCGACAGGCAGTGGGCCACGACCTCGTCACCGGGCTTCCACTTGTTCACCCCCGGCCCCACCCGCAGGACCACGCCGGCCAGGTCGGAACCCACCACGTGGTAGGGCAGGTCGTGCCGCTTGGTGAGCTCGGAGACCCGGCCGTAGCGCTCCAGGAATCCGAAGGTCGACACCGGCTCGAAGATCGACGTCCAGACGGTGTTGTAGTTCACCGACGAGGCCATCACGGCCACGATCGCCTCGCCCGGGCCGAGCTCGGGGGTCGCCACCTCCTCCACGTGCAGCGACTTGCGCGGGTCCTTGTCCCGAGTGGCCAGGCCCTCGAACATGTCCTGCTCGTCCTTGCGGACCACCACCGCTCGGTAGGACTCGGGGACCGGCAGCCCCGCGATGTCCTCGAGCTGGTCGGCGAGGATGGCGTCCCTGATCTGCTCCACGTGTCTCTCCCGGGTCTTCGTCGGCTCGGAGGGGCTGTGCGAGTGGCGGTGGACGGAGGTTACCGACCGGTAACCAACGAGGCCACCGAGTGTGGCGCAGCGCTCAGTGGCCGCCGTGCCGAGCCGGCTCGACCAGCTCGACGAGCACGCCACCGGCGTCCTTGGGGTGCACGAAGTTCACCCGGCTGTCCGACGTGCCGCGCTTGGGGGCGTCGTAGAGCAGCCGCAGGCCGCGCTCGCGCAGCGTCGCGCTCACCGCCTCGACGTCCTCGACGCGGAAGGCGAGCTGCTGCAGGCCCGGGCCGGAGCGCCCGATGAACTTCGCGATCGTCGACTCGGGGGTCAGGGGGGCGAGCAGCTGGATGCGGGTGTCGCCGTCCCCGACGGCGAGCATCGCCTCGCGCACGCCCTGCTCCTCGTTCACCTCCTCGTGCACCGAGCGCACCCCGAAGGCGCGGTCGTAGAAGGCGAGGGCCTCGTCGAGGTCGGGCACGGCGATCCCGACGTGGTCGATCGTGGTGAACAGGTCGCCGGGCAGCCCGGTGGCGTTGTCGGTCACGCGGGCATCGTGCCGCCAGACGTCTGGGACGTCACATCGGTGTGGGCGGCGTCACCCGGACCGGGGGGCGCCTCCGCGGGGGCTGGCTCGTTGTGCCCGTCGTCCTATCCTGATCGTCAGCCCACGCACCGCCCCACCGCCCGGTCCGCGCGCGGTGGCTGCTCGAACTCGGTCGCCAGTGGCGGCGGCCCGGCTCCTGGAGGCCCCATGTCCCGCTCGGTCATCGTCAGCGGCGCCCGCACCCCGATGGGCCGGCTGCTCGGTTCGCTCAAGGACTTCTCCGCCGCCGACCTCGGCGGCATCGCGATCAAGGCCGCCCTGGAGCGCGCCGGCATCTCCGGGGACCAGGTCGACTACGTGATCATGGGCCAGGTGATCCTGGCCGGCGCGGGCCAGAACCCGGCGCGTCCGGCCGCGGTGGCCGCGGGCATCCCGATGTCGGTGCCCTCGCTGACCATCAACAAGGTCTGCCTGTCGGGCATCAACGCCATCGCGCTGGCCGACCAGCTGATCCGCGCCGGCGAGTACGACGTCGTCGTCGCCGGCGGCATGGAGTCGATGACGCAGGCGCCGCACATGCTGCTCAACGGCCGCACCGGCACCAAGTACGGCGACACCAAGCTCGTCGACGCCATGGCCCACGACGGGCTGTCCGACACCTTCGACCAGGTGGCGATGGGCGTGCTCACCGAGCAGGCCAACGCCCGCTACGACCTCACCCGCGAGGAGCAGGACGCCTTCGCCGCGGAGAGCCACCAGAAGGCGGCCCGCGCGGCCAAGAACGGCGTGTTCGACGAGGAGATCACCCCCGTCCTCATCCCGCAGCGGAAGGGCGACCCGATCGAGTTCCGCGAGGACGAGGGCATCCGCGCCGACACCACGGCCGAGAGCCTGTCCAAGCTCAAGCCGGCCTTCGCCAAGGACGGCACGATCACCGCGGGCACCGCCTCGCAGATCTCCGACGGCGCCTGCGCGGTCGTGGTCATGAGCGCCGAGAAGGCCGCCGAGCTGGGCATCACCCCGATCGCCGAGATCGGCGCGCACGGCGTCGTGGCCGGTCCCGACGCCACGCTGCAGAGCCAGCCGTCGCGGGCCATCCAGAAGGCCTGCGCCCGCGAGGGCATCGACCCCAGGGACCTCGACCTGGTCGAGCTCAACGAGGCCTTCGCCGCGGTGGGCATCGTCTCCACCCGCGAGCTGGGCATCGACCCCGAGAAGGTGAACCCCAACGGCGGGGCCATCGCGCTGGGCCACCCGGTCGGCATGAGCGGCGCCCGCATCGTGCTCGACCTCGCGCTGGAGCTGCGCCGTCGCGGAGGCGGCGTCGGTGCCGCCGCCCTGTGCGGCGGTGGCGGCCAGGGTGACGCGCTGATCCTGCACGTGCCCGCGCCGGCCGCGTGACCCGCGGCGTCGGGGAGGACACCTTCGCGACGGCAGTACAGGCGCCCGACCCCGTCGCCCCCCGCGGGCAACGGCTCTCCCGCCGCGCCCGGCGCGCAGTCGACGTCCCCTCGCTCGTCGCCGCGGCCCGCGAGGGCGACGCGCGCTCGGTGGCCCGGCTGATCTCGCTGGTCGAGGACGCCAGCCCGGTGCTGCGCGAGGTGGCTGCCGCGCTGGCGCCGCACACCGGCACCGCGCAGGTCCTGGGCCTGACCGGCTCGCCGGGCGTCGGCAAGTCGACGACGACCACCGCGCTGGTCCGCGCGCTGCGGGCGGCGGGCAAGCGGGTGGGCGTGCTCGCCGTCGACCCGTCGTCGCCGTTCTCCGGCGGCGCGCTGCTCGGGGACCGGGTGCGCATGCAGGACCACGCCGGCGACCCCGGCGTCTACATCCGGTCGATGGCCTCCCGCGGTCATCTCGGCGGCCTGGCCTGGGCCACGCCGCAGGCGCTGCGCGTGCTCGACGCCGCCGGCTGCGACGTCGTCCTCGTGGAGACCGTGGGCGTCGGGCAGTCCGAGCTGGAGATCGCCTCGCTGGCCGACACCACCCTGGTGCTGGTCGCCCCCGGGATGGGCGACGGCATCCAGGCCGCCAAGGCCGGGATCCTCGAGGTCGCCGACGTCTTCGTGGTCAACAAGGCCGACCGCGACGGCGCCGACCGCACGGTGCGCGACCTGCGCTACATGCAGTCCCTCGGTGGCCGGCACGAGGGCCCCGGCGGCTGGCGGCCGCCGATCTGCCGGACCGTCGCCTCCGCGGAGACCGGCAACGGCATCGACGGCGTGCTGGAGCAGGTCGAGGCGCACCGGCAGTGGCTGGCCAGCACGGGGGAGGGCCGGCGGCGGCGCACCGAGCGGGCCGCCCGCGAGATCGAGGCGATCGCGCTGGCCGGGCTGCGCGAGCGGATGGGCGACGTCGGCGGGTCGGCCGCGCTGGACGCCCTCGCCGAGCGGGTGGTGGCCGGCGACAGCGACCCCTACACCGCGGCCGACGAGCTCCTCGCGCAGCTCTGACCCCGGCCGGGCACGATGGCGGGGTGAACGGGAAGCCGGACGCCGTCGTCGTCGGTGCGGGGCCCAACGGGCTGGCCGCGGCCCTGCGGCTGGCCGCCGCCGGGTTGCGCGTGCAGGTCGTGGAGGCCGCGGACGTCCCCGGCGGCGGGCTGCGCACCGAGGAGCTGCTGGAGCCCGGCTACCGGCACGACGTCTGCTCGACGGTGCACCCGATGGGCGCCGCCTCGCCGTTCTTCCGCGAGTTCGACCTGCCCAGCCGCGGGGTGCGGCTGGTGCACCCCGAGATCGCCTACGCCCACCCCCTGGACGGCGGTCGCGCCGCGGTCTCCCGGCGCTCGCTGGAGGAGACCGCCGACGGGCTCGGCGCCGACGGTGCGGCCTACCGCCGGCTGTTCGGCCCGCTGGTCGAGCACGGGGACGACGTCATCGACTTCTTCCTGACCAGCCAGCTGCGCCGGCTGCCCACCCGCAGCGTCGGAGCGGTCACGCGGTTCGCGCTCAACGCGCTGCCCAACGTGCGCTGGCTGGCGCGCCGGTACTTCGACACGGAGGAGGGCCAGGCGCTGATCGCCGGTGCCGCCGCGCACGGCATGCTCGACCTCTCCCGCCCGCTGACGGCCGGGCTCGGGATGGTGCTCGGCATGCTCGCCCACCACGCGGGCTGGCCGCTGATCGAGGGCGGCTCGCAGCGGCTGGCCGAGGCGATGGTGACGGCGCTGGAGCAGCAGGGCGGCGAGGTCGTCACCGGGCACCGGGTGACCGACCTGCGCGAGTTCGACGGCGTCCCCGCGGTGCTGCTGGACACCACTCCCCGGGCGTTCGTCGCCATGGCCGGCGACCGGGTGAACGAGGGCTACCGGCGCTGGGTGAACCGCTACAAGCACGGCCCCGGCGTCTTCAAGATCGACTGGATCCTGTCCGAGCCGGTGCCGTGGACCAACCCCGAGGTGCGCCGCGCGGGCACCATCCACGTGGCCGGCGACCTGGCGGAGACGATCGCGGGGGAGGAGGGTCCGGCGCACGGCCGGATCGCCGAGCGGCCCTACGTGCTCGCCGTCCAGCCGACGGTGCCCGACCCGAGCCGGGCGCCGGAGGGCGGGCACGTGTTCTGGGCCTACGTGCACGTGCCGCACGGCTCCGACGTCGACATGACCGAGCGGATCGAGGCGCAGATCGAGCGGTTCGCCCCGGGCTTCCGCGACACGGTCGTGGCCCGCGCGACCAAGGACGCCGTCGCGATGGAGGCGTGGAACCCCAACCACGTCGGCGGCGACATCTCCAACGGCGAGGCCTCGCTGCGGCAGATGCTGGCCCGGCCGGTGCCGCGCTGGAACACCTACAAGACGCCGGTGCGCGGGGTCTACCTCGCCTCGGCGGCCACCCCGCCCGGGCCCGCCGTGCACGGGGCGTGCGGGGACAACGCGGCCAGGGTGGCGCTGCGCGAGGTGTTCGGGCTGCGGCACGTGCCGGCGCTGCGGCCGGCGCCGGTGGGCTGAGCAGCCGGATCCAGCCGAGTGGTGCGGTGTCGCGGTCTCGCGGGGCACCGACACCGCCGTCGCTCGCCACTCGAGGTCGGCCTGTGGACGGCCGGAGCACGCTCGCCCGTACTCCTGGCACGCTGCGCCGGCTGTTCCGCGACGTCTACACCTGCGCGACGCTCGAGGTCACGCACGAGCTCCGCGCACGAGCGGCGGCGCGGCTGGTCCTCCCGGGCCGTCGTGTCCGGGGCCGGCGCGGCCGTGCTCTGGGGATGGACCTGGCGGGGCCGGCGGACGCCGTCGAGCTCACGGTCCCGCCCGATCGCGGTCGCAGCGTCGTCCCGGGACTGGCGGTGCGACGCATGGTCCTGTCGCCCGAGTCGGTGACCTCGCGGGGGGCGGTCCCGGTCACCACACCGCTGGCGACGCTGCTCGCCCTCGCGGCTCGCGGGCCGGCCTCGACGAGGTGCGGGATGCCGCGGCGTCGATGGCCGGCCGTGGGTGCCGTCAGGCGCGTACCGCCGCGAGCCTGGCCGACGGTCGGGCCGAGTCCCCCCAGGAGACGCGGCTGCGCCTGGTCGTGCACCGTTCGGCGCTCCCACCGCCGGTGGCGCAGCACGTCGTGCGCGACGCGGCCGGCTCGTTCGTCGCGCGGGTGGACCTCGCGTGCCCGGACCATCGGGTGGCGGTCGAGTACGACGGCCTGTGGCATGCCGAGCCGGGGCGGTTCGCCGCCGACCGAGTGGCGACATCGTGCGGCCTCGGCGGGGGCCGTGGCCGCGTCACCTCACCACTCGCGGCCGGCGCCGGTGGGCTGAGCAGCGCAGCCGCCACCCGGCGCCGACACGCCCGGCCCGGGGGATGGGATCATGGGGGTCATGCAGCCTTCCCGCCCCGGACGTCCCGACCCGCGCGCGCAGGCCCAGCAGGCACGGCTGGCCGCCTCCCTCTCCGGCGCCGTCGACCTCGCCGCCGTCAAGGCGCGCAGCGAGGCCGCCGCCCGCGCCCAGGCCGCCCCGCCGCCGAGCGCCTCGGCGCCGGCCGGCGCCCCGGGCGCCGCGGTCGTCGACGTCACCGAGGCGACGTTCCAGGCCGAGGTCCTCGACCGGTCCTTCCAGGTGCCCGTCGTCCTCGACCTGTGGGCCGAGTGGTGCGGCCCCTGCAAGCAGCTGTCGCCGGTGCTCGAGCGGCTGGCCGCCGAGGGCGGCGGGTCGTGGGTGCTGGCCAAGGTCGACGTCGACGCCAACCCCGCGCTGGCCCAGGGCCTGCGGGTGCAGGGCATCCCCGCGGTGAAGGCGGTGTGGCAGGGCCAGCTCGTCGCCGAGTTCACCGGCGCAATCCCCGAGGAGCAGGCCCGGCAGTTCGTCACCGAGCTGGTCCGCGCCACCACCGGCGGCGCGGTGCCCGGCGCGACCGACGAGGACGAGGAGCTGGAGGACCCCCGCCTGGACGCCGCCGAGGCCGCCCTCGAGCGCGGCGACCTCGCCGCCGCCGAGGCCGCCTACCAGGCGATCGTCGACGCCGAGCCCGACCACCCGGTCGCCGGTCTGGCGCTGCGCCAGGTGCAGCTGTTCCGCCGTGCCGACGAGGCCGGCCCCGACGCGCTCGCCCTGGCCGAGGCCGCGCCCGACGACGTCACGGCGCAGACCCGCGCGGCGGACTTCCTGCTCGGCACCGGCGACGTCGAGGGCGCCTTCGCGCGGCTGCTCGACGTCGTCCGCCGCACCGCGGGGGAGGACCGCGACACCGCCCGCAAGCACCTCGTCGAGCTGTTCGCCGTGGTAGGCGACGCCGACCCCCGGGTCGCCACCGCCCGACGGCAGCTCACCACCGCGCTGTACTGAGCCGGCTCAGCGCGCCACGTCGCAGGCGGCGGCACCGTCGAGGAAGCCGCCGCGGAACAGGTCGACCAGCGCGAACCCGGTGACCTCGGCCGGCCCCAGCACGGCGGGGTCGTCGGCGGAGTCGAGCAGGAACTGCACGCTCTCGTCGACGTCCCCCGGGGAGATCGACGCGCTGCGCAGCTCGCCGGCGAACACCTCGGCGGTGAACCAGCCGGTGAGGCAGACCGCCGAGCGCAGCGCGTCGGGGCCGTCGGTGGACAGCCCCAGCTGGTCGCGGGCGGCCAGCGCGTAGGGCAGCGCGACGGCGGTGACGACGGCGTAGTCGCCGACCTCCTCGTACAGCGGGCGGGTGAGGTCCTGCTCGTCGTAGCCGACCAGCGACCCGTCCGCGCACACGACCAGGTCGCGGCCGGGGGGCGCGCAGTCCGGGGGCGTGCCGGTGAAGCCCTCCAGGGACGGCGGGTCGAAGTCCCCGCCGAGGTCCTCCCGGAACGCCTCCTCCCAGAACTCCGGCAGGGCCGCGGAGATGATCTCGGCCAGCTCCCCGTACGGGGCGTCGCCGCCGGTCGCGGCGTTCTCCCCGGGGTCGAACTCGTCCTGCGTGTAGACCCGGCCGGGGCCGAAGTTGTCGCGGCAGGCCTCCGGCCCCTCGGCGAACCCCTCCTGGAAGGCCGACACCCGGTCGAAGTAGGAGCCGTGCGCCATGCGGTCGTCGGCGCCGGTGCCGACCGGATCGCGCAGCTGCAGGTAGGCCCGCAGCACGTCGTCGAGGTCGGGTTCCCGGATCCGCGTGTGCGGGGCCTGCCCGTCGGCGACCCAGACGGTCCAGGCGCCGGCGAGGCAGTCCGCCTGGGTCTCGGTGGCGATCGAGGTGCGGGGGAACCGGGCGCGGGCCTGCACCGCGTGCCCGAACTCGTGCGCCATCACCAGGGCCGGCAGGAAGCGCCCCGACCGGTCGGCGAGCTCGGCGAGGTAGCTGCGGTCGTAGCTGATCGAGTCGGAGTTGGGCAGGCCGCCGGCCTCGCAGTAGAAGGCGTTGCCCGCGACCTCCTCGGGGTCGCTGCCGCAGCCGATCCCGTCGGGGTAGTCGGTGGGGTCGGCGTCCGCGGGGTCGACGCTGAAGTAGCCGCCCTCGAGCGGCTCGAACTCGACGTCGAAGACGGCCGGCAGCTGCTCGGCCCAGTAGGTCTCCAGGTCGGCCAGGGCGTTGCGGGCGACGGTGTCGACCTCGCCGTCGTCGCTGCCCACGACGGGCAGCTCGGCGTCGGTGACGTCGGGCGGGGCCGGGACGGCGGGCCGCGCGCTCCCGGTCACCTGCACCACGCAGCCGCTCGTCAGCAGCCCCCCGCCCACGAGCACGGCGGCGAGCACGCGGAACGGCGGCGTCCGGGGCATGGCGGAGCCGATGGTGCCACCCGGCCTGGCGCGCCGCGAGGGCGCCGGTCGGTCAGAGCCCGATGTCGCAGGGCCCCCCGCCCTCGAGGAAGCCGGCGCGGAACGCGCCGACCAGCTCGGCGCCGGACACCTCGACGCCGGGCAGGACGCTCTCGGACTGGCCGTAGCGCAGCAGCAGGTACACCGCCTCGTCGATGTCGCCGGGGCTCAGCGAGGCCACCTGCTCGTCGAAGTCGCCCGAGTAGAACCGGCCGGTGTACCAGCCGGTCAGGCAGACCGCCGACAGCGTGGCGTCGGCGTCGGTGGTCGACCGGCCGAGCTGGGCCCGCACCGACTGGGCGTAGGCCAGCGAGATGGCGGTGACCACGGCGTAGTCGCCGAACTCCTCGTACACCGGCTCGAGCAGGTCGGTCCCGTCGGCGTACACGGTGTTGTCCGCCGCGCAGTAGGCGAGGTCGCGGTCGGCCTCCCGCATGTCGCCGCAGTCCGGTGCGGTGCCGTCGAACGTCGCGAACTCGGGGGCGGTGAAGCCGTCGCCGAAGATCTGGCCGTAGAACAGGGCCAGCGTCTGCGTCGCGGTGTCGTCGGTGTCCTCGTACGGGGCGTTGCCCTCGGTGTCCTCCTCGTCGTCGGAGCTGAACTCCTCCTGCGTGAAGATCCGGTCCGGGCCGAACTCGTCACGGCAGGCCGGGACGCCGTCGCTGTAGCCGGCGTAGAAGCCCGAGATGCGGTCGAAGCCGGAGCCGTGCACGCCCTCCTCGCTGGGGTCGCGGCCCAGCGGATCGCGGAAGCGGCCGTCGCTGATGGCCTCGAGGACGGCGTCGAGGCCGGGCACCCGGAAGCTGACGTGCTGGGCGTTGCCGTCGGCCACCCAGCGGGTGAAGGCGCCGGCCAGGCAGTCGGCCTGCGTCTCCACCTGGATGGAGGTCTCCGCGTACCCGAAGCGGGCCTGCATCGCGTGGCCGAACTCGTGGGCCATGACCACCGGGCCCAGGAAGGGGTCGGACTCCTCGGCGAGCTGCTGGAGCAGCGCGCTGTCGTAGGCGATGACGTCGCAGTTGGGGTTGTAGTGCGCGTTCATGACGACCCGCTCGGGATCGACCGGCTGGCGCGCGCAGCCGATGCCGGTGTCCGGGTAGAGGCTCTCGTCGATGTCGGCGCCGTTCACCGAGAAGATGCCGCCCTCCAGCGGCTGGAACGGCTCGCCGAAGTGCTCCGGATAGGCCTGCTCCCAGAAGTCGATCAGGTCGGCCAGCGCGTTGCGCGCGTACTGGTCGATCTCGCTGTCGGTGGCGCCCGTGATCGGGAACTCCTCGGCGGTCACGTCGGTGATCGGCCGAGCGGCCGTGGGCGTGCCCTCGATGCCGGCCGTGCAGCCGGCCAGCAGTACGACCCCCACGGCCGCGCTCCCGACCGCGCGGCGCACGGTCTGCCTCATCGGACTCCTCCCGGGTCAGGGGGCCGCCCGCCGCGCGCGGCGGGCGGCCCGGGTCGATCGGCTCAGAGGCAGGCCGTGCCGCCCTCGAGGAAGCCGGCGCGGAAGGCGCCGACCATCTCGAAGCCGTTGGCCTCGACGTTGGGGAAGACCGCGTCGTCCTGGCCGTAGGTCAGCAGGAAGATGATCGCCTCGTCCACGTCGCCCGGGGACAGCTGCCCGACCGACTCGGCGTAGTCACCGGACCAGAACCGGGCGGTGTACCAGCCGGTCAGGCAGACCGAGGAGATGGTCGCGTCGGTGTCGTCGGTGGACAGGCCGAGCTGGTCGCGGGCGGCCACGGCGACGGGCAGGGAGACCGCGGTCGCCACGGCCCAGTCGCCGATCTCCTCGTAGGCGGGGCCGATGAGGTCGGTCTCGTCGACGTAGACGGTCTGGTCGTCGGCGCAGTAGCCGATCTCGCGGTCCTCGGCGCCCATGTCACCGCAGTCGGGCGCGGTGCCGTCGAAGGTCTGCACCTGGGGCACCGAGAAATCCTCGCCGCCGGACACCTGCGGGAACCAGGACTCGTAGAACAGCGGCAGCGAGTTGCTGATCAGCAACTGGGTGTCCTCGTAGCTGGCGTTGCCCTCGTTGGCGGCGTCCTCCCGGCTGGTGAACTCGGTCTCGGTGAAGATCCGGTCGGAGCCGAAGTCGTCGCGGCAGCTGAGCACGCCCTCGGAGAAGCCGGCGTAGAACCCCGAGACGCGGTCGAAGCCCGAGCCGTGCGCGCGGTCGTTGTTCGGGTCGGAGCCGACCTCGTCGCGGATGTAGATGAAGCCGCCCAGCAGCGGGTCGAGCTCGCTGACCCGCAGGCCGACGTGCGAGCCGTTGCCGTCGGCGACCCAGCGGGTGAACGCGCCGGCGAAGCAGTCGGCCTGCGTCTCGTCCTGGATGGAGCTCTCGGAGAAGCCCACCCGGCCCTGGATGGCGTGCCCCATCTCGTGGGCCATGACCGCCGGGCCGATGAACTGGCCGAACTGCTCGCTGAGCTGGGTGAGCAGCTGGGTGTCGTAGGCGATGACGTCGCAGTTGGGGTCGTAGTGCGCGTTCATCGTGACCTCGGCCGGGTCGACGGGCGCCCGCTCGCAGCCGATGCCGTAGTCGGGGTAGGCGCTCTCGTCGATGTTCTGGGAGTCGACCGAGAAGAAGCCGCCCTCCAGGGGCGGGAAGGACTCGCCGTAGGCCTCCGGGTAGGCCTGCTCCCAGAAGGTGACCAGGTCGGTGAGCGCATCGCGCGCGTACTGGTCGACCTCGCTGTCGGTGGCCCCCGTGATGGGGAACTCCTCGGCCGTCACGTGGGTCAGCGCGTTCTCCGCGGTGGGGGTGCCGTCGACCTGGCTGGAGCAGCCGGCGAGCAGCATGCTGCCTGCGGCAGCCGCGACCGTCGCGCGGCGCAGGACCTGCGTCATGGAGCCTTGTTCCTCGTCTGCCTGGGATCGTGCCGTGGACCGGCACTCGGAGCCGGGACATGATCCCTGCTCGGGGCCGCCCGTGGGGACGAAACGCGCACGCCTCGTGGCACTGCGTGCCCTGCATGTGACCCGATCAGGGGAGGCAGGCGCTCCCGCCGCCCTCGAAACCCCGCCGGAAGGCGTCGGTCAGGTCGAAGGCCGACAGCGCGGTCGCCTCGACCAGCCGGGCGTCGCCGGCGGCGTCGAGCAGGGCCAGCACCGCCTCGTCGACGTCCCCGGGCGACAGGCGCACCTCGGTGCCGGGCAGCTCGCCGGCGTGCACGGCGGCGGTGAGCCAGCCGGCGGAGCAGGCCGCCGTGGCGAGCGGGCCGGGACCGTCGGTCGGCTGCCCCAGGCCGTCGGCCACGGCCAGGGCGTAGGGCAGGGCGACCAGTGCGACGACGGCGTAGTCGCCGCGCGCCCGGACCGCGGGTGCCAGGGCGCCGGCCACGTCGACGACCACCGCGGGGCCGCCGTCGCCGCCGTCCGCGCACCAGGTGAGCAGGGGGTCGCCGGTGCCGGCGCAGCCGGCCGGGCCCTCGCGGACCTCCGGCAGCCGGACGTCGCCGGTCCAGTCCGGCGGCGCGGCCAGCCCGCCGGCCGTGACCGCGGACCAGAAGGAGGCCAGCAGCGTGCCGGCCAGCGGCAGCGCCTCGGCCAGGGGCAGGTCGCCGCCGGCGTCCTCATCGTCGGCGGAGGTGTACTCGGCGACGGTGAACACCCGGTCGGCGGTGAACTCGTCGCGGCAGGCCGCGGCGCCGCCGTCCCACCCGACCTGGAAGGCGGCGAGCTGGTCGAAGGCCGACCCGTGCGCGCCGGGGTCGTCGGGCGAGGCGCCGACCGGGTCGGCGAAGTAGGCGTAGCCCTCGAGGTAGCGGTCGAGCTCCGGCTCGCGCACGCGGGCGTGCGCGCCGCCGCCGTCGGCGACCCAGCGGCTCCAGCTGCCCGCGAAGCACTCGGCCTGGGTCTCGAGCACCAGGGAGCTCTCCCGGTCGCTGGTGCCGACCCGGTGCTGCACGGCGTGCCCCACCTCGTGGGCCATCGTGGAGCCGATGACCAGCGGGCCGACGACGGCGGCGGAGTCGGCCAGCGAGGCGGCGTTGTAGAGGACGACGTCGCCGTCGGAGCAGTACAGCGCGCTGGTGCGCGCGACGTAGTCGACGTCGACGCAGCTGCCCGGCGGGAGGTCGGCGTCCCGGGTGGTGGCCGGGTCGATCGACCAGTAGCCGCCGGCGAGGTCGGTGTACTCCTGCCCGTAGACCTCCGGCAGCGTCTCCTGCCAGTAGGTGACGACGTCGGCCAGCGCGTTGCGGGCCAGCCGGTCGACCTCGGTGTCGCCGGCCAGGCCGACCGGGAAGTCCGCGGGCGGGACGTCGCTGCGCGGCACCGCCGGGGTGGGGGTGCCGGACACCGCCGCGGTGCAGCCGGTCAGGAGCAGTGCAGCGCCCAGGGCGGCGGTGCGGCAGCGGGACACGGCCGGGGAGGCTGCCTGCTCGCCTCCCCGGCCGTCAATGCCCCGGCCCCGGCCCCGGCCCCGGCACGAGGCTCGCGGGGGTCAGCCCTCGTGGAGGAACCAGACGGTGCCCAGCGGGGGAGCGGTGAGCTCCGCCGAGTAGGGCTGGCCGTGCCAGGGCTCCGCGACGGCCTCGATGCCGCCGTAGTTGCCGGCCCCCGAGCCCCCGTAGCCCTCGGCGTCGGAGTTGAGCACCTCCCGCCAGTGGCCGGGGCGGGGCAGGCCGATCCGGTAGCCGTGGTGCGGGGCGCCGGAGAAGTTGCAGACGACGGCCAGGGCCTGGCCGGCCGCGGGGGTGGGCGTGGCGGCCTCGACGGGCACGTCCTCGCCCGTCGACACCTCCGCCGGGGCGATCTCGGCGCGCGGCGGCTTGCCGTAGCGCAGGAAGGTCAGCACGTTGCCCGAGGCGTCGTTGGCGTCGATCCACTGGAAGCCGGCCGGGTCGACGTCCAGCGACCACAGCGCGTCGAACTCGCGGTAGCGGGCGTTGAGGTCGGTGACCAGCTGCAGCACGCCGCGGTGCGCCGGGTCGTCGAGGTGCCACCAGTCCAGCGAGCGGCTCTCGGCCCACTCGGAGTCCTGGGCGAACTCCGAGCCCATGAACAGCAGCTGCTTGCCCGGGTGGGCCCACATGAAGGCGAGGTAGGCGCGCAGGTTGGCCAGCTGCTGCCAGCGGTCGCCGGGCATCTTCCGCAGCAGCGAGCCCTTGCCGTAGACGACCTCGTCGTGGCTGATCGGCAGCACGTAGTTCTCGGAGTAGGCGTACATCATCGAGAACGTCATCTGGCTGTGGTGGTAGCTGCGGTGCACCGGCTGGCGGGACATGTACGCCAGCGAGTCGTGCATCCAGCCCATGTTCCACTTGAAGCCGAAGCCCAGGCCCCCGAGGTAGGTGGGCCGGGTGACGCCCGGCCAGGCCGTCGACTCCTCGGCCACGGTGACCGCGCCGGGCACCTCGCGGTAGACGGTCGCGTTCATCTCCTGGAGGAACGCCACCGCCTCGAGGTTCTCCCGGCCGCCGTGCACGTTGGGCGACCACTGGCCCTCGCTGCGGGAGTAGTCCAGGTAGAGCATCGAGGCGACCGCGTCGACCCGGACGCCGTCGACGTGGAACTCCTTGCACCAGAACAGCGCGTTGGCGACGAGGAAGTTGCGGACCTCGGAGCGGCCGAAGTCGAAGACGTAGGTGCCCCAGTCCGGCTGCTCGCCGCGACGGGGGTCGCCGTGCTCGTAGAGCGCGGTGCCGTCGAAGCGACCCAGCGCCCACTCGTCCTTGGGGAAGTGCGCCGGCACCCAGTCGACGATGACCCCGATCCCGGCCTGGTGCGCGCGGTCGACGAGGTAGCGGAAGTCGTCGGGGCTGCCGAAGCGGGAGGTCGGGGCGTAGTAGCTGGTGACCTGGTAACCCCAGGAGCCGCCGAAGGGGTGCTCGGCGACCGGCATGAACTCGATGTGGGTGAAGCCGGCCGCGGTCACGTAGTCGACGAGCTCGTCGGCCAGCTCCCGGTAGGACAGCCCCTGCCGCCAGGAGCCGACGTGCACCTCGTAGATGCTCATCGGCCGCTCGTGCCAGTTGCCGCGGGCGCGCTCCTCGAGCCAGGCGCCGTCGCCCCACTCGTGGGTGGACTCGGTGACGACCGAGGAGTTCAGCGGCGGCACCTCGGTGGCGAAGGCCAGCGGGTCGGCCTTGTCGCGCCAGACCCCGTCGCGGCCGAGCACGTGGTAGCGGTACCGGGTGCCGACCTGCACGCCCGGGATGAAGATCTCCCAGACGCCGGAGGAGCCCAGCGAGCGCATCGGATAGGCGCGGGACTCCCAGTAGTCGAAGTCGCCGGTGACCTTGACGCCCTGCGCGTTGGGGGCCCAGACGGCGAAGGAGACGCCCTCCACCCGGCCGCGCGGGGTGTCGTACCGGCGGACGTGCGCCCCCAGGACCTCCCACAGCCGCTCGTGCCGGCCCTCGCGGATCAGGTGCTGGTCGAGCTCGCCGACCGTGGGCAGCCACCGGTAGGGGTCGTCGACGGTGTAGGTGCTGGTGCCGCCGGACCCGTCGCCGTAGGTGACGTCGATGCGGTAGTCACCGGGCTGCTGCGGCAGCCGCGCCTCGTAGATGCCGCCGCCGTGCAGCTGGCGGGCGTCGTACCGGCTGCCGTCCTCGTCGACCACGGTCACCGAGACGGCGTCCGGGCGCAGGGTGCGCACCACCCAGCCGTCGGTGGCGCGGTGCGCGCCGAGCACCGCGTGCGGGGCGTAGGACCAGCCCTCGACGATCGCCCGCAGCTGGTCGCCGGTGACCTCCGGCTCGGGCTCCGGGCTCCCGGACACCGACCCGGCCTCGGTGGAGGAGACCAGGCCGCCCTCGGGGGCGTCGGCCGGGGCGGGGGCCGGGGAGGGGGCCACGTCGGCAGGGGCGACCGGGGTCGTGTCCGCCGGGGTCGTGTCCGCCGGGGTCGTGTCCGCCGGGGCGCCGCCCTCGCCCGGGGCCTGCGGCTCGTTCGGCTCCGCCGGGTCGGGGCTGGGCGGCTCGGGCTGCCCGGCCGGGGCGCCGCTGGGCGAGCCGGGCTCGGCGATCGGCGCCGGCGCGACCACCGGGGCGGCGGTCTGCCCGCCCTGCTCGGCGATCGTCTCCTCCTGCGTGCCCGGGATCGCCTCGGGCACCGCCTCCGACGTCGCGGCGGCCGCCGCCCGCTTGCGCGGTGCGCGCTTGCGTGGCGCCGGGGCGTCGGCGTCGCCGTCGGCCACCGCCTTCTTCGCCGGTGCCTTCTTCGCCGCGGTCGTGCGCGCGGTCGTCTTCTTCGCCGGTGCGGCGTCGGTCGCGCCGTCGGTCGCGCCGTCGGCGGCGACCGCCTTCTTGGCCGGGGCCTTGCGCGGGGCCCGCTTCTTGGCCGGGACGGCGTTGACCACCGGCTCGCGCTCCGCGGCCTCGGCCTGCTGCGCCATCGCGTCGACCGCCTGCTGCAGCTGCTCCCGGCTCGCCGGGCTGCTCGGTGTCTCGTTGGTGGTCGATCCGTCGGTGCTCATCGCGTCGTCGTCCTCTTCCCTGCTGTCGGTTCCGGGGCCGTGCCGTCTCGCGGTGCCGGTCAGGCCGCGGCGGCGAGCCGGGCCAGCGACTGCAGCGGGATCATGAGCCAGTGCGGGCGGTTGCGCGCCTCGTAGACGCACTCGTACACCGCCTTGTCCGCCTCGAACGCACGCAGCAACGGGGAGTCGCCGCACGGGTCCATGCCGCTGGCGGCGGAGTACCCGGCGCAGAAGGCACTGCGGTTGCGGACTGCCCACTCCTGCGCCCGGTATGCGCGCTGGGAGTCCTCGGGCATCTCCACGAGCATGTGACGTGCGGCGTAGTCGAAGCTGCGCAGCATCCCGGCCACGTCGCGCATCGGGCTGTCGAGCTCCCGGCGGGCGGCCAGCGGCCGGGCCGGCTCGCCCTCGAAGTCCAGGACGATCCAGCCGGTGGCGGTGCGCAGCACCTGGCCCAGGTGGAGGTCGCCGTGCACCCGCTGGCGGACGACGTCCTCCGGGGCGTCGGCGACCGCGGCGTAGACGCGGCGCAGGCCCTCGGCGTGCTCCTCCAGCTGCGGGACGACGCCGATCGCCTGCTCCAGCCGCGCGGTCATCTGCTCGGCGACGGTGGCGAACCACTGCCGGTCGGCCGGCTCGGTGGGCAGCACCTGCGCGAGGTCGGCGTGCACCGAGGCGGTGGCCGCGCCCAGCCGCTCGCTGTCGGCGGCGAAGTCCCCGCCCACCTCGTCGGCGTGCAGGTCGCCCTCGGCGTAGAGGTCGCGCACGCTGGCGGTGGCCAGCCGCCAGCCGTCGCTGGCGTTGGGCACGAAGGTCTGCAGCATCGCCACCGTCGCCGGCTCCTGCGCCGGGTCGGGGTCGTCGATCTCGATGTGGCCGAGCAGCGGGGCGATGTGCTCGTTGTCCGCCTGCCGCAGGGCGGCGTGGATCTCGACGTCGGGGTTGAGCCCCGGCTCGAGCCGGCGGAACAGCTTGAAGATCGCCTCGGAGCCGAACACCAGCGACGTGTTGCTCTGCTCGGTGGAGAGGATGTCGCCGGGCACGCCCTCCGGGATGTAGGCGACGCCGGCCGGGTGGAAGTGCATCGGGCCGATGGTCGAGGCGTTGACCAGGTGGATCAGCCACGGGGGAGTGGCGTCCCGGTCGCGCATCGCGTCGTAGGCGTAGTTCTCGCGGGGGCTGCCGTCGCCGCCGGTGGCCGGCACGGCGCCGATGAACGCCGAGGCCAGCTCGTCGATGACGTGCTCGTGCCAGGAGATCGGCACGAGGTAGGTCTCCTGCGCCCCGTCGGTGTAGGTGACGCGCACCCGGTGCACCGAGAGCACCGGGTCGGCCTGGTCGAGCAGGAAGCCCTCCTCGCTGACGTCGGCCCACTCGCGGCCCTTGCCGCCGAACCACCGCTGGTTCGGCATCCAGTCCCGCAGTACGGCGGCCAGCGCGCTCATCGGTCTCCTCCCGGGGTGGGCACGTCCTCGCCGGTGCGGAGGTCGCTGTCGCCGGGGATCTCCTCGGCCGCGGTCACCACCCCGGCGGCCAGCAGCGAGTCGGCCAGCGGGCTGCTGGTGGCCGACTCCCAGTCCTCGTGCTCCTCGGCGGCGGGCTCGGCGGGCCTGGTCAGGGCGAACCAGTAGAAGCCGTGCCCGGCGAGGGTGAGCATGTAGGGCAGGACGCCGATCTGGGGGAACTCCACCCGGCCGGTGAGCTCGATCGGCGTGTAGCCCTCGAACCGCCGCAGGTCCAGCTCCACCGGCTGCGGGAAGCGGGACAGGTTGTTCACGCACAGCACGATGTCGTCGCCGAACTCGCGGACGAAGGACAGCACCGTGGGGTTGCGCGAGCCGATCTCGGCGTAGGTGCCCAGGCCGAAGGTCGGGTGCTGGCCGCGCACCTTGATCATCTGCCGGATCCAGTGCAGCAGCGAGGTGGTGTTGCGCAGCTGGGACTCGACGTTGGTGACCTGGTAGCCGTAGACCGGGTCCTGGTTCAGTGGCAGGTACATCCGCTGCGGGTCGGCGGTGGAGAACCCGCCGTTGCGGTCGGGGGTCCACTGCATCGGCGTCCGGACGCCGTCGCGGTCACCCAGCCAGATGTTGTCGCCCATGCCGATCTCGTCCCCGTAGTAGAGGACGGGGGAGCCCGGCAGCGACAGCAGCAGGGCGTTGAACAGCTCGAGGGTGTCGATGTCGTTGTCCAGCAGCGGCGCCAGCCGCCGGCGGATGCCGATGTTGGCCTTCATGCGGGGGTCCTTGGCGTACTCCGCCCACATGTAGTCGCGTTCCTCGTCGGTGACCATCTCGAGGGTCAGCTCGTCGTGGTTGCGGAGGAAGACGCCCCACTGGCAGTTGTCCGGGATGTCCGGCGTCTGCGCCATGATCTCCGAGATCGGGAACCGCTGCTCCCGGCGGACGGCCATGAACAACCGGGGCATCACCGGGAAGTGGAAGGCCATCTGGCACTCGTCGCCGTTCTCGCCGAAGTACTCGACGACGTCGGCCGGCCACTGGTTGGCCTCGCACAGCAGCACCCGGTCGGGGTAGTCGGCGTCGACCACCTTGCGCACCGTCTTGAGGAACTCGTGGGTCTTCGGGAGGTTCTCGCAGTTGGTCCCCTCCTCCTCGAACAGGTAGGGGACGGCGTCGAGGCGGAAGCCGTCGATGCCCAGGTCCAGCCAGAACCGCAGGGCGTCGATGATCGCCTCCTGCACCCGCGGGTTCTCGAAGTTGAGGTCCGGCTGGTGGGAGAAGAAGCGGTGCCAGAAGTACTGCTTGCGGACCGGGTCGAACGTCCAGTTCGAGCTCTCGGTGTCGACGAAGATGATCCGGGCGTCGGCGTAGCCGGAGTCGTCGTCGGCCCACACGTAGAAGTCGCCGTAGGGGCCGTCGGGGTCGCTGCGGCTGGCCTGGAACCACGGGTGCTGGTCCGAGGTGTGGTTCATGACGAAGTCGATGATCACGCGCATGCCACGGGCGTGGGCCTCGGTGAGGAACTCGCGGAAGTCCTCGATGTCGCCGAACTCCGGCAGCACGGCGGTGTAGTCGCTGACGTCGTAGCCGCCGTCGCGCAGCGGCGAGGCGAAGAACGGCGGCAGCCAGAGGCAGTCCACACCCAGCCACTGCAGGTAGTCGAGCTTGTCGATCATCCCGCGGAGGTCGCCGACGCCGTCGGCGTTGCTGTCGGCGAAGCCGCGGACGAGCACCTCGTAGAAGACGGCGCGCTTGTACCACTCGGGGTCGGTGCCGGGCGGCGGCAGCGTGGAGCGGCTGGTGGGGGTGTCGGGCACGGGAACGGTCATCGGGAGGTGTCGCCCTCGGTTTCGCGGTCGAGCGGGTGGGGGAGCACGGGCGGGCGAGACGGGCCGGTCACTCGACCGGCGGCGGCCAGGTGACCGGGCGGGGGAACCGGAGCGAGAAGACGTGCGCCGGCTCGTGGTAGGGGTCCAGCTCCACGTAGTTGAACTGCCCCCAGTCGTAGCTGGCGCCGGTGAGCTCGTCGGTGACCGTGAAGCGCTCGTGCCAGTCGAGCCCGAAGGCCGACAGGTCCAGCGCCGTCGTCCCGATCTGCCGGTTGTGGCTGTCGAGGGCCACGACGACGAGGACGGCGTCCTGCGAGGCCGGGTCGACCTTCGAGAAGCAGATCAGGTTCGGGTTGTCGACGGGGTGGAAGCGCAGGGTGCGCAGCTGCTGCAGCGCCGGGTGCGCGCGGCGGATCTCGTTGAGCCGCCGCAGGTAGGGCACCAGGCTGCGGCCGGAGGCCTCCGCGCCGGCCCAGTCCCGCGGGCGCAGCTGGTACTTCTCGCTGTCGAGGTACTCCTCGCTGCCGGGCTTGACCGCGACGTGCTCGAACAGCTCGTACCCGGAGTAGACGCCCCAGGTGGGGCTCATCATCGACGCGAGCACCGCACGGATCTTGAACATCGGCGGCCCGCCGAACTGCAGCGACGCGTGCAGGATGTCCGGGGTGTTCACGAAGAAGTTCGGCCGCATGTAGTGCGCGTTGCGCGCCAGCTCGCGGCCGTAGTCCTCCAGCTCTCCGCGCTCGGTGCGCCAGGTGAAGTAGGTGTAGGACTGCGTGAACCCGAGCCGGGCGAGCTGGTGCATCATCGCCGGCCGGGTGAAGGCCTCGGCGAGGAACAGCACGTCCGGGTCGGTCTTCTTGACCTCCCAGATCAGCCAGTGCCAGAAGTTCAGCGGCTTGGTGTGCGGGTTGTCGACGCGGAAGACCTTCACCCCCGCGGCGATCCAGTGCCGCACCACCCGCAGCACCTCGGCGTAGAGGCCGTCGGGGTCGTTGTCGAAGTTGATCGGGTAGATGTCCTGGTACTTCTTCGGCGGGTTCTCCGCGTAGGCGATCGTGCCGTCGGGCTTGGTGGTGAACCACTCCGGATGCGCGGTGACCCAGGGGTGGTCCGGCGCGGCCTGCAGCGCGAGGTCGAGGGCCACCTCCATGCCGAGCTCGCGGGTGCGGTCGACGAAGGCGCGGAAGTCCTCGAGCGTGCCCAGCTGCGGGTGGACGGCGTCGTGCCCGCCCTCGTCGCTGCCGATCGCCCACGGGGAGCCGACGTCGTCGGGCCCGGGGGTGAGCGTGTTGTTGCGGCCCTTGCGGTTGACCGTGCCGATCGGGTGGATCGGCGGCAGGTAGACGACGTCGAAGCCCATGTCGGCGATGGCCGGCAGCCGCTCGGCGGCGGTGGCGAAGGTGCCGTGCGTGGGGATGCCGCCGACGACGGGGCCCTCGGACCGGGGGAAGAACTCGTACCAGGAGCCGTAGAGCGCCTCGCGGCGGTCGACCCACACCTCGTAGCGGGGGGAGCGGGTGACCAGCTCGCGGACCGGGTTCTCCTCGAGCACCCGCTGCACGGCCGGGGCCAGCGCCGGGGCGACCCGGCTGGGGAGGTCCAGCGAGGTGTCGCGGAGCGCGGTGACCGCCGCGGTGAGCGCCTCGCGGTGCTCCTTGGCGGTGGCGGCGACCCGCTCGATGAGCCGGGCCCCCTCCTCGAGGTCGTTGGCGAGGTCCTCCGGACCCTGCCCGGCCTCGATCTTGACCTCCACGGCGTGGTGCCAGGTGGCCAGCGGATCGCTCCAGGCCTCGATCTGGAAGGTCCACAGGCCCTCCCGGTCGGGCACGACGGTGGCCAGCCACCGGTCGGGCTCCTGGCCGTAGCGGGCCATGCGCAGCAGCGGGGGCCGGGGCGCCCGCTTGCCGGGCTCGGGCGGGGGCGCCCAGACCACGTTGGCCGCGACGGCGTCGTGGCCCTCGCGGAAGACGGTCGCCGTGATCGGGAGGTGCTCACCGACCACGGCACGTGCGGAGAAGGACCCGCACGACACGACGGGGGCGACATCGGTGATGCCGAGGCGGAGGTCAGCGCGGCCAGTCATCGCGATCACGCTAGAAGGACCCCCTCACCTCTGCCATTCGTGGGTTCCGGGCGGGCCCCTGCGAGGGAGCCGCCCCCGCCGGTCCGTCCGCCGGCGATAGGTCCGCGGCGGCGTCGACGGGGCTGCTGCCGTACCCGGCCCCGAGGGGTCCACCTGGCTACGCTCGGCGCGTGCGAGCTCTCCGTCGGTTCACGGTCCGGGCATCCCTCCCCGAGGAGCTGATGCCTCTCTCCCAGCTGGTGACGAACCTCCGGTGGTCCTGGCACCAGGAGACCCGGGACCTGTTCGAGGCCCTCGACCCCCAGCTGTGGGTCACCTGCGGCGGCGACCCGGTCAAGGTGCTGGGGGAGGTGTCGGCCGAGCGGCTGGCCACCCTGGCCCGCGACCGGCGCTTCGTGCGCCGGCTGCAGGACGCCGTCGACGACCTGCAGGAGTACCTGTCGGCGCCGCACTGGTACCAGTCGCTGGGGGACGAGGCGCCGCGCAGCATCGCGTACTTCTCCGCGGAGTTCGGGATCACCGAGGTGCTCCCGCAGTACTCCGGGGGCCTGGGCATCCTGGCCGGCGACCACCTCAAGGCCGCCTCCGACCTCGGCGTCCCGCTGATCGGCGTCGGGTTGCTCTACCGGGCCGGCTACTTCGCCCAGGGGCTGTCGGCCGACGGCTGGCAGCTGGAGCACTACCCGGCGCTGGACCCGCACGGCCTGCCGGTCAAGCTGCTGCGCCAGGGCGACGGGTCGGCCGTCGTCGTCTCGGTGCCGCTCCCCGAGGGGCGCACCCTGCACGCGCACGTCTGGCGGGCCCAGGTCGGCCGCGTCTCGCTGCTGCTGCTCGACAGCGACATCGAGGAGAACGCGCCCTCCGAGCGGGTCGTCACCGACCGGCTCTACGGCGGCGACGAGGACCACCGGCTGCGGCAGGAGATGCTGCTCGGCATCGGCGGGGTCCGGGCGCTGCGCGCCTACTGCCAGCTCACCGGCACCCCGGCGCCGGAGGTCTTCCACGCCAACGAGGGGCACGCCGGCTTCCAGGGCGTCGAGCGGATCCGCGAGCTCACCGAGTCGCACGGGCTGACCTTTCCCGAGGCGCTGCAGGCGGTGCGGGCGGGCACCGTGTTCACCACGCACACCCCCGTGCCGGCCGGCATCGACCGGTTCCCGCGGGCGCTGATCGAGCGCTACTTCGCCGGCTTCGGCGTGCCGCTGGAGCACCTGGTCCCGCTCGGCGCGGAGGAGGACCCCAGCAAGTTCAACATGGCGCACATGGGCCTGCGGCTGGGGCAGCGGGCCAACGGCGTCAGCCGGCTGCACGGGCACGTCAGCCGGCACATGTTCCAGGGGCTGTGGCCGGGCTTCGACGAGGCCGACGTGCCGATCAGCTCGATCACCAACGGCGTGCACGCCCCCACCTGGACCGCCCGGGAGCTGGTCGAGCTCGGCACCCAGAGCTCGAGCCAGGGCGACCCGGTCGAGGCCGGCGGACCGGTGCACTTCGACGGCGTCGACCGCATCCCCGCCGGGGAGCTGTGGAGCACCCGGCGGATGCTGCGCGGGCGGCTGGTCGAGGAGGTGCGCCGCCGGTTGCGGGAGACCGCGCTCTCCCGCGGGGCGGCCGAGAGCGAGGTCGGCTGGACCGACTCGGCGTTCGACCCCGACGTCCTCACCATCGGCTTCGCCCGCCGGGTGCCCTCCTACAAGCGCCTGACCCTGATGCTGCGCGACCCCGAGCGGCTCAGGGCCCTGCTGCTGGACCCCGAGCGCCCGGTGCAGCTGGTCATCGCCGGCAAGAGCCACCCGGCCGACGACGGCGGCAAGCAGCTGATCCAGCAGATGGTGAAGTTCGCCGACGACCCCGCGGTCCGGCACCGGATCGCCTTCCTCCCCGGCTACGACATCGGCATGGCGCGCTACCTCTACTGGGGCTGCGACGTCTGGCTGAACAACCCGCTGCGCCCGCTGGAGGCGTGCGGCACCTCCGGCATGAAGGCCGCGCTGAACGGCGGGCTGAACCTCTCCATCCGCGACGGGTGGTGGGACGAGTGGTTCGACGGCCAGAACGGCTGGGCGATCCCCACCGCCGACGGCATCGCCGACCCCGACCGGCGCGACGAGGTGGAGGCGCGGGCCATCTACGACCTGCTCGCCACCCAGGTGATCCCGCGCTTCTACGAGACCGACCGCGACGGCGTCCCGACCCGCTGGGTGGAGATGGTGCGGCACACGCTGCGCGAGACCGGCCCGAAGGTGCTGGCCAGCCGGATGGTCCGGGACTACGTGCAGCAGCTCTACGTGCCGGCCGCCGGCTCGTCCCGGGCGATGTCGGACGCCGGGTACGCCCCGGCGCGCAGCGAGGCCGCCTGGCGGTCGCACCTGCTCGAGCAGTGGAGCACCGTGCGGGTCGCGCACGTCGAGGCCACCGGCGCCGGTGACACCCCCGAGATCGGCTCGACGCTGAAGCTGCGCGCCGAGGTGGAGCTGCCCGGGCTGGCGCCGGGCGACGTGGAGGTGCAGGCCGCCTACGGCCGGGTGGACGACGCCGACGGGCTGCACGAGGTGACCACCGTGCCGATGACGCACGAGCACGCGGAGGGCTCCCGGCACTGGTTCACCGCCACGCTGCCGCTGGAGCGCACCGGCGCCTTCGGCTACACCGTCCGGGTGCTGCCGTACTCGCCGCACCTGGCCGATCCCGCCGAGCTCGGGGTCGTCACGAGCGCGTAGCCGGCGCCCGGCACTCCCGTCACGCCGGTACCCCCTGTCACCGCAGGTCGCGGGGGGACCGGCGTGGCGGCGCGACCGGACCGCCCAGTTCCGTCCGCGGTCACTAGGCTGGCGGGCATGCCCGACCGTTGCGAAGTCCTGCCCGGAGACGCCGTCGTCGCCCGCCGCGGCGGCGGTCTGCTGTGGGTGGACGCACCGGGTGCCCCCGCGCTCGCGGCCACCCTGCACGCCTGCCTGGGGGTCGCCGGCCCCGGCGCCGACCGGGTGCTGGCCGCCGTGGCCGGTCAGGTGGCCGCCCTCGGTGGCGGCGCGTCGTTCGCCCTCGTCCTCGTCGACTCCGCCGGGGGCTCGGGCACCGGCGTCGCCCTGTGGGCGGGCAAGGGCCAGCCGGCCGTCGACGGCGTCCCCGTCGCCGGCCAGCAGGTCGACGGTGGCTGCACGCTGGCCGCCGGCTTCCAGCTCGGCGCCAACCTCTACGTGGGCCCGGGCCAGCCGGTGCCGTCGATGCCGCCGGGCGTGGCCTACGACCTCGTCGAGGGCACCGTGCCCGGCTCGGGCGCCATGCTCTCCCTGGCCGCCGCCGCGCACGCCTCGGCCGCGGTCGTGCCGGCCGCCACGGCTGCGCCGTCGTCGTTCTCCGCGCCCTCCGACGCCGGCTTCGGCGGCGGCAGCAGCGCCGTCGGCGCGAGCGCCCCGCAGGCCGACGGCGGCGAGGAGACGGCGTTCTGGAAGCCCGACGCCCCGGCCGCTCCGATCCTGCGCTTCGACGACGGTCTCGTGGTCACCGTCGACGAGGACCTCGTCCTGGGCCGCCGTCCCGACAACCACGAGCTGGTCACCAGCGGCACCGCCCGCCCGGTGCCCATCGCCGACACCCAGAACGTGCTCTCCTCGGCGCACGCGGCCATCCAGCGCCAGGGCCGCGAGGTCTCCCTCGTCGACCTCGGCTCGCTCAACGGCACGCACGTCGCCGGGCCCGAGGCCACCGAGTGGACCCAGCTGGAGCCCGGCGTCGCGCACCCGCTGTCCGACGGCGACCGGCTGCTGCTGGGCTGGACGGTCATCACCTTCGAGCAGCCCCAGGACTAGGGGCGGCAGCTCAGGCACAGGAGGCTCTGCGCACGTTCCCGGCCGAGGAACGTGCGCAGAGCCTCCTGTGCCTCTGTGGGCCTCACGGCCTCCGCAGCACCCGCAGCAGCCACACCGTCCGCGGCGCCATCTCCACCGGTCCCGGCGCGACCACCGCCGGCCGGGGTGGCGCCCCGGTCGGGTACTCCGTGGAGACGACGAACTCGTAGCCGTCGCTCCACGGCGGGCCCGGCAGCTCCACCCGCACCGGCTCCGGCCCGGCGTGCAGCCACACCATGTACGAGTCGTCGACCACCCGCCGGCCGCGCTCGTCGCGGTGGCGGATGCCGCGGCCGTCGAGGTACATGCCGACGGTCTGCAGGCCGGTGTCGAACCAGTCCGCGGTGGTCAGCTGCCCGCCACCGGGGGCGAACCAGGCCAGGTCGCGGGTGCCGCCGGTGCCGGGGATCTCGTGCCCCTCGAAGAACGCCTCCTGGCGCAGCACCGGGGATTCCCGCCGGATGCGGATCAGCCGGGACACGAAGGCGGTCAGGTCGTCGTCGGTCGCCGTCCAGTCCAGCCAGGAGATCTCGTTGTCCTGGCAGTAGGCGTTGTTGTTGCCCTGCTGGGTGCGGCCGAGCTCGTCGCCGGCGGTCAGCATCGGGACGCCGGTGGACAGCAGCAGCGTGGTCAGCAGGTTGCGCACCTGGCGGTCGCGCAGCGCCTGGATCTCGGGGTCGTCGGTGGGCCCCTCGACGCCGCAGTTCCAGTTGCGGTTGTGGCTCTCGCCGTCGCGGTTGTCCTCGCCGTTGGCCTCGTTGCGCTTGCGCTCGTAGGTGACCAGGTCGCGCATCGGGAAGCCGTCGTGGGCGGTGACGAAGTTGATGCTGGCGAACGGCCGGCGCCCGTCGGAGCGGTAGAGGTCCGACGAGCCCGTCAGCCGGTAGGCCAGGTCGCGGACGCCGACGTGCGCGCCGGCCCACACGTCGCGGACGGTGTCGCGGTAGCGGCCGTTCCACTCGGTCCACAGCGGCGGGAAGTTGCCCACCTGGTAGCCGCCCTCGCCGATGTCCCACGGCTCGGCGATGAGCTTCACCTGGCTGACCACCGGGTCCTGGTGGATGACGTCGAAGAAGGCCGAGAGCCGGTCGACGTCGTGGAACGACCGGGCCAGTGCGGCGGCGAGGTCGAAGCGGAAGCCGTCGACGTGCATCTCGGTGACCCAGTACCGCAGCGAGTCCATGAGCAGCGCCAGCACCGGCGGACGGCGGACGTCGAGGGTGTTCCCGCACCCGGTGTAGTCGGTGTAGCGGGCCCGGTTGCCGCCGTCGAGCCGGTAGTAGCCGGGGTTGTCGATGCCCTTGAGCGACAGCGTCGGGCCGGTGTGGTCGCCCTCGGCGGTGTGGTTGTAGACGACGTCGAGGATCACCTCGATGCCCGCGGCGTGCAGGGCCTTCACCATCGCCTTGAACTCGGTGACCTGCCGGCCGCCCGAGCCCGCCGCGCTGTAGGCCGCGTGCGGGGCGAAGTAGCCGAGGGTGTTGTAGCCCCAGTAGTTGGTCAGCCCGCGCCGCATCAGGTGCGGCTCGCTGACGAAGTGGTGCACCGGCAGCAGCTCGACGGCGGTGACGCCGAGCGACTGCAGGTGCGCCACGAACGCCGGGTGGGCCAGCCCCGCGTAGGTGCCGCGCAGCGCCGGGGGCACCTCGGGGTGGCGCATGGTCGCGCCGCGCACGTGCACCTCGTAGATCACGGTGTCCGACCAGGCGGTGCCCGGGCGCCGGTCGCCGTCCCAGGGGAACGGGTCGTGGACGACCACGCCGCGCGGCACGTAGGGCGCGGAGTCCTGCAGGTCGGGGGTGGTGGCGTCGACCGCGTCGCCGGGGTAGCCGAACAGCGACGGGTGCAGCACCACCTCGCCGTCCACGGCGCGGGTGTAGGGGTCCAGCAGCAGCTTGGCGGGGTTGTGCCGCAGCCCCCAGCCGGGGTCGTAGCCGCCGTGCACCCGGTAGCCGTAGCGCTGACCGGGGCCGACACCGGCCAGCCGGCCGTGCCACACCTGGTGGGTGGTCTCCTGCAGCCGGTGGCGGTGCTCGGTGCCGTCGGGGTCGAACAGGCAGAGGTCGACGGCGGTGGCCCCGGCCGACCACAGGGCGAAGTTCGTGCCGTTGCCGTCCCAGTGGGCGCCCAGCGGTGTGGGGGAACCCGGCCACACCTCGACGTCGGTCGCACTGCGCATCCGCCGATCCTGCCAACCCGACCGCGGGTCGGGTCGCAGGACGGGCCGGGCAGGTTGGTTGGATGGTCTCCGTGTCGAGCAGCGCCGCGGTGGCGGAGCCGGTGGTCGAGATCAGCGGGGTGGACGTCGTCCGGGGGCAGACGTACCTCCTGCGCGGCGTCGACTGGACCGTCCGCGCCGACGAGCGCTGGGTGCTGCTCGGCCCGAACGGCGCCGGGAAGACGACGCTGCTGCAGCTGGCCTCGGCGCACATGCACCCCACCCGCGGCACCGTGCGGCTGCTGGGGGAGACGCTCGGCGCGGTCGACGTCTTCGAGCTGCGCCCGCGGATCGGCCTGACCAGCGCGGCCCTCGCCCAGCGGATCGCCCCGAACGAGCGCACCGGCGACGTCGTGGTCTCGGCCGGCTACGCGGTCGTCGGCCGCTGGCGGGAGCGCTACGACATCGCCGACCTCACCCGGGCGGCGCTGCTCATGCGCCAGTGGGGCGTGGAGGCCTTCGCGCACCGCCCGTTCGGCACGCTGAGCGAGGGGGAGCGCAAGCGGGTGCAGATCGCCCGCGCGCTGATGCCCGACCCGGAGCTGCTGCTGCTCGACGAGCCCGGCGCCGGCCTGGACCTCGGCGGCCGGGAGGACCTCGTCGGCCGGCTCGGCGACCTGGCCCGCTACCTCTACGCCCCCGCCCAGGTGCTGGTCACCCACCACGTCGAGGAGATCCCGCCGGGCTACACGCACGCGCTGCTGCTCCGCGAGGGTGGCGTGGTCGCGGCCGGCCCGCTGGAGCAGGTGGTCACCGCGGAGGGGCTGTCGGAGACCTTCGGCGTGCCGCTGCAGGTCGAGCGCCGCGACGGCCGGTACACCGCCCGCCGCGCGTAGCGGCCCGTCCCCTTAGTGTTCGGGCGACGACGTCGTCCCCGCCCGGAGGTGCCCTTGTCAGCGCCGGAGTTCGTGACCCTGCAGGTGAGCGACGGGGTGGGCACGATCCGCCTCGACCGTCCCAAGATGAACGCGATCGACGAGCAGCTGCACCGGGAGGTCCGGGCGGCGGCCCTGGAGGCGGCCGACCGCGCCGACGTGCGCGCCGTCGTCCTGTACGGCGGCGAGCGGGTGTTCGCCGCCGGCGCCGACATCAAAGCCATGTCCCAGCTGGACGGCGCGGCCATGGTGGCCTGGGGGCGGGAGCTCACCGACTCGTTCACCGCGGTCCAGCGCATCCCCAAGCCGGTCATCGCGGCGATCACCGGCTACGCCCTCGGTGGCGGCTACGAGCTGGCGCTGTGCGCCGACTTCCGGGTCATGGGCCTGGGCGCGAAGATCGGCCAGCCCGAGATCCTGCTCGGGGTCATCCCCGGGGCCGGCGGCACGCAGCGGCTGGCCCGCCTGGTCGGCCCGGCCAGGGCCAAGGACCTCGTCTTCACCGGCCGGCACGTGGGTGCGGAGGAGGCGGTGGAGATCGGGCTGGCCGACGCCGCCGTCCCCGACGCCGAGGTGTACGACACCGCCCTGGCGATGGCCCGCAAGTTCGCCGCCGGCCCGCCGCTGGCGCTGGCGGCGGCCAAGCAGGCCATCGACGAGGGGCTGGACCTGCCGCTGCCCCAGGGCCTGGAGCTGGAGAGCCGGCTGTTCGCGGGGCTGTTCGACACCGAGGACCAGAAGACCGGCATGCGCTCGTTCCTCGAGAGCGGGCCGGGGAAGGCCCGGTTCGCCGGTCGCTGACACCTGCTGTTCGCCCGATCGTCGTCCAGCACGGGCGCCGGCGGCCGCTCTCTCGGTCACAATCTCGGAGGCCGCGCCCCGGGACCGACAGCGGTCCCGGTCCGCGGCACCGAACCCTTGGAGGAGATCCGTGCGACACCCCAGGACCAGCACCACGAGGACGGCGGCCGTGCTCGCCGCGGCCGCGCTCGCCCTGACCGCCTGCGGCGGGGGCGACTCGTCCGGCGGTGGCTCGGGGAGTGACAGCGAGGCCGCCTCGGCCACCTCGCTGGAGGACTTCGGCACGATGGAGGACCTCGTCGAGGCCGCCCAGGCCGAGGGCGAGCTCAACGTCATCGCCCTGCCGCCGGACTGGGCGAACTACGGCGAAATCATCTCCACGTTCGAGGAGAAGTACGGCATCACCGTCAACAGCGCCTCGCCCGACGGCTCCAGCCAGGACGAGCTGAACGCGGTCGAGAGCCAGCGCGGCCAGGACCGCGCGCCCGACGTCCTGGACCTCGGCCTCTCCTTCGCCCGCCAGGCCCAGGCGCAGGGGCTGCTCGCGCCCTACAAGGTGGCCACCTGGGACGACATCCCCGAGGACCAGAGGGACCCCGACGGCCACTGGTACAACGACTACGGCGGCTACCTGTCGATCGGCTGCAACGCCTCGATCGTCGAGCAGTGCCCGACCACGATGCGCGAGCTGGCCGACCCCCGCTACGCCGGTCAGGTGGCCCTCAACGGCAACCCGACGCAGGCGCAGGCGGCCTTCGCCGGCGTCTGGGCCGCCGCGCTGGCCAACGGTGGCAGCCTCGACGACATCGGCCCGGGCATCGACTTCTTCGTCGACCTCAAGGAGAGCGGCAACTTCAACCCGGTGGAGTCCACGCCGGCCACCGTGCTCAACGGCGAGACCCCGATCTCGCTGGACTGGGACTACGTGAACGCCGCGCAGACCGACGAGCTCGAGGCCGCCGGGTCCACGTGGGAGGTCCACGTGCCCACCGACGGCCTGGTCGGCGGCTACTACAGCCAGGCGATCAGCGCCTACGCCCCGCACCCGGCCGCGGCGCGGCTGTGGCAGGAGTTCCTCTACAGCGACGAGGGGCAGAACCTGTGGCTGGCCGGCGGCGCCCGGCCGGTCCGGCTGCCGGCCATGCTCGAGGCCGGCACCGCCGACCAGGCGCTGGTCGACGCGCTGCCCGAGGTCGAGGGCGAGGCCGACTTCCCGACCCAGGAGCAGGAGGCCGAGGCCAAGCAGGTCGTCACCTCCCGCTGGAACGAGGAGATGTCGGGCTGAGTACCAGCACCGCCACCCCGGCCCGGGCCGGCGACCGCGAGGTCGCCGGGCCGGGCCGGTCGCTGCGCGGGCGCCGCGGCGGCGCCGGGCGCGCCCGGCTGCTGTCGGTGCTGGGCGTGCTGCCCTTCCTGCTCTACGTCGCGCTGTTCCTGCTGCTGCCGGTCCTCGTCCTCGCGGTGGAGGCCTTCCGGGTCACCGACCCGATCACCTTCGAGGAGGGCTGGTCGGCGGAGAACTTCGGCACGATCACCGAGGGCGCCTACCGGCGGGCCTACGTCGGCAGCCTGCAGCTGTCGGTGGTCACCGCGGTCGTCAGCGCGGTGCTGGGCCTGGCGCTGGCGGTGGCGATCCTGCGCGCCCGGCGCGGCCGGCTGCTGCGCCGGCTGGTGCTGACCGCCTCCGGCGTGCTCGCCAACTTCGGCGGCATCCCGCTGGCCTTCGCCTTCCTGGCCACGATCGGGAACCAGGGCGTGGTGACGGCGCTGCTCACCGACACCCTCGGCCTCGGGCTGGGGGGCTTCACCCTCGCGTCGATGGTCGGGCTGGGCCTGGTCTACCTGTACTTCCTGGTGCCGCTGATGGTCCTCACCATCACCCCGGCGCTCGAGGCGCTGCGCCCGCAGTGGCGCGAGGCCGCCGACAACCTGGGCGCCAGTGGCTGGCAGTACTGGCGGTACGTGGGCGGCCCGGTGCTCGCCCCGCCGGTCATCGGCGCCGCGATGCTGCTGTTCGCCTCGGCGTTCGCCGCCTACGCCACGGCCAAGGCCCTCGTGGGCAGCAGCCTGCCGCTGGTCACCCTGCAGATCGCCGACGCGCTGTCGAGCAACGTCGTGGTGGGCGCGGAGAACCTGGGCAAGGCGCTGGCCCTCGGCATGGTCGTGCTGATCGGGCTGGTCATGGTCTTCTACGCCTGGGTCCAGCGGCGCACGCAGCGGTGGCTGTCGTGACGCTGTCGACCGCCGGCGTCGCCGGTGCCGGGAGCGTCGCGCCCGACGCGCCGGTGCGCCCCGAGCGGCGCGGCACCGGCTGGTGGCGGTGGGTCGTGCTCGCCGTCCTCGGCGTGTACTTCCTGGTGCCGATCGGCGCCTCGGTGTGGTTCACCGTCCGCGACCGCCGCGAGGGCGGGCTGACCGGGCAGCACTACACCGGCATCCCCGGCGCCGAGGGCTTCGCCGAGGCGTTCGGCCGCTCCCTGGCCCTGGCCGCGCTCACCGTCGTCATCGCGCTGGTGCTCATGGTGCCGACGGTCGTCCTGGTCGACCTGCGGCTGCCCCGCCTGCGGACGACGGTCGAGCTGCTCACCCTGCTGCCGCTGGTGCTGCCACCGATCGCGCTGGTCGTCGGCGTGCGCAGCGTGCTGGCCTGGGCCCCCGACTACTTCTTCGGGACGCCGCTGGCCGACGCGATGTTCGCTCTCCAGGAGCCGTCGCTGCCCTGGATCCTGGTGCTGGTCTACGTCGTCCTGGCGCTGCCGTTCGTCTACCGCGCCCTCGACGCCGGCGTGCGCGGGGTGCCCCTGCGCACCCTCACCGAGGCCGCCCGCAACCTCGGCGCCTCCTGGCCCCGGGTGCTGGTCTCGGTCGTCCTCCCGGCGCTGCGCACCTCGGTGCTCAACGCCGCCTTCCTGACCCTCGCCCTGGTGCTGGGGGAGTACACGATCGCCGCGATCCTCGGGTTCGAGACGTTCCCGACGTGGATCGTGCGGATCGGCGGATCGCAGCCGCAGTTGTCGGTCGCGGTCTCGGTGCTCTCCCTGCTCCTCACCTGGGTCCTGCTGCTGCTGATCTCGGCGCTGGACCGCCGGCGGTCGGGAGAGGAGTCCGCGTGACCACGGTGCCCGCAGAGTCGACGACCACCGGGGACGCCGCCGGCCCGGCGCCGGTCGACGCCCTGCGCGAGCGACCGGGCGTCGCCGTCCGCCTGGAGGGGCTGACCCGCCGCTACGGCTCGGTGCTCGCCCTCGACGGGCTGGACCTCGACATCGCCGGCGGGGAGTTCCTCGCGCTGCTGGGCCCCTCCGGCTGCGGCAAGACGACCGCGCTGCGGGCCATCGCCGGGTTCGAGCAGCCCGACGCCGGCCGGGTGCTGCTCGGCGGGGAGGACATCACCGCCGTCCCGGCGAACAAGCGGGACATGGGGATGGTGTTCCAGGCCTACAGCCTGTTCCCCAACATGACCGTGGCCGACAACGTCGCCTTCGGCCTGCGCGTGCGCCGGCGGGGGGCCAGGGCCGAGCGGCGGGAGCGGGCGCACGAGCTGCTGGAGCTGGTGGGCCTCTCCGACCGGGCGCAGCGGTACCCCCACCAGCTGTCGGGCGGCCAGCAGCAGCGGGTCGCGCTGGCCCGCGCGCTCGCCGTCGCCCCGCGGGTGCTGCTGCTCGACGAGCCGCTGTCCGCGCTGGACGCCCAGGTCCGCGTGCAGCTGCGCGAGGAGATCCGGCGGATCCAGCTGGAGCTCGGCATCACCACGGTGTTCGTCACCCACGACCAGTCCGAGGCGCTGTCGGTGGCCGACCGGGTCGGCGTCATGCGGGCCGGCCGGCTGGAGCAGGTGGCCTCGCCCGACGAGCTCTACGAGCGGCCGGCCACCGCGTTCGTGGCCCAGTTCGTCGGCACGATGAACCGCATCCCCGCCGTCCTCGGCGACGGCGACGTGCAGTTCCTCGGCGTGCGGCGGGAGATCCTCGGCGACACCCCGCCGCCCGGGCCCGCGGTCGCGCTGGTGCGGCCCGAGGCGCTGACCGTCGCGGCCGACCCCCGGGGCGAGGGCCGCGTGGTCACCCGCACCTTCTCCGGTGCCTCCACCCGCCTGGCGGTCGCCCTGCCGGACGGGCTGGAGGTGCAGGTCGACGTCGCCAGCGCCGACAGCCAGGGGCTCACGCCCGGCACGGCGGTCACCGTCACCCCGGCCGAGCGGCCGGCGCTGGTGGCGCCGGTCGAGCCCGACGCCCCGGCCTGACGGCGTCAGGCCGACAGGGCGAAGACCGTGACGGTCGCGTCGTCGAGGTTGGTGACGTAGGCGCGGGTGCCGTCGGGGGAGACCGCGACGCTGGTCGGGGAGGAGCCGGTGGGCGGGCTCGCGGTGACCTGCCAGGTCTCGGTGTCGACGACGGTCATCGTGCCGCCGCGGACGTCGGCGGTGTAGAGGTGCGCGCCGTCGGGCGCCCAGGTGACGTCCTGCGGCTGCGCGCCGACCTGCTGGGTGGCGACGACGGTGTTGCTGGCCGTGTCGATGACGTGCAGGTCGCCGCTGTCGAAGGCGACCACCGCGACCAGGCTGCCGTCGGGGGACACCGCCACGCTGTGCGGTGAGGTGCCCGCGGGCAGCTCGGCGACCACCGCGCCGCCGTCGAAGAGGTCGAGCACCGACACCACGTTGGACTCGTGGTTGGCGGTGTACCCGTACCGGCCGTCGGCGCTGACGTCGATCCAGTGCGGGTTCGGCGCGACCTCGTAGGAGTCGACCTCCTCGCCGGTCGCGGTGTCGAGGACCTCGACCCGGCCCTCGTTGTGCAGCGGCACGTACAGCAGCGCGCCGTCGGGGGAGGTCTCCGGCGCGAAGGGCCGCAGGCCCACCGGCACGGTCTCGAGCGGCCGGTTGGTGGCGGTGTCGACGTAGACGACGAAGTTCTCGGTGTAGTCGGCGTTCGTGACGGTGATGTAGGCCCGGCTGCCGTCCGGCGAGAAGGTGATGAACTGCGGCGGGCCGGCGTCGATCGGGATGCGGGCGGCGACCTGCAGGGACGTGAGGTCCAGCACCGACACGATGCCCTCCGCCCGGTGGGCGATGTAGGCGTACCGGCCGTTGGGCGCCACGGCCAGGTACCCCGGGGTGGGCGGCACCGGCACCGGCTGACCCTCCTGGGTCGGGACGGCCAGGCTCGGTGCCGGATCGGCCGGCGCCTCGTCGCCGGGCCGCTCGCGGTCGGCCGACGGCGCCCCGGGCTGCGCGGACCCGGCGCCCGCTCCCGCACCTGCTCCGCCGGTGGTGCTGCCGGTCGCGGTCGGGGTCTGGTCGCGGGGCCAGAGGAGCACCGCCACCACCCCGGCGACGAGCAGCAGGGCGGCGAGCGCCGCCAGCAGCACCGGCCGCCGCCCCCGCCGGCCGCCGCCGCGTCCCCCGGGCGCCGCGGAGGCGCCCGGCGGTGGGGGGACGGCCGACGCCAGTGCCGGCGAGGGCAGCGGGTCCACGGAGCGGTGGCCGCCGCGGGCGGCCAGACCGAGGTCCGGCGTTCCGCTCGCGGGGATCGGCGGCGGCCCCGCCCGAACCGTCTCCGGGGCCCGCGGCACCGGCGCCGCGGCCGGCGCGAGGGCCGCGCGGGCGGCGTCCATGAGCTCGCGGGGGCTGGAGAACCGGTCCTCGGGCCGCTTGGCCATGCCGCGGGCGACCACCTCGTCCAGCGCGGGCGGGATCCCCGGCATGACCTGGCTCGGGCGCGGCGGATCGGTGTAGAGGTGGGCGTAGAGCAGCGCGGGGAGGTCCTCGCCGCGGAACGGCCGGGTGCCGGTCAGGCACTGGGCGAGGACGCAGGCCAGGGAGTAGACGTCGACGCGGCCGTCGAGCGGCTGGTCGGTGAAGCGCTCCGGCGCCATGTAGTCCAGCGTCCCGACCGTCGCCCCGGTGATGGTCAGCGACGTCCGGGTGCTCCCGACCGAGCGGGCGATCCCGAAGTCCACGACGTAGACGAAGTCCTGCGGGGTCACCAGCACGTTGCTGGGCTTGACGTCCCGGTGCACCAGGCCGTCGGCGTGGGCGGCCTCGAGCGCGTCGGCGACCTGGGTGAGCAGCGCGACCGTGCGGGCCGGCGAGAGGGGGCCGTCGGCCAGCACCTGCCCGAGGTCGCGGCCGTCGACCAGCCGCATGTCGATGAACAGCCGGCCGTCGATCTCCCCGAAGTCGTGGATGGGGATGACGTGCGGCTCGCGCAGCCGGGCCGCCACGTGCGACTCGCGGCGGAACCGGCTGACGTACTCGGGGTCGGCGTGCAGCAGGTCGGGCAGCAGCTTGAGGGCGACCCAGCGGTCGCGGCGGGTGTCCAGGGCGCGCCAGACCTCACCCATCCCGCCGACGCCGACCAGTTCCTCGAGCTCGTAGGACCCGAAGCGGCGCGGGGTCGCGGTCATCGGCACCCCCCTCTGCGGGTGCGGGCCACGGCCGCCCCCGGTGCCGCGCAGGGTAGGACGCGCGGGGCGGGACGGGGAGTGCCGCGGCGCCCCGGACGGCGCCCGGCCGCGCGACTCCCCGCGGGGATGGCGCAGTGCACGCCCGGCGTCACGGCGCGTGCCCGATCATGGCGGGATGAGCGCTGCCGACGACCACCCCGACGCGGATCACCCCGACGCGGATCACACCGACGCGGATCACACGGACGTCGACCGCACCGACGTCGACCGGTCCGACCCCGCCCGCCGGGCGTGGGTCGACCGGGCGGTGGCGATGGTCGAGGCCGACGCGCACCGCAGTGCCGACACGCACCTGCTGGTCTACCCGCTGCCGCCGGAGTGGGGGATCGACCTCTACCTCAAGGACGAGTCGACCCACCCGACCGGCAGCCTCAAGCACCGGCTGGCCCGGTCGCTGTTCCTCTACGGGCTGTGCTCCGGGCAGATCACCGAGGGCAGCCCGGTGGTCGAGGCCTCCAGCGGCTCGACCGCGGTCAGCGAGGCGTACTTCGCGCGGATGCTCGGGCTGCCCTTCGTCGCGGTCATGCCGCGCTCGACGAGCGAGGAGAAGGTCGCGCTCATCGAGTTCCACGGCGGCCGCTGCCACTTCGTCGACCGCGCGCCGGACATGTACGACGAGGCCCGCCGGCTGGCCGCCGAGTGCGGCGGGCACTACCTCGACCAGTTCACCTACGCCGAGCGCGCCACCGACTGGCGGGGCAACAACAACATCGCGGAGTCGGTCTTCGACCAGCTGGCCCGCGAGCGACACCCGGTGCCCGAGTGGGTCGTGGTCGGCGCCGGCACCGGCGGCACCAGCGCGACCATCGGCCGCTACCTGCGCTACCGGCGGCACCCGACCCGGCTGGCCGTCGTCGACCCCGAGAACTCCGCCTTCCTGCCGGGCTACGCCGCCGGCCGGCCGGACTGGACCACCGGGATGCCCTCGCGGATCGAGGGCATCGGCCGGCCCCGGGTGGAGCCGTCGTTCGTCCCGACGATCGTCGACCGGATGATCGGCGTGCCCGACGCCGCGTCGCTGGCCGCGATGCGCCACCTCGAGGAGGTGACCGGACGGCGGGCCGGAGGCTCCACCGGCACCAACCTGTGGGGCGCGTTCACGCTGGTCGCCGAGATGCTGGCCGCCGGCCGCACCGGCAGCGTCGTCACCCTGCTGTGCGACGGCGGCGAGCGGTACGCGCACACCTACTACTCCGACGAGTGGGTGGCCGCGCAGGGCCTGGACCTGGCCCCGCACGCCGCCACGCTGCGGCGCTTCGCCGCCACGGGAGAGTGGCCGGCGGCGGCGTGACGGGCCTCACCGGGACCGGGACGCTCGTCCGCGTTACTCCTGGGTAACCTCCATGATCGGAGCCAGGCGGGCCGCCGCCCGCGTCCTTGTGTCCCCCGTGGAGGTGGGTCTGACGGTGAACATCGTCGTTCTGGTCAAGCAGGTCCCGGACTCGGGCAGCGAGCGCAAGCTCGACCCGTCCGACAACACCGTCGCCCGGGCGACCGCGGACAACGTCATCAACGAGATGGACGAGTACGCGATCGAGGAGGCGCTGACGGTCAAGGAGGCCCAGGGCGGTGAGGTCACCGTCCTGACCGTCGGCCCCGACACCGCGACCGACGCGATCCGCAAGGCGCTGTCGATGGGTGCGGACAAGGCCGTCCACGTCTCCGACCCGGCGATCCACGGCTCGGACGCGCTGGCGACCTCCGCCGTCCTGGCCGCTGCGCTGCAGCAGCTGGAGTACGACCTCATCCTCTGCGGCGCCGAGGCGACCGACAGCCAGATGAGCGTCATGCCGGCCCTGCTCGCCGAGCGGCTGGGCATCCCGCAGCTGTCCGGTGCGCGCAAGCTCACCGTCGAGGGCGGCGTGGCCAAGGTGGAGCGGCAGACCGACGGCGGCTACTGGGCGCTGGAGGCTCCGCTCCCGGCGATCGTCTCCACCTGGGACACGATCAACGAGCCGCGCTACCCCTCCTTCAAGGGGATCATGGCCGCCAAGAAGAAGCCGGTGCAGAGCCTGACGCTGGCCGACGTCGGGGTCGACGCCGGCTCCGTCGGCCTCGGTGCCGCCGCGACCCAGGTCCTCGACTTCGCCGGCCGCCCGCCCAAGGGCGAGGGCGTGAAGGTGCCCGACGAGGGCGACGGCGCGCAGAAGTTCGTCGACTTCCTCGCCAGCCAGAAGATCGTCTGACCGGCCCGGATCGAAGGAAGAGGAGACAACCCCATGGCAGAGGTCCTGGTCCTGGCCGAGCTCAACCCGGCCGGCGGCGGAGTCCGCAAGACCACCCTGGAGGCCCTCACCGCGGCCCGCGCGCTCGGTGAGCCCTCGGCCGTCGTGATCGCCGCCCCCGGCACCGCCGCGGGCGTCCGCGAGCAGCTGGCCGAGTACGGCGCGGCCACCGTCTACGTCGCCGAGTCCGAGGACGTCGACGCCTACCTCGTCGCCCCCAAGGCCGAGGTGCTGGCCCAGCTGGTCGGCGAGAAGAGCCCGGCCGCGGTGCTCATCCCGTCCTCCCCGGAGGGCAAGGAGATCGCCGCCCGCCTCGCGGTGAAGACCGGCAGCGGCTTCCTCACCGACGTCACCGAGATCACCGCCGACGGCACCGCGACCCAGGCGGCGTTCGCCGGCCAGGTCATCGTGCACTCGAAGGTCACCGCCGGGACGCCGATCTACACGCTGCGCGGCAACTCGGTGAACCCCGAGCCGGCCCCGGCCGCCGGCACCGAGCAGCAGGTCGCGGTCTCGATCTCCGACGCCGCCAAGGCCGTCAAGGTCGTCGACCGGGTCGTGGAGCAGAAGTCCTCCCGCCCCGAGCTCACCGAGGCCTCGATCGTGGTCTCCGGTGGCCGCGGCGTCGCCTCGGCGGAGAACTTCGCGATCATCGAGGGCCTGGCCGACTCGCTCGGTGCCGCCGTCGGTGCCTCGCGCGCCGCGGTCGACTCCGGCTTCTACCCGCACAGCTTCCAGGTCGGGCAGACCGGCAAGACGGTGTCGCCGAACCTCTACGTCGCCGTCGGCATCTCCGGTGCCATCCAGCACCGCGCCGGCATGCAGACCTCGAAGACCATCGTGGCCATCAACAAGGACCCCGAGGCCCCGATCTTCGAGCTGGCCGACTTCGGCGTGGTCGGCGACCTCAACGTCGTCGTCCCGCAGGCCACCGAGCTCATCACCGCCCGCAAGTAAGCGGACCTCGCTGCCCCCGCGACCCGCTGACGCGGGCCGCGGGACCCTGCAGCGAGACCGTTCCAGCAGCTCACTGCGAGCGCCGGTCCCCGTCCGGGGGCCGGCGCTCGCGGCGTGTCGGGGCCGGTCCGGAAGCACGAGGAGGGGAGCGGGGTTGGCCGAGGACGTGGAACCGTCTCGCCCCCCGGGGGTGTTCTCCCGGCAATACCGGCTGCGGACGGCGGGGCTGCTCATGCTCGTCACGTTCGTGGCCTTCGAGGCCATGGCGGTCGGGACGGCGATGCCCACGGCCGTGGCCGAGCTCGACGGGCTGGCCTGGTACGCGTGGCCGTTCAGCGCCTTCCTCGTCACCTCCGTGGTCGGGATGGTCGCCGGCGGGGAGGTCGGTGACCGGCGCGGCTCGCGGGTGGCGCTGCTGGCCGGCGTCGCGGTGTTCGCCGCCGGGCTGCTCGCCGGCGGCCTGGCCGGCTCGATGGCGCTGTTCGTCGCCGGCCGGGCGGTGCAGGGCCTGGGCGGCGGGCTGATCGCCGTCTCGCTGTACGTCGTCGCGGGCCAGGCCTATCCGCCGCAGCTGCGGCCGCGGCTGTTCGGTGCGTTCTCCGCGGCGTGGGTGCTGCCGGCGCTGCTCGGTCCGCTGGTGTCCGGGCTGGTGACCACGCACGTCGGCTGGCGCTGGGTGTTCCTCGGCCTGCTGCCGCTGATCGCCGCCGGCCTGCTGCTGGTGCTGCCCGCGCTCCGGGTGCTCCCGGTGCCGGAGGCGGGGGCCGCGGCCGGTACCGCGTCGCGCCGCTGGTGGGCGGTGCTGGCCGGCCTGGGCATCGGCGGGCTGCAGTACGCCGGGCAGCGGCTGGACGGCGTCGCGATCGCCGTCGCCGTCGCCGGGGCCCTCGCCCTGGCCGCCGGGCTGTCCCGGCTGCTGCCCGCCGGGACCGTGCGGGCCGGCCGGGGCCTGCCCACGGTCGTCGCCTCGCGCGGCCTGCTCGCCGGCGCCTTCTTCGGCATGGACGCGCTGCTGCCGCTCGGGCTCACCGCGCTGCACGGCTACAGCCCGACCGCCGCCGGCATCCCGCTCACCACCGCCGCCGTGGGCTGGTCGCTGGCCTCCCAGCTGCAGGGCCGGTACCCCGGGGTGTCGCGCGCCCGCCTGCTGCGGATCGGTTTCGTGCTGGTCGCCGTCGGCCTGGCGGGGACGGCGCTGGTGGCGGTGCCGGGCGTCGGGGGCTGGGTGACCTACCTGACCTGGCCGGTGGCCGGCCTCGGCATGGGGCTGGGCATGCCGAGCATCGGGGTGCTGCTGCTCGACCAGTCGCCGGAGGAGCGCCGCGGCGCCGACTCCGCCGCCGTCCAGATCGCCGACGTCACCGGCTCGGCGCTGTGCGTGGGGCTGGTCGGCGTGCTGGTGGCGGCCGCGTCGGCCGGCGCGGTGCCGTTCGCCGCCGCCGTCCTGGTGGCCGGGGGCTTCCTGGTGCTGCCGGCGCTGGCCGGTGCCCTGGTGGCCGGCCGGGCGCAGGACCCGGCCCGGCACCCGGCCGGGGCCCCGGCGCCCGCAGCCGCCGCGACTACCCTTGCTCCGTCATGACGTATCTCGACCACGCGGCCACCACGCCGGTGCTCCCCGAGGTGCTGGCTGCGATGACCGAGCAGCTGGGCCGGGTGGGCAACGCCTCCTCGCTGCACGCCAGCGGCCGGGCCGCCCGCCGCGTCGCCGAGCAGAGCCGCGAGCGGCTGGCCGCCGCCCTGGGCGCCCGGCCGTCGGAGGTGCTGTTCACCGCCGGCGGCACCGAGAGCGACAACCTCGCCGTGAAGGGGCTGTTCTGGGGCCGGCAGGAGGCCGACTCCCGCCGGCGGCGGATCGTGGCCAGCCCGGCCGAGCACCACGCCGTCCTCGACAGCGTCGAGTGGCTGGCCAAGCACGACGGCGCCGACGTCACCTGGCTGCCCGTGGAGCCCACCGGCCGGGTCACGCCGGAGGCCCTGCGGGCGGCGCTGGGAAACGGCGAGGACGTCGCCCTGGTCAGCGTCATGTGGGCCAACAACGAGATCGGCACGGTCAGCGACATGGCCGCCCTCGCCGAGGTCGCGCACGCCGTCGGGGCGCCGCTGCACACCGACGCGGTGCAGGCGGTCGGCCAGGTGCCGGTGGACTTCGGCGCCAGCGGCGTCGACGCGCTGACCATGACCGGGCACAAGCTCGGCGGGCCGATGGGCGCCGGCGCGCTGCTGCTGCGCCGCGACGCCGAGTGCATGCCGCTGCTGCACGGCGGCGGCCAGGAGCGCGACGTCCGCTCCGGCACCCTCGACGTCGCCGCGATCGTGGGCCTCGCCGTGGCCGTCGACGCCGCGATCACCGGCCGCGAGCCCCGGGCCCGCCGGCTGGCCGCGCTGCGCGACCGGCTGGTCGCCGGCGTGGTGGCCCAGGTGCCCGACGTGCAGCTCAACGGCGCACCGCTGGACGACGTCGTGGCCGGCGGCCCCGGGCGGCTGCCCGGCAACGCCCACCTGTCCTTCCCCGGCGCGGAGGGCGACGCGCTGCTCATGCTGCTCGACGCCCGCGGCGTCGAGTGCTCGACCGGCTCCGCCTGCAGCGCCGGGGTGGCCCGGCCCAGTCACGTGCTGCTGGCCGTCGGCGCGGACCCGGACCGCGCGCGCAGCTCGCTGCGGTTCAGCCTCGGCTCGACGTCCGGCGACGCCGACGTGGACGCGCTGCTCGAGGTCATCGGGCCGGTGGTCGAGCGCGCCCGCCGGGCCCGGTCGGGGCGCTGACCGTGCGGATCCTGGCCGCCATGAGCGGCGGGGTGGACTCCGCGGTGGCCGCGGCGCTGGCCGTGGACGCGGGGCACGAGGTCACCGGCGTGCACCTGGCGCTCTCCCCGGACCGGCAGCAGCTGCGCAGCGGCGCCCGCGGCTGCTGCAGCGTCGAGGACGCGCACGACGCCCGCCGGGTCGCCGACGAGCTCGGCATCCCGTTCTACGTGTGGGACCTCGCCGAGCGGTTCACCGAGGACGTCGTCGAGGACTTCGTCGCCGAGTACGCCGCCGGCCGCACGCCGAACCCGTGCCTGCGCTGCAACGAGAAGATCAAGTTCTCGGCGGTGCTGGACCGGGCGCGGGCGCTGGGCTTCGACGCCGTGGTCACCGGCCACCACGCCCGGCTGGCCGGCGGGCAGCTGCGCCGCTCGGTCGACGCGGCCAAGGACCAGTCCTACGTGCTCGCCGTCCTCACCGCCGAGCAGCTGGCGGGGGCGGTCTTCCCGCTGGGGTCGATGACCAAGCGGCGGGTGCGCGAGATCGCCGCCGAGCGCGGGTTCGGCGTGGCGGCCAAGCCGGACTCGCACGACATCTGCTTCATCCCCGACGGCGACACCCGCGGCTTCCTCGCCCGCCGGCTGGGCGAGCAGCCCGGCCCGCTGGTCGACGCCGCGACCGGGGCGACGGTCGGGCAGCACTCGGGGGCCTACGGGTTCACCGTCGGCCAGCGCCGCGGGCTCGGCGTGAGCGTCGGCGACCAGCGGCCGCGGTACGTGCTCGGCATCGAGCCGGTCAGCCGGACGGTCACCATCGGCACCGCCGACCTGGCCGGCGTCGACGAGGTGCGCACCGCGCCGCCGACCTGGACCGCCGCCGCGCCCGCGCTGCCGTTCGCGGCGCAGGTGCAGCTCCGGGCGCATGGCGCCCCGGTGGCGTGCGAGGTCACGGCGGGGGAGGACGGCGGCCTGCGGCTGCTGCTCGCCGAGGTGCAGCGCGGGGTGGCGCCGGGGCAGTCGGCGGTGCTCTACCTGCCCGACCCCGAGCACGGTGACCTGGTGCTCGGCCAGGCGGCCGTCGCGGCCGCCGCGCGCCGGCCGGCGTGACGGCCGGGCTGACCGCCTTCATGCTCGCCCGCATCGCCGAGGACGAGCAGGCCGCCCGTGCGGCGGTGCGGGTCGTGGCCGGCCGCGAGGTCGCCGGCTGGTACTGGAGCGGCGCCGGCGACGCGGTCTTCCTCGACGGCACCTCCGAGCCCGTGGCCTGCGGGCCGTGGCGGCAGCCGATGGACCAGCCGGCCGCGCACCACATCGCCCGCTGGGACCCCGAGCGCGTGCTCGCCGAGTGCGCGGCCCGGCGGCTGCTCGTGGAGTCCGCCGCGGCGAGCACGGACGGCGCGGCGGTGCTGCGCGCACTGGCCCTGCCGTACTGCGGCCACCCGGAGCACCGGCCGGAGTGGCGTCCCTGACCGACGTCGCCGGGCGGCTCCGGCGGCGGACTACCGTCGCCGACGTGGTGCCGCCGCTCGAGCCCGTCCCGTCCGGAGAACCGCCCGCCGCCGACCCCACCCCGCCACCGGCCTGGGGCCCGGCCACGGGCGTCGGGTCGCTGCCCGGCCGGGATCCGGTCGAGGCGGTGCGCATCGTCACCGGCGAGCTGCCCGGCTTCGCCCACGTGCCCGAGCTGCCGGGTCGGGGCGCCGGCGCCGACATGGTCGGCCGCACCGCGGCGCTCCTGGTCGACCTGGCCGTCGAGCTGACCCCCGCCGGGTGGCGGCTGGTGCCGCGGTCGGGGATCGACCAGCGCCGGGCAGCCGAGTTCCTCGCCCGCGACCTCGACGCCCTCACCGACGTCGCCGACGGCTACACCGGGCCGTTGAAGGTGCAGGCGGCGGGCCCGTGGACCCTCGCCGCCGCGCTCGAGCGGACCCGCGGTGACCGCGCCGTCGTGGACGCCGGGGCCCGGCGCGACCTCGCGCAGTCCCTCGCCGAGGGGCTGGCCCAGCACGCCGCCGAGGTGGCCGCCCGGGTGCCCGGCGCCCGTGTCGTCGTCCAGCTGGACGAGCCGTCGGTGCCCGCCGTCCTGCAGGGCGCGCTGCCGACGGTGAGCGGGTTCGGCAAGCTGCCCGCCGTCCCGGAGCAGGTGGTCGAGCAGGAGCTCGGCGGGATGCTCGGCGCGCTGCCCGGCCCGGTGGCCGTGCACTGCTGCGCGCCGCGGGCGCCGCTGGGGCTGTTCCGGGCCGCCGGCGCGGCCGGCGTCTCGCTCGACCACGGCCTGGTGCAGGACCTCGACGCCGTGGGGGAGGCGGTCGAGGCCGGCACCCACCTGCTGCTCGGCGTCGTCCCCGGTACCGACGCCGTGCTGCCCCGGCCCAAGGCGACCGCGAGCCGGCTGCAGGCCTGGTGGCGGGAGCTCGGCTTCCCGGCCGACCGGCTGGCCGGGGCGGTCACGCTGACCCCCGCCTGCGGGCTGGCCGGTGCCACCCCGGGCTACGCGCGGGAGGCGCTCACGCACGTGCGCGAGGCGGCGAAGTACCTGCAACCCGAGTGACACCCGACCGGGTCGCTCCCGATTCGTCGTCGTACCCGCCGGTTACCGTTCCGGCGTGAGCACGGACGCCGAACTCGACACCCCGCAGGTCGCCGCGGCCACCGACCGGGAGGACCTCACCGAGGTGCCCGACGACGTCCGCACCCGCCACCGCGACCTCTCCGAGGAGCTCGACCGCTACGCCTTCGCGTACTACGTGCGCGACGAGCCGCTCGTCAGCGACGGGCAGTACGACGAGCTCATGGGCCAGCTCAAGGCCCTGGAGACGGCGCACCCGGCGCTGGTCACCCCCGACTCGCCGAGCCAGAAGGTCAACGGCGGCTTCACCGCCACGTTCTCGCCGGTCCAGCACCTGGAGCGGATGCAGAGCCTGGACAACGCGTTCAGCAGCGACGAGCTCTCCGCCTGGGCCGCCCGCGTCGAGCGGGAGGTCGGCAACGCGGCCAGCTACCTGTGCGAGCTGAAGGTGGACGGCGTCGCGGTCGACCTGGTCTACGAGCGCGGCCGGCTGGTGCGCGCGGCCACCCGCGGCGACGGCGTGACGGGGGAGGACGTCACGGCCAACGTCCGCACCATGCGCGACGTCCCGCAGACCCTCACCGGCGACGACGTCCCCGCGCTGCTCGAGGTGCGCGGCGAGATCTACTTCCCGGTCGCTGCTTTCGCCGACGTCAACGCCGGCATGGTCGAGCAGGGCCGGGCGCCGTTCGCCAACCCGCGCAACGCCGCCGCCGGGTCCCTCCGGCAGAAGGACGCGAAGGTCACCGCGTCCCGCCCGCTGCGCCTGGTGGTGCACGGGCTGGGCGCGCGCACCGGCTTCGAGCCCGAGCGGCAGTCGGCGGCCTACGCGCGGCTGCGCGAGCTGGGGCTGCCGGTCAGCGACCGCGTCGAGGTGGTCGACGACCTCGAGGCGGTGTGGGCCTACATCGAGCGCTACCGCGAGCAGCGGCACTCGGTCGAGCACGAGATCGACGGCGTGGTGGTGAAGGTCGACCAGGTGGCGCTGCAGCGCCGGCTGGGCTCGACCTCGCGGGCGCCGCGCTGGGCGATCGCGTTCAAGTACCCGCCGGAGGAGGCCACCACCAAGCTCCTCGACATCCGGGTCAACGTCGGCCGCACCGGCCGGGTGACCCCCTTCGCGTACATGGAGCCGGTGAAGGTGGCCGGCTCGACCGTGCAGCTGGCCACCCTGCACAACGCCAGCGAGGTGCAGCGCAAGGGCGTGCTGATCGGCGACACCGTCGTCATCCGCAAGGCCGGCGACGTCATCCCCGAGGTGCTGGGGCCGGTCGTGGCCGCGCGCACCGGCGACGAGGTGCCGTTCGTCATGCCGACGCACTGCCCGGAGTGCGGCACCGAGCTGCGGCCGGAGAAGGAGGGCGACGCCGACATCCGCTGCCCGAACGCCCGCTCGTGCCCCGCGCAGCTGCGGGAGCGGGTCTTCCACGTGGCCGGGCGCGGCGCGTTCGACATCGAGAACCTGGGCTACGAGGCGGCGATCGCGCTGCTCGAGAGCGGGCTGCTGCAGGACGAGGGCGACCTGTTCTTCCTCGACGCCGAGAAGCTGGAGCGGTCGGCGTTCTTCACCAAGAAGGACGGCACGCTCTCGGCCAACGGCCAGAAGCTGCTGGCCAACCTGCAGACCCGCAAGGACGTCGCGCTGTGGCGGGTGCTGGTCGCCCTGTCGATCCGGCACGTCGGCCCCACCGCCGCCCAGGCGCTGGCCCGTGACTTCCGCTCGATCGACCGGATCGCCGAGGCCGGCGAGGAGGAGCTCGCCGCCGCCGACGGCGTGGGCCCGACGATCGCCCGGTCGATCCGCGACTGGTTCGCCGTCGACTGGCACCGCGAGGTCGTGGAGAAGTGGCGGGCCGCCGGGGTGCGGATGGCCGACGAGGGGGAGGCCGCCGGCCCGGGTCCGCTGACCGGCGTCACCGTCGTGGTCACCGGCTCGCTGCGGGACTTCAGCCGCGACTCGGCGATCGCGGCGATCCAGGAGCGCGGCGGCAAGGTGACCGGGTCGGTGAGCAAGAAGACCGGCTTCGTGGTCGTCGGTGCCGACCCGGGGAGCAAGTACGACAAGGCCGTGCAGGTCAAGGCGCCGATCCTTTCCGACGACGGCTTCCGGGTGCTGCTCGACGAGGGGCCCGAGGCCGCCCGCGCGGTCGCGACGATCGGCGACGGCAGCGAGGCGGCGGAGACGCCGGCCGCCGAGAACTGACCCGCCCGTCGCCCGCCGCCCGCGCGGCCGCACCGGTCAGAACGGCGGCGGCTCGGTGACCGCGGCCAGGCTGCTCGGGGTGGTGACGGTGAGGGTGCCGTCAGGGGCCAGCCCGCTGGCCCAGCCGGGTGCCTGGTGCTTGCCGCGGTGGTGCGGGGTGCAGTACCCGGCCAGGTTGGCGGCCGCGGTCGGGCCGCCCTCGGCGTAGGGGTGGTCGTGGTCGAGCTCGCCGCCGGCGGCCACGGGCATCCGGCAGCCCGGGAAGCGGCAGCGCCGGTCACGGGCACGCTGGTACCCGTCGAGTGCGGTGGCGGGGCGGTAGCCGTCGGTGGGAGCCGGCGGCCCGAGGCCGGGTCGGTTGCCCAGGTCGTGGTCGCAGCGCGCCGGCCGGCGGCGGCAGGCCGGACGGCCGCAGGTGGCGGCGCGGGTCATCCCGGCCACATCGGTGAGCGCGAGCAGCGTGCCCGACAGCGCGTGCGTGAGGGCGACCCCGGGGCCGGTCGGCCAGCCCGCCGCCCCCGCTGCGGAGCAGCAGGTCGGCGAGTGCCGCCCGCTGGGTGGCCGCTGCGGCGCGTGCCGCGGCGATCGCGTCGGGAGCGGCGCTGACCTGTCCGGCGGGAGAGGCGGTGTGCACCGTCTCGTCGGCGGCGTCCGTGGCCTCGGCGGTGGTCACCAGGCGCTGGGCGTGCCCGAGGGCGCCGACCAGCTCGTGGAGAGCGGTGCCGGTGGTCTGCACCGCGCGGTCGGCCTCGGCCCACCAGCCGGTGCTGCCGCCGCTGCCCGGAGCGGATCCGGGGCCGGTGCCGGGGTCAGGGGCTCCGGCCGATCCCTCCGCGGGCAGGAGTGCGCCGACCTCCGCGCGTTCGGCGGCCGGCTCCTCGGCCCACTGCCGCAGGACGTGGTCGGGGATCGTGGATGGTGCGTCGGCGGGGTCGGGGAGGTCGGTCCCGGCAGCGAACTGCGCCTCCCAGAGCCGGATCTGCGTGTCGGCGTCGGGGACCTCGTCGGTGCCGGTGTCGGTGCCGGTGCCGGTGCCGGGCGCGGGGTCCGCGGGTGGCCGGTCGGGCTCGGGGAGCAGCCCGAGCGCGCGCAGCAGGTCGCGGACCATCTCGGCCGGCACCACGTGCCCGTCGACCTCGGCCGGGGCGTCGCCCCCGAGCAGCGTGGGCACGGAGGCGGCGACCAGCAGCTGTACCTGCACCGGGGCCATGCCGTGCTCGCCGGGACGCAGCACGAGGTCGAGCAGCGCATCGGCCATCTTCTGCCCGCGGCTGCGCGCGGGGCGGTCGGGGTCGTCGGGCAGGGCGTCGGCGTAGGCGCCGAGCACGGCCTGCACCGCGCGGGCCTCGGGAAGGGTCAGGTACGCGCTCAGCGTCGCCATCCCGGCGACGTCGGCGTCCGGTCGGAGCGAGACCCCGCGGTCGCGGAGCGCGGCCTCCAGCTTCCGGGCGGCCGCCCGGGCATCCCGAGCCAGCACCACCCGCCGGACCTTGTCGCGCAGCTGGCCCGGCGTGGTGACGCGGTGCCGGCGGCCGGCCCAGGCCAGTACCTCCTCCTCGATCCCGGCGCGCAGCGCGTCGTCGGTGACCGGCGCGACGTGGTCGAGCAGCGGGGCGAGGTGCCCGACGTGCAGGCGCCCCTCCTCCAGCGCGGTGAGGGTGGCCGGCAGGCGCTGGGCCAGCGTGAGCGAGCGGACCAGCAGGTCCTCGGCGGCCCGCGACGAGATCGACAGGGCCACCACCAGTTCCTGCGCCGCCCACTCGCTCACCTCGGTGAGCACGTCCGGCCGGGCGGCGCGACGGGATGCCGACATCGCCCCCTTCGTCCCGGCTGGGCGGTCGGCCGAGGCCGGCCGGGTGGCGGCGAACTCGACGACCGCGCGGGCCTGGACCGCGGACTGCCGGGCGATCTCCCGGGCGGCGGCCTGGACCGCGCCCAGCGGCCCGGACGCCCACCCGACCGCGGGGTCGCTCGTGGTGGGTCCGGCCGCCGTCATGCGTTCGATCATATGTTCGATTAGATGACGCTGCAAGAGGAAAAGGGCAGGTCAGGGCGGTACGAGAGGTCCGGGATCAGACCGGCGGCAGGTGCGTGACGGTCGCCGCGATCCCGGTCAGGTGCACCAGCCGCAGCAGCTCCGAACGCCGGAACGCCGGGCCACCGGAGCGGCCCAGCAGCACCGCGGTGCGCGGGTCGCCGAAGGGTGCCGCCATCATCTCGATGGCCATCTCGCGCCACCGCTCGGGCAGCCAGTCGTCCTCGCTGGGCAGCAGCCGCGGCGCCTCGAGGGGCAGCCAGGGCAGGGCCAGCCCGCCGTCCAGGGTGGGGGCGGCGTCCGAGGCGGCGAGCACCTCGACCGCGCCGCCGTCCCCGGTCTGGAGCACCGCCGCCCAGCCGCTGTGGAAGACCCGGGGCAGCTCCGCGGCCAGCAGCTTCACCGCCGTGTCCTCGCCGGCGCGGGCCAGCGCCTCGAGCAGTTCCAGCTCGCGGTGGGTGTCCAGCGGGCCGGCGAACGGGCGCAGCGACTCGACCTGCACGCCCTCGATCGCCTGCGCGGCGGTGATCAGGCTGTCGGGCAGCCGGTCGGACGGGAGGTCGACGACGATGTCGTCGACGGCCACGCCACCTCCGCGCTCCAGCACGTCGACCGAGACGATGTCGATCCCGGCGGTGCCCAGCGAGGTCGCCACCGCGCCGAGGATGCCGGGCCGGTCGGGCACGACCAGGCGCAGGAGATAGGACACGGCAGACCCTCCGGGGCGGCGTCGAGTGCGGAGTCGATCGGCGTCGATCGGAGGGGACCAGCTTCCCCCATGGGCGGGGGCGGGGTCGAGCAGCCCACGCGCGGTCCTCGTCCGGGACGGCGCGTCGGCCTGCCCACGTACAGTGACGGGGTTGCAGTCCCTGGCCGTGCGGGTCTCGTTCCGCGCGGCGCCACAGGAGTGGAGTACGGCCACAGCATGAGCACCAACAGCCCAGAGGGGACCGCCGGCCTCGGGCCGCAGGACCTCGCGCACCTGGCGCGCCTGTCCCGACTGGCCCTCACCGAGGAGGAGCTCGAGCGCTTCGCGGGCCAGCTCGGCGCGGTGCTCGACGCGGTTGCCCAGGTCGGCAAGGCCGACGTCGAGGACGTCCCGCCGACCACGCACGCGGTGCCGCTGACCAACGTGCTGCGCGCCGACGTCGCGACGCCGAGCCTGCCCCGCGACGTCGTCCTGGCCGGTGCGCCCGCCGCCGAGGACGACCGCTTCCGCGTGCCGCGCATCCTGGGGGAGGAGCAGTGAGCGAGCTGACCGAGACCGACGCCGTCGAGCTCGGCCGCCGGCTGTCCGCCGGTGAGCTCAGCTCGGTGGAGCTGACCCAGGCCTACCTGGACCGCATCGCCGCCGAGGACGGCGCGATCGGTGCCTACCTGCACGTCGACGGCGAGGCCGCGCTGCAGCGCGCCGCGGCGGTCGACGCCGCCCGCGCCGCCGGCGAGGAGCTCGGCCCGCTGGCCGGCCTGCCGGTGGCGCTCAAGGACGTCTTCGTCACCGAGGGCGTGCCCACCACCAGCGGCTCGAGGATCCTCGAGGGCTGGCGGCCGCCGTACGACGCGACCGTCGCCGGCCGGCTCAAGGACGCCGGCACGGTGCTGCTGGGCAAGACCAACATGGACGAGTTCGCGATGGGCTCGTCGACGGAGAACTCCGCCTACCGGGTCACCCGCAACCCGTGGGACCTCGCCCGCATCCCGGGCGGCTCCTCCGGTGGCTCCTCGGCCGCGGTCGCCGGCGGGCTGGCGCCCTGGGCGCTGGGCACCGACACCGGCGGCTCGATCCGCCAGCCGGCCGCCGTCACCGGCCTGGTCGGGCACAAGCCCACCTACGGCTCGGTGTCGCGCTACGGGCTGATCGCCTTCTCGTCCAGCCTCGACCAGGCCGGCCCGATGGCCCGCACGGTGCTCGACGCCGCCGTCCTGCACGAGGCGATCGGCGGGCACGACCCGCGCGACTCCACGAGCATCGACGCCCCGCTGCCGCCGCTGGCCGAGTGCGCCCGCCGCGGTGCCGGTGGTGACCTGTCCGGCGTGCGCGTCGGCGTCGTCCGCGAGCTCGGCGGGGAGGGGCACACCGACGGCTACGAGGCCGGGGTGCTCGAGCGCGTCGCCGAGGCGGTGCAGCTGCTGGAGGGCATGGGCGCGGAGGTCCGCGAGGTCTCCTGCCCCTCCTTCGACCTCGCGCTGCCGGCCTACTACCTGATCGCGCCCAGCGAGGCGTCGTCCAACCTGGCCCGGTTCGAGGGCATGCGCTTCGGCCTGCGGGTCGGGGACGACGGCGAGCACGACCTCGACGAGGTCATGGCGCTGACCCGCGAGCAGGGCTTCGGGCCGGAGGTCAAGCGCCGCATCATCCTCGGCACCTACGCCCTGTCGGCGGGCTACTACGACGCCTACTACGGGCAGGCGCAGAAGGTGCGCACGCTGATCACCCGCGACTTCACCGCCGCCTTCGCCGACGTCGACGTCCTGGTCAGCCCCACCACGCCGACGGTCGCCTTCCCGCTGGGCACCCGCGTCGACGACCCGCTGGCGATGTACGCCGCCGACCTGTGCACGCTGCCGGCGAGCCTGGCCGGGCTGCCGGCGATCTCGGTGCCGTGCGGGCTGTCCGAGGGGCTGCCGGTCGGCCTGCAGATCATGGCGCCGGCGCTGTCCGACGACCGCTGCTACAAGGTCGCCGCCGCCGTCGAGGCCGCGCTCGACTCGGCACGCGGGCACCGCCTGCTCGACGAGCTGGCCGGCCGCGCGCCGGTGGCGGGGAGCCCGGCGTGAACGGCGCGCTCAAGGCCGCCTGGGCGCTGACCGCGTTCGTCGTCGTCGCCGGCATCGTGCTGTGGCTGGTCACCGGCCGCGCCGTCTTCGCCGTCTTCATCGTCCTGGGGGTCCTCACCGGCCTCGGTGCCTGGGTCACCGGTCGCACCACGCCGGCCGGCCCGGTGCCCCCCGCCTCCGAGGAGGAGACCCCATGAGCACCGAGCGCCTGGTCGACTACGACGAGGTCCTCACCCGGTACGAGCCGGTCATCGGCCTGGAGACCCACGTCGAGCTGGGTACCGAGTCGAAGATGTTCTGCGGCTGCTCGACCACCTTCGGCGCCGAGCCCAACACCCAGACCTGCCCGGTCTGCCTGGGCCTGCCCGGGTCCCTGCCGGTGGCCAACGCCGCCGCGATCGAGGCGACCATCAGGATCGGGCTGGCGCTGGGCTGCCGGATCGCCTCCTGGAGCCGGTTCGCGCGGAAGAACTACTTCTACCCGGACATCCCCAAGGGCTTCCAGACCAGCCAGTACGACGAGCCGCTGTGCACCGCCGGGCACCTGGACGTCGAGGTGGACGGCGAGACCTACCGCGTGGAGATCGAGCGGGTGCACCTCGAGGAGGACACCGGCAAGAACCTGCACGTCGGCGGGGCCACCGGTCGCATCCACGGCGCCTCCCACTCGCTGGTCGACTTCAACCGCGCGGGCATCCCGCTGGTGGAGATCGTCACCCGGCCGATCCCGGGCGCCGGCGCCAAGGCCCCCGAGGTCGCGCGCGCGTACGTCACCGAGCTGCGCGAGATCATCCAGACGCTGGGCGCCTCCGACGTCCGCATGGAGCAGGGCAGCCTGCGCTGCGACGTGAACACCTCGCTGGCGCCGCACGGCAGCCTCGAGTGGGGCACCCGCACCGAGACCAAGAACGTCAACTCGCTGCGGTCGGTCGAGCGCGCGGTGCGCTTCGAGATGCGCCGCCAGGCCGCCGTCCTCGACGAGGGCGGGCGGGTGCTGCAGGAGACCCGGCACTTCCACGAGGACACCGGCTCCACCTCGCCCGGGCGCAGCAAGGAGGAGGCGACCGACTACCGGTACTTCCCCGAGCCCGACCTGGTGCCGCTGGCGCCGGACGCCGAGTGGGTGGAGAAGCTCGCGGCCGAGCTGCCGGAGCTCCCGGCCGCCCGCCGCGCGCGGCTGCAGGAGGAGTGGGGCATCACGCCCACCGAGATGGCGTGGCTGGTCAACGCCGGCGCCCTCGGCCTGGTCGCCGACACCGTCGCCGCCGGCGCCACCCCGGCCGACGCCCGGAAGTGGTGGCTGGGTGAGCTCGCCCGCCGCGCCAACGACGCCGGCGTCGAGCTCACCGAGCTGGCCGTCACCCCGGCGCAGGTCGCGGAGCTGACGCAGCTGGTCGCCGCCGGCACGGTCAACGACCAGCTGGCCCGGCAGGCGCTCGACGGCGTGCTCGCCGGCGAGGGCGGCCCGGCCGAGGTCGTGCAGGCCCGCGGGCTGGCGGTCATGGGGGAGTCCGACGAGCTGGTCGCCGCCGTGGAGGCCGCGATCGCCGGGGCGCCCGACGTCGTGGAGAAGGTCCGCGGCGGCAAGGTGCAGGCCCTCGGCGCGCTGGTCGGCCAGGTCATGAAGGCCACCCGCGGCAAGGCCGACGCCCCCACGGTGAAGCGGATGCTGGAAGAAAGGGTCCTGGCGGAGTGACGCCGCGGCCCGGTCGGGATCCTCTACGGATCGCGATCGGGCCGCTCCGGCCGACGTGCCCACGGCGCGCCGGAGGGGCTCAGCGCGACAGGGGTACGGCACCGGGCCGCGGTGCGGCCCGGTAGGGCCGCAGTGTCACAGCGGCGAGTCGCCCGACGCCCCCGGCGGCAGGATGCGCAGCACCTTGTCGTCGTCCTCGGCCGGGGTGCCGATGCCGTCCCGGTTGGACGTGGTGATCCACAGAGCGCCGGTCTGCTGCTCGACGACGACGGTGCGCAGCCGGCCGTACTCGCCGGACAGCAGCTCCTCGGGGACGTCGACCGGGGCGCCGCTGCCGTCGAGGGTGACCACGTACACCCGCTGGCCGTCCAGGGCGCCGAGGTAGACCGTCGGCCCGGCGACCCCGCAGCCGCCGAGCCCGCCGGCCGCGCCGTCGATGGCGATGACCGGCTCGGACGCCGAGGCGCCGGCCTCGGGCCAGCCGGAGTCGCCGCCCTGCTCGACGACGTCGAGCTCGTCGTCCTCGGTGGCGAACTCGTCGGTGGCGTAGAGGGTGTCGTCACCGGCCAGGCACAGCGCCGGGACGTCGCTGTGCCCGCGGCTGTAGATCAACCCGCCGTCCACCGGCTGCCCGAAGACGTCGATGTGCAGCACCTTGCCCGCCAGCGAGACCGGGTCCTGGGCGAGCGCCGGGTTGCCGGTGTCGCCGGTGCCCACGAACAGCGTGCCGTCGGCGGCGAACAGCAGCCCCCCGCCGTTGTGGATCTCGCCGCGCGGGATGCCGGTCAGCACCGGGTTGGGGGTGCCGCCCATCGGGAAGCGCACCACCCGGTTGTCGGTCGCGGTGGACACGTAGGCGTAGAGCAGCCCGTCCTCGTCATAGGTCGGGGAGAGCGCCAGGCCGAGCAGGCCGCCGTCGCCCGCGGTGTCGATGCCGGGCACCGTCATGAGCTCGCGGGCGGGGGAGCGGTCGGGGAAGACCTGCAGCAGCCGCCCGGTCTCGCGCTCCCCGACGATGGCGGTGCCGTCGGGCAGCAGCACCAGGCCGGTGGGCACGGTGAGCCCGGTGGCCACGACGTTGGGGTCGATCGGGTCGCCGCCCTCGGACTGCTCGGGCGGCGTGCCCGGCGGCGGGGTCTCCGCCTGGTTCGACGGCGGGGAGACCTGCGGGGGCGGGCCCTCCGGCAGCGGGCGGAAGTCGCCGGCCGGCTCGTAGCCGTCGCTGCCGCAGGCGGTGAGCACGGTGGCCGTCAGGAGCGCGGCCGCCAGCCGAGCCGTCCGTCGTCCCCGCGCGCGCCCCACCCGAGCAACAGTACGTGCGCGGGCCGGGAAGAGGCCTAGGGTCGGTCCCCGTGCCGCCCTCCGGTCCGGTCCTCTCCGTCGAGGGGACGCTGCACGTCCTGGTCCCGTCCACCTCGCTCGTGCGGGCGGTGGAGGCGGTGGATCCGCGGGTCCGCGGCCACCGCATGCTGCCGGGCGATCCGCCGCCGAGCGGCGACGCCGCCCTCGCCCAGGTCTGGGTGCCCCGCGGCGGCGCGCCCGTGCCCGATCCGGCGTTCCTCGCGGCGCTGCCGCACCTGCGGCTGGTGCAGCTGCTCAGCGCCGGCGCCGAGCGGTTCACCGGCCGGCTGCCGGACGGCGTGGTGCTGTGCAACGCCCGCGGCGCGCACACCGCGGCGACCGCCGAGTGGGTGGTCGCCGCCGTGCTCGCCGCGCAGCGCGGCCTGCCCGCGTACACCCGCACCCAGGACGTCGGCCGCTGGGAGGTGACGGTCGAGCGCACCCTGGTCGGGGCGCGGGTCGTCGTCGTGGGCGCCGGGGACATCGGCCGGCGGATCGCCCGGATGATGGCCGGCTTCGACGTCGACCTCACCCTCGTCGCCCGGACGGCGCGGGACGGCGTGCGGCCGGTGACCGACCTGCCCGCCCTGCTCCCGGAGGCCGACGTCGTCGTCCTCGCCCTCCCGCTCACCCCGGAGTCGGCCGGCCTGGCCGACGCGGCCTTCCTCGCCCGGATGCGCGACGGGGCGCTGCTGGTCAACGTCGCCCGCGGGGAGCTGGTCGACACCGACGCGCTGCTGGCCGAGCTGACCGGCGGCCGGCTGCGCGCGGCGCTCGACGTCACCGATCCCGAGCCGCTGCCCGCCGGTCACCCGCTCTGGCGGGCCCCGGGCCTGCTGCTCACCCCGCACGTGGCCGGCGTCGTGCCGGACACCGACGAGCGCGCGGCGGCCGCGGTCACCGCCCAGCTCGCCCGGCTGCTCGAGGGCCGGCCGCTGGAGAACGTGGTGGGCGACTACTAGTGCACGACCAGCGCGGACGCTGCGCCGTCCTGTACCCGGCGGTCGCCGAGGCGGCGCGCGTCGCCGGCGCTGCCGCCGTCGGCCTGGTCGACGTCGGCCGCCCGGCCGGGCTGAACCTCACGCTGGACCGCGTCGGCATCACCTACGGCGACCGGCTGGTGCTGGGCGACCCGGCATCCCCGGTGCAGCACGCGGCCGCGCTCGTGGGGCGGCGGCCGGTGCCGGCGCGGGCGGTGCCGGAGGTCGTCGCCCGGGTCGTCGTCGACCGGGCGCCGCTCGACCCGACCGATGCCGACGACGTCCGCCGGCTGCGGGCCGCCCACGAGCCGGACCGGCTCGCCGGGCTCGACGCGGAGGTGGCGCTGCTGGCGGCGGATCCGCCCGCGCCGGTGCGCGGCGACCCGGTCGAGGTGCTGCCCGAGGCCCTCGCCCGGGTGCCCGCGCACGCCCTGCCCGTCGTCACCACCACGTGGGCGCTGTCGCGCCTGTCCCCGCAGCGCCGGCCGCGCTTCCTCGCCCGCCTCGGGGAGGCGGCGGCCGGCCGGCCGGTCGCGTGGGTGTCGGCGGAGGGCGTCGGGGTCGCCCCCGGCGTGCCGACGCTGGGCGACCGGCCCGCCTCCGGCCACAGCCTGGTCGGCGTGACGCTGCTCGACGGGGCCGCGCGGCACGTCGAGACCGTCGCGCGCTGCTGGTCGCGGGGCCGGCTGCTGGCGTGGCTGGCCGGCCCCTAGCGCGGTCAGGCCGCGGTCGAGGGCAGCGGGATGCGCCCGCCGGACGCGGCGGCCAGCCGGGGCAGGTCGCGCGCCCGGAGGACCGGCAGCCGCACCTCGGTGCCGCCGGTGGTCACCACCCACAGGTCGCCGCGCTCGCCCACCCGGATCCCGGCCACCTGCGACCACGGCACCCGGCGCGCGGACAGCAGCGAGCGCACCGTGACCCCGTCGTCGCCGAGGTCGACGCCGACCCGCAGCACCCACGCGGCGACCGCGATCGGCACCACGAACAGCAGCAGCGCCCAGGGCGTGGCGGTGGCGGCGGGGACGACGCAGATGAGGAGCAGGACGACGGGCAGGAGCGCGGAACGGCTCATCCGCAGGCGCGCAGGGGCTGACACGCCTCCCGATGCTCCCAGACCGGCTCAGCCGACCAGCCGGAGGAGCCGCTCGGCGGTCTCGCTGCCGGGCGCGGCGGTGTAGACGACCACCTGCACCCCGGGGGCGTCGGCGGGGGTCAGCTGGTGGTGCTCGAGCAGCAGCGGGCCGACCACCGGGTGGTGGAAGCGGCGCTCGCCGGAGCTGAACCGGTCGACGTCGTGGCTGGCCCAGCCGGAGCGGAAGTGCTCGCTGGCCGCCTCCAGGCGGGCCAGCAGGGCCACCACCTCGGGGTCCTGCAGGCGCGCGCCGACCTCGGCGCGGAACTGGGTGAGGAAGCGGCGGCTGTCGGCCGCCCAGTCGTCGAGCAGCGCCCGGACGGCGGGATCGGTGAACACCAGCCAGAGCAGGTTGCGGTCGCCCGGCGCCGCGGCGGCGACACCGGGGTAGAAGCGCTCGTAGGCGGCGTTCCACCCGACGATCGCCCAGCTGGCGGTGATGGCGTAGGCGGGGGAGGGGTCCAGCGCGTCGAGCAGCCGCTGCACGTGCGCCGGCATGCCCGCCTCGCCGCCGGCCGGCGCGGGCGAGCCGTGACCGGTCAGCCGCAGCACGTACTCGTGCTCGGCGGCCGACATCCGCAGCGTCCGCGCCAGCGCGTCCACCACCTGGCGGGACGGGTGGATGTCGCGGCCCTGCTCCAGCCACGTGTACCAGGTGTGGCTGACCCCCGACAGCAGGGCGACCTCTTCCCGGCGGAGGCCCGGCACCCGGCGCGCGCCGACCGCCGGGAGGCCGGCCGTCGCCGGGTCGACCTGGCGTCGTCGCGAGCGCAGGAACTCGCCGAGCTCGCGGCGCAGCGGGGTGGGCACGGAGGGCTCCTCGGTGGTGGTGTCACCACCAGTATCAGCGCTGTCTCCCCGCGGGCTGCGCGCGCGCCTAACATCGCCGGACGTGACGACCGTCGAGGACCCCTCCACCACCACCGCCGACGTCAAGCCCCGCAGCCGCGAGGTGACCGACGGCATCACCAAGGCCCCGGCCCGCGCGATGCTGCGCGCGGTGGGCATGGGGGACGACGACTGGGAGAAGCCGCAGATCGGCGTCGCCTCGTCGTGGAACGAGATCACCCCCTGCAACCTCTCCCTGGACCGGCTGGCCAAGCGGGCCAAGGAGGGCGTGCACGCCGCCGGCGGGTTCCCGCTGGAGTTCGGCACGATCTCGGTCTCCGACGGCATCTCCATGGGGCACGAGGGCATGCGCGCCTCGCTGGTCTCCCGCGAGGTCATCGCCGACTCGGTCGAGACCGTCATGTTCGCCGAGCGCCTCGACGGCTCGGTGCTGCTGGCCGGCTGCGACAAGTCGCTGCCCGGCATGCTCATGGCCGCCGCCCGCCTCGACCTCGCCAGCGTCTTCCTCTACTCCGGGTCCACGCTGCCCGGGAAGCTCGGCGACCGCGACGACCTCACGATCATCGACGTCTTCGAGGCCGTCGGCGCCTGCGCCCGCGGGCTGATCAGCCAGGACGAGCTGGCCGCCGTCGAGCGCGCCGCCTGCCCGGGCATGGGCTCCTGCGGCGGCATGTACACCGCCAACACCATGGCCAGCGTCGCCGAGGCGCTCGGCATGAGCCTGCCCGGCAGCGCCGCCCCGCCGGCGCCCGACAGCCGCCGCGACGCCTTCGCCGTCGCCTCCGGCGAGGCCGTCGTGAACCTGCTGCGCAAGGGCATCACCGCGCGCCAGATCATGACCAAGGAGGCGTTCGAGAACGCCATCACCGTCGTCATGGCGCTCGGCGGCTCGACCAACGCCGTCCTCCACCTGCTGGCGATCGCGCACGAGGCGCAGGTCGAGCTGACCCTCGACGACTTCAACCGGATCGGCGACCGCACGCCGCACCTGGCCGACGTCAAGCCCTTCGGCCGGTTCGTCATGACCGACATCGACCGCGTGGGCGGCGTCCCGGTCGTGCTGCGCGCGCTGCTGGACGCCGGCCTGCTGCACGGCGACACCCTCACCGTCACCGGCAGGACGATGGCCGAGAACCTCGCCGAGATCGCCCCGCCGGACCTCGACGGCACGATCGTGCACGCGATGAACAACCCGATCCACACGACCGGCGGCCTCACGATCCTCCGTGGCTCGCTGTCCCCGGAGGGCGCGGTCGTGAAGTCCGCGGGCTTCGACGCCGACGTCTTCGAGGGCACCGCCCGCGTCTTCGACGGCGAGCAGGGCGCGATGGACGCCGTCACCGAGGGCACGCTGAAGGCCGGCGACGTCGTGGTCATCCGCTACGAGGGCCCCCGCGGCGGCCCGGGCATGCGCGAGATGCTCGCCGTCACCGGCGCCATCAAGGGCGCCGGGCTGGGCAGGGACGTCCTGCTGCTCACCGACGGGCGTTTCTCCGGCGGCACGACCGGCCTGTGCGTCGGCCACGTCGCCCCCGAGGCCACCGACGGCGGGCCGATCGCGCTGGTGCAGGACGGCGACCGGATCCGGCTGGACCTCGCCGCCCGGACCCTCGACCTGCTGGTCGACGAGGACGAGCTGGCCCGGCGCCGCCAGGGCTGGGCGCCGCTGCCCCCGCGCTACACGACCGGGGTGCTCGGCAAGTACGCCAAGCTCGTCGGCTCCGCGGCGAACGGCGCCATCTGCGGGTAAAGGGCCCCCTCGCCCCCCGCCCCTCGCAGGCTCGCGGCGGGTCCCTGCGAGGGCGCCACCTCACCCCCTTGGAGTGACCCGCGGTCCACGCCGCTGGAGAGCACGGGTGCCCGTGCCGACTCCAGCGGTGTGGACAGGCAGAGGTGGTGGCTCCTGGCGAGCACCGTGCTGGCCGTCGTGGCCTGCACGGTGGCCACACTCGTGCCGGGGTGGAGCCGGTCGGCCGACGCCGTCGTCGTCGGCTCCGGCCTGCTCTCCTCGGTCGTCCTGTGGCGGTGCGCCGCCACGCGCGGGGGCCGCGGGCTGCGCGGCTGGCGGCTGATCGCCCTCGCCCCGCTGTGCCCCCTGGGCGGCTACGTCCTGAACACGGCCGTCACCCCGAGCGGTCCGGTGCAGGAGGTCCTGCTGCACTGGCTGCCGGCCGTCCCCGGCTACCTGCTGGCCGCGCTCGGCGTCCTCACCCTCGTCGGGCCGCAGCGGCTGCGCACCGGCGCCCGCGGCGCCGTCGAGACCGCGCTGTTCGCCGTCGCCTGCCTGATCGGCGTGCAGCTGCTGGTCCTCGGCCCGGACGGCGGGTGGACCGGCCTGACGCCCGCCGAGCAGCTGGTCGTCCCCGTCGCGGTCGTGGCCAACGCCTCCTTCGTCGTCGCCGCGCTGGTCCTGCTCGCCTCCGTGGAGGGCCGCCGGCAGCGGATGGCCACGCTGCTGCTGGCCGGCGCGCTGCTGCTCACCGCCGGGCGTGCCCTGGGCACCTCGGCCATGCTCTCCGGCGCCACCGTGCCCACCGACGTCGGCCGGCTGCTCGGCCTCGGCGGCCTGGCCCTGATGGTCCTCGCCGCCCTCGCCGACCCCGGCCCCTCCGCGGCCGGCCCGGACCGCGAGCGCACCGGGCGCTCGACCCAGCTCGGCCAGGTGCTGCCGCACGTGGCCATGTTCGTCGCCGTGGTCGCCGTCGGGTCGATCCACCTGCTCGGCTCCCGGCCCAGCGCCGTCTCCACGCTCGGGGCCGTCGTCTGCGTCGCGCTGTCGGCCGTGCACCGCTGTGTCACCGCCCGCGACGAGCAGCTGCTCGGCGCCCGGCTGCGGCGCAGCGAGGCCTACTTCCGCTCGCTGGTGTGGTCCAGCAGCGACGCCGTCCTCATCCTCGACGGCGAGCTGCGCATCGTCTGGGCGTCGCCGACCAGCGACACGCTGCTGGGCTGCACCCCGGGCGCCACGATCGGCCGGGACCTGCTGGCCCTGGCGCACCAGGGCGACGCCCTGCCGCTGGTCCGGGCGCTGCACGGGCCGGCGCCGGCGGACACCCCCGCGTCGATCCTCACCCTGCGCCTGCCGCACGCCGACGGCACCTGGCGCTACGTCGAGGCCAGCGTCGCCGACCTGCGCGACGACCCCGACGTGCGCGGCGTGGTGCTGCACTGCCGCGACACCACCGAGCGGCACGAGCGCGAGCAGCGGCTCGAGGACGTCGCGTTCACCGACCCCAGCACCGGGCTGCCGAACCGGGCCGGCTGCGCGCGGGTGCTGCAGCAGGCGCTCGACACCGGCACCGCCGACGGGCGCACGCTGCTGCTCATCGAGGTCGACGGGCTGGCGCTGGTGCGCGAGGACGCCGGGCGGGATCTCGCGACCAGCGTGCTCGCCGAGCTGGCGCGCCGGCTGCGGGCCACGGTGCGCGGGGAGGACCTCGTCGCGCGGCTCGGGGGCGACGCCTTCGCCGTCCTGACGACGGGGGACGACGCCGTCACCGACCAGCTCGCCGACCGCTGCCTGTCGGTCGTCGAGCAGCCGGTGCTCACCTCGGCCGGGATCTACGACCTCAGCGGCAACGTCGGCATCGTGCCGATCACCGCCCGCATGGCGGTGCACGACGTCATGGAGCACGCCGAGCTCGCCGTCGGGGCCGCGCGCCGCGACGGCCCGGGCACGGCCACCCGCTACACCCCGGCCCTCGGCTACGCCGCGGCCCGCCGGGCCCGGCTCCGCGAGGACCTGCCCGGTGCCTCCGCGCGCGGCGAGCTGTCCGTCGCCTACCAGCCCATCGTCTCCCTGGAGGAGCAGCGAGTGGTGGGCGTGGAGGCGCTGCTGCGCTGGCGGCACCCCGACCTCGGCGACGTCCCGCCCGCGGAGTTCGTCGCGATCGCCGAGCGGGCGGGTGTCATCGTCGAGCTGCAGCGCTGGGCGCTGGAGCAGGCCGCCACGGTGGTGGGGGAGCTGCCGAGCACCGGGGCGCCGCTGCGCCTGGGCGTCAACATCTCCGCCGCCCACGTGGCCGCCCGCACCCTGGTCGGCGACGTCGCGTCGGTGCTGCGGTGCACCGGGCTGGCGCCCGAGCGGCTGATCCTCGAGATCACCGAGGCGACGCTCCTGGCCGACGGCGACGACGTCGCCGCCGACGTGGAGGCGCTGCGGCTGATGGGCGTGCACGTCGCGCTGGACGACTTCGGCACCGGCGGCTCGTCGGTGACCCACCTGACCCGGCTGCCGCTGGACATCCTCAAGCTCGACCGGGCGCTGGTCACCCGCATCGACCGCGATCCGCGCAGCCGCGCGCTGTGCGAGTCGATCGTCGCGATCGGCCGCGCGCTCGGCCTGGACATCGTCGCCGAGGGCGTCGAGACGCCGGCCCAGCTCGGTGTCCTGCGCGGCCTGGGCTGCGGCTTCGCCCAGGGCTTCCTGCTGGCCCGGCCCATGCGGCCGGCCGACCTCCGGGAGCTGCTCGCGACCGGCGCCGGCAGCCTCTGGCCCGGGCTGGTCGGCTCCCGATGACCGGGGTCGTGCCCTCCGCCCGGCGGACGGCGACGACCGGCGTCGCGCTCGCACTGGCGGCCGTGCTGGGCACCGGCACGACCGTCCTGGAACTGGCCGGGTCGCCGCCGCCGTGGCTGGTGCCCGTCTGCCTGGCCCTCGCCTCCGGCGCCGCGGCCGCCGAGCTGGCCCGCCGTGCCCGCCGGCTGGGCGGGCGCGCCGGCCGGCCGTGGGCCGTCCTGGCCGTGGCGGCCGCGCTGCTGGCGTCCGGGCAGGCACTGGCCACCGCCCGGAGCGGCAGCCGGGACCTCGCCGCCGGTGGCCCCGAGGACCTGCCCATGCTCGTGGCGGTACCGCTGGGCATCGCCGCCGCGCTGCTGCTGATGCCGCCGCGCCGCAGCCGCCGGGTCGGCTCCCGCGTCCTGCTGGACGGCGCCGTCGTCACCCTCGCCGTCGCCGTGCTCGGTCACGTGCTCCTCGGCGGGGTGCTCGGCGTGGCCACCGACGCGGCGCGCGGCCTCATCACCGTCGGCTATCCGGCCGTGGGGGCCGTCCTGTGCGGCGTCGGGCTGGTCACCGTGACCGCCGTGGCGGCGCCCCGCCGCCGGGCGGCCACCTGGCTGCTCGCCTGCTACGTCTGCATGGCCGTGGTGGCCGTGTCCGGCGCCCTGGGCCGCACGCTCGGCGACACCGGCTCCTCGGTGCTCACCGTGCTCGCCTGGCTCGGCATGCTGGCCACCGCCGCCTGCGCGGCCGCCGCGGACGCCGTCCCGGCCGCGGACCCCGGCCCGGTGCACCGCACGCTGCCGCTGCGCGGCGGCGTCGTCGCCCACGTCGCCGCCGCGGCCGTGCTCGTCGTGCTCGCCGGCTCCGCGGCCACGGGCCGGGCGCCGGAGCCGGTCGAGGCGGCGGGAGGAGTGCTGCTCGTCGTCCTCACGTCGGCGCGCACGCTGCTCTGGGCGGTCGACGCGCACCGGCTCACCCGCCGGCTCCAGCGCACCGAGGGCTGGTTCCGCGCGCTGGTGCACAGCGGGGACGCCGCCACGCTCGTCCTGGACGACGCCGGGCGCGTGGCCAGCGCGGAGGGTGCGGTGGCCGGCCAGCTCGGGGCGGAGCCCGCCGACCTGCTCGGCCGGCCCCTGACCGACCTGCTGCACGAGGCGGACCGGCCGCCGGTCGCCGCGGCGGTCCGTGAGGCCGCGGCCGACCACCTGCCGGCCGTGCTGCGCCTGCGCACCGGCGGCGCGACGCGGGACATCGAGGTCGTCGGGGCGGCGGCGGCCGGCGAGGCGGGGAGCGGGGACACCGGGCTGGTCCTGCACCTGCGCGACGTCTCCGAGCGCAGCGCGACCCAGCGCGAGCTCGAGCGGATGGCCTACACCGACTCCCTCACCGGCCTGCCCAACCGGGCCCGGTTCATGGTGGCGCTGCAGGCGGCGCGGGCCCGGGCCGCCGGCGGACGGCGGTCCTGCGTCCTGCTGCTCGACCTCGACGGCTTCAAGTCGGTCAACGACGTGGCCGGGCACGACGCGGGGGACCGGTTGCTCGTCGAGGTGGCGCATGTGCTGCGCGACGCGGCGCGCGAGGGCGACCTGGTCGCGCGCCTGGGCGGCGACGAGTTCGCGATCGTCGTCGACGCCGACCCCGACGAGGCCATCGCGCTGGCCGAGCGGCTGGTGCCGCTGCTGGCGCGGACCCACCGGTTCGCCGGCGAGCCCGCGGCACCGGGGGAGGCGCCGGTCGCGGGGCCGCCGCTGCGGGTGTCGTGCAGCGTCGGCGTCGCCGAGATCGACCCCGCCGGCGCCCCCTCCGACACCATGCGCGAGGCCGACCTCGCCCTCCGCGCGGCCAAGGCCGACGGCAAGAACGGCGTCCGGGCCTCCGGCCAGGAGATCGTGAGCGCGATGGGCCGCCGCAGCCGGCTGGCCCGCGACCTCCCGGGCGCGCTCGAGGCGGACCAGCTGCGGGTCGTCTACCAGCCGGTGGTCGGCTGGGCCGAGGGGCGGGTGCTCGGCGTCGAGGCGCTCGTCCGGTGGGACCACCCGGAGCTCGGCCCGATCGCGCCGGACGAGTTCATCGGACTGGCCGAGGACGAGGGGCTGATCGTGCCGCTGCAGCGCTGGGTGCTCGGGCGCGCGACGACCGACCACGCCCGCCTCGTGGCCGGCGGCCGGGACCTCAAGCTCGGCGTGAACGTCTCGGCGCTGCACGTCCAGGCCGGGTGCCTGACCGAGGACGTCGCCCGCGCGCTGGCCCGCTCCGGGCTGCCCGCGGGGCTGCTCATGATCGAGCTGACCGAGTCGGTCCTGCTGGACGACGAGCAGCTGCTGCGCGCCTGCCTGGCCGAGCTGTCCGACCTCGGGTGCGTCATCTCCCTCGACGACTTCGGCCGCGGCTACTCCTCGCTGGCCTACCTCGCCCGGCTGCCGGTCGACGTGCTGAAGATGGACCGCGAGTTCGTCTCGGGCGTCGAGCACGACGCGCGGGCCGCCGCGCTGGTCGGCAGCGTGGTGGACCTCGGCCGCACCCTGGGGATGGACGTCGTCGCGGAGGGGGTGGAGACGCCGGCGCAGGCCGCGCTGCTCATGGACCTGGGCTGCCGGTACCTGCAGGGGTGGCTGCTCGGCCGGCCGGTGCCCGCCGAGGAGCTGGCCGGGGTGGTCGACGGCTTCGACCCCGCCGTGCTGGTCGGCGCCGCCGTCGTCCCATGACCTGCGACACGCAGTCCACGTGTTGGGACAGGTCGGTTGACGTCGCGGCGTCCGAGGCGCACAGTGGACCCGTGCGTCCCGTCTGCTCGATCCTCGTAGTCGCCTAGCGCGCCGGTCACCCGACCGACGCGCTCACCCCTCCGTGCCCTGGTGCACGAGGGGTTTTTTGTTGCGGGGACCCGGCAGCTCCCCGCCCGAGCAGACGCCCCGCACCGCCGCCCATCCGGTCCCCGCACCACGAGCCGAGCCCCCCCAGGCCGCCAGGAGTACGCCGCCATGAGCACCACCAGCCCGAGCGAGAACGCCACCCGCGAGGCCGCCGCATCCCTCGCCGGTGTCGAGACCGTCGACCGGTCGATCGCCGAGGCGGCCGCCGAGCCGCTCACCGGCATCACCGGAGCGCAGAGCCTGGTCCGCTCCCTCGAGGCGGTCGGCGTCGAGGTCGCCTTCGGCATCCCGGGTGGGGCGATCCTGCCGCTCTACGACCCGCTGTTCGACTCCCGGATCCGGCACGTGCTCGTGCGGCACGAGCAGGGCGCCGGCCACGCCGCCACCGGGTACGCGCAGGCCACCGGCCGGGTCGGCGTCTGCATGGCCACCTCCGGCCCCGGGGCCACCAACCTGGTCACCCCGCTGGCCGACGCCTACATGGACTCGGTGCCGATCGTCGCCATCACCGGGCAGGTCGCCACCGGCTACATCGGGACCGACGCCTTCCAGGAGGCCGACATCCGGGGCATCACGATGCCCGTCACCAAGCACAACTTCCTGGTCACCTCGGCCGACGAGATCCCGCAGCGGATCGCCGAGGCGTTCCACCTGGCCAGCACCGGCCGGCCGGGCCCGGTCCTGGTCGACGTCCCCAAGGACGTCCTGCAGGCCACCACCGACTTCTCCTGGCCGCCCCGGATGGACCTGCCCGGCTACAAGCCGACCACCCGCCCGCACGGCAAGCAGGTCCGCGAGGCCGCCGCGATGATCGCCGGCGCCCAGCGCCCGGTGCTCTACGTCGGCGGCGGCGTCCTCAAGGCGCAGGCGACCGAGGAGCTGGCCGAGCTGGCTGCCCTCACCGGCGCGCCGGTGGTCACCACGCTCATGGCCCGCGGCGCGTTCCCCGACAGCAGCCCGCAGCACCTGGGCATGCCCGGCATGCACGGCACCGTCGCGGCGGTGACCGCGCTGCAGAAGGCCGACGTCCTCGTCGCCCTCGGCGCCCGCTTCGACGACCGGGTCACCGGCAAGCTGTCCACCTTCGCGCCCGACGCGCTGGTGGTCCACGCCGACATCGACCCCGCCGAGATCGGGAAGAACCGCAAGGCCGACGTCCCGATCGTGGGCGACGCCAAGGAGACGATCGGCGAGCTGGTCGGCGCGCTGCGCGCCGAGCACGAGGCCGGGCGCACCCCCGACCTCACCGCCTGGTGGGCGCAGCTGGACGACTGGCGCGAGCGCTACCCGCTCGGCTACGACTGGCCGGAGGACGGCTCGCTGTCGCCGCAGTACGTCATCGAGCGGCTCGGCGCCATCGCCGGCCCCGACGCCATCTACACCTCGGGCGTCGGCCAGCACCAGATGTGGGCCGCCCAGTTCATCAAGTACGAGAAGCCGGGCACCTGGCTCAACAGCGGCGGGCTCGGGACGATGGGCTACGCCGTCCCCGCGGCCATGGGCGCCAAGTACGGCTGCCCGGAGACCACCGTGTGGGCCATCGACGGCGACGGCTGCTTCCAGATGACCAACCAGGAGCTGGCCACCTGCGCCATCGAGGGGATCCCGGTCAAGGTCGCCGTCATCAACAACGGCAACCTCGGGATGGTCCGGCAGTGGCAGACCCTCTTCTACGAGGGCCGCTACTCCAACACGCGCCTGCACGCGCGCAACGCCGACGGGTCGCCCAAGCCGGTGCGGATCCCCGACTTCGTCGCCCTCGCCGAGGCGCTGGGCTGCGTCGGGCTGCGCTGCGAGACCAAGGAGGAGGTGGACGCCGTGATCCAGAAGGCCATGGAGATCGACGACGCCCCCGTGGTCATCGACTTCGTCGTCGGTGCCGACGCCCAGGTGTGGCCGATGGTCGCCGCGGGCGCCAGCAACGACGACATCCTGGCCGCGCGCGACCTGCGCCCGGTCTTCGGCGACGGCCAGGTCTGAGAGGAACGACGAGATGACCCGCCACACCCTGTCGGTCCTGGTCGAGAACAAGTCCGGAGTGCTCGCCCGCGTCTCGGCCCTGTTCAGCCGGCGCGGCTTCAACATCGAGTCCCTCGCCGTCGGGCCGACCGAGAACCCCGACCTCTCGCGGATGACGATCGTCGTCGACGCCGAGAGCCAGCCGCTCGAGCAGATCACCAAGCAGCTCAACAAGCTCGTCGAGATCATCAAGATCGTCGAGCTGGACGGCGGCGCCGCCGTGCAGCGCGAGCTGCTGCTGGTCAAGGTCCGCGCGCCGCTGGCCGACCGCAGCCAGGTGCTGGAGACCGCCCAGCTCTTCCGCGCCCGGGTGGTCGACGTCAACACCGACACCGTCACCCTCGAGGCCACCGGCACGCCCGACAAGCTGCAGGCCCTGCTGGCCGTCCTCTCCCCGCTGGGGATCAAGGAGATGGCCCAGTCCGGCACCGTCGCCCTGGGGCGGGGTCCGCGCGCGATGAGCGGCGCCGGTACCTTGCGCCCGGTCGAACGAACCGCGTGACGCCCCCAGTCCGAGCACCACGACACAGCACGACCTGAAGGAGACACCACCGCATGGCCGCCGAGATCTTCTACGACGACGACGCCGACCTGTCGATCATCCAGGGGCGCACCGTCGCCGTCCTGGGGTACGGCAGCCAGGGGCACGCGCACGCGCTGTCGCTGCGCGACTCCGGGGTCGACGTCCGCGTCGGCCTGCCCGAGGGCAGCAAGAGCCGGCCGAAGGCCGAGGCCGAGGGCCTGCGGGTCGTCACGCCGGCCGAGGCGGCCGCCGAGGCCGACCTGATCATGATCCTCGCCCCCGACCACGTGCAGCGGAAGCTGTACACCGAGTCGGTCGAGCCCAACCTGCAGGACGGCGACGCGCTGTTCTTCGGGCACGGCTTCAACATCCGGTTCGGCTACATCAAGCCCCCGGCCGGCGTGGACGTCGCGATGGTCGCCCCCAAGGGCCCCGGCCACCTCGTGCGCCGCGAGTTCGAGAACGGCAAGGGCGTGCCCTGCCTGGTCGCCGTCGAGCAGGACCCGAGCGGCAACACCCTGGCGCTGGCGCTGTCCTACGCCAAGGCCATCGGCGGCACCCGCGCCGGCGTCATCAAGACGACGTTCGCCGAGGAGACCGAGACCGACCTGTTCGGCGAGCAGGCCGTGCTCTGCGGTGGCGCGAGCGCGCTGATCACCGCCGGCTTCGAGACGCTGACCGAGGCCGGCTACCAGCCCGAGGTCGCGTACTTCGAGTGCCTGCACGAGCTGAAGCTGATCGTCGACCTCATGTACGAGGGCGGCATCGCCAAGCAGCGCTGGTCGGTGTCCGACACCGCCGAGTACGGCGACTACACCTCCGGTCCCAAGGTCATCGACGCCCGCGTCAAGGAGTCGATGAAGGAGGTCCTCGGCGCGATCACGGACGGCTCGTGGGCCGCGGCCTTCATCGCCGACCAGGACGCCGGTGCGCCGGACTTCAAGCGCCGCCGGGCCGAGGCCGAGGCGCACCCGATCGAGGAGACCGGGCGCAAGCTGCGCGGCCTGATGAGCTGGGTGTCGGCGTCCGACGACTACACCGGCACCGCCGCCCGCAACTGACGGCGCGGAACGCGCGAAGGCCCCCCACTGCCTCGGCAGTGGGGGGCCTTCGGCGTTCCGGCCCCGCCTTCCGCGCGCGAAAGGCGGAGCAGAGGGCTCGCTCAGTAGGACTGGCCGCGGGCCGCGTAGTACTGCTTGACCGGGGCCTGCATCAGCAGGCCGATGATCACGCCCGGGATGACGAACCCGAGGAGGCCGCTGAAGACCGAGCCGCCGCTCTGCGCCAGCGAGATGATCAGCGACAGCAGGTTCACCGCGATCGCGATGTAGCACAGCAGCAGCAGGAGCTTGGGCGACTTGCCCTGGAGCACGAAGATGCCGCCGACCAGCAGCGCCGCCGACATCGCGACCGACAGCAGGATGATGAGGCCGTAGAGCGCGCCGATCAGGAACGCCAGGCTCAGCGCCAGCAGGCCGAGCAGGATGCCCAGGCCGCCCCAGACGATGGCCACGATCGCCGCCGCGGTCGCCATGCCCGGCCGCTGGCCACCCGTTCCGCCGTAGCCGGCGGGCGCGCCGGAGTAGCCCGGGACGGGCGCGCCGTATCCCTGGGGGCCGGGGCCGTAGCCCTGCGGTCCCGGGCCAGGCTGCCCGTACGGAGCTCCCTGCGGCGGGTAGTTGGGGTCGGGGCTGGACATGGGCAGGCTCCTCCTGGTGCAGACCTCCGCCGTGTTGGCGGTCGGCGGCGGAGCATAGGGGGCCGCGACGCACCGTGGGGAGTCCCGGGACACGGGGTGACCTGCCCCGGAACGGACCGGGCCCCCGCTGCGGTGCAGCGGGGGCCCGGTCGGACGGTGCGGGTCAGCGCCGCTTGCTCGCGAAGTACTGCTTGGCCGGCGCCTGGTTCAGCAGCACGACGATGCCGACGCACATCACCAGCACCAGCAGCGAGAAGGTGTCGAACCCCGCCCCGCCGGCCAGCGCGATGATGATGCCGAGCAGCACGAGCGCGCCGGCGACCGCCGCGCTGATGGTCAGCACCTGGCCGCCCTTGCCGGTGATCGCGAGGACCCCGCCGGTGATGCAGCCGGCCGCCAGGGCCAGGAACAGCACGCCGAACAGCGCCAGGAAGCCGACGATGCTCGAGAACGCGAAGTAGGCGAACGCGGCGAGCAGCAGCAGCAGCGCCGTGACGAAGCCCAGGATGGCCGCGGTCAGGACCTGCGGCGGCCGGGCGGCGCCGCCGGCGGGGCCGCCGTAGGCCGGCTGCTGGCCGTAGCCGGGCTGCCCCTGCGGGGCGTTCGGGTCGGGGGTGGTCATGCCATCTCCTCTGTCGGGACGTGGGTCAGCGGCCGCGGCGGGCGCGGTGGGCGGCGAAGAAGTCGGCGGCCTGCTTGTTGCTGAGCAGGACGACGATGAGGATCGAGATCACCAGGCCGATCAGGCCCACGATCAGGCCGCCGGGACCCTCGGTGTCCAGGCTGCCGATGCCGCCGAAGAACACCAGCGCGGTGAAGGCGATGGCGATCGAGCCGCTGACGATCAGCATGACCCGGCTGCGGCCGGTCAGCGCCCAGATCGAGCCCCAGATCGTGATGACCGTCCAGGCCAGGGCGAGGATGCCGACGACGACCAGGACGCCGGCGAAGGCGCCCAGCGCGTCACCGAAGATGCCGGCGTCACCGGCGACGCTGCCGGCCACGGCGCCGACCGAGAACATGTAGATGGTGACCAGCACGCCCAGGGCGCCCCAGATGAAGCCGAACACCGCCGCGGTGACGACACCCCCGGGTCGCGCGGGGACTCCGCCGTACTGCCCGTAGGCCTGCGGCGCGGCCTGGCCGTAGGCCTGGGGCTGCGCCCCGTACCCCTGCTGGCCGTAGGGCTGGGCCTGCTGCCCGTAGCCCTGCTGGCCGTAGGGCTGCTGGCCGTACGCCCCCGCGCCGGACTGCTGCTCGTTGCCGTAGGTGCTCATGCTCTCCTCCATCGGGCCGGCCACGCCGGCGCTGCGGGCCAGGATGTCGGCAGGGCAGGGGAGGGGCAAGGTCATCACCCCCTACGCGGCATGTCGCCGGAACGCATGCGTCCGATGGGGTGTACGGGGCGGCGGCGGCCTGTCCCGGGCGCGCCCCTAGGCTGTGGTCCCGTGACCACGAGCGCACCCGTCGTCCTGATCGCCGAAGAACTCGCCCCGAGCGTGCTGGAGGTCCTCGGCGACGACGTCGAGATCCGTCACGTCGACGGAGCCGACCGGTCCGCGCTGCTGCCGGCGCTCGCCGACGCGGCGGCGATCATGATCCGCAGCGCCACCCAGGTCGACGCCGAGGCGCTGGCCGCCGCGCCGAACCTGAAGGTGGTCGCCCGCGCCGGCATCGGCCTGGACAACGTCGACGTCGCCGCCGCCACCGAGCGCGGCGTCATGGTGGTCAACGCCCCGACGTCGAACATCGTCAGCGCCGCCGAGCACGCCGTCGCCCTGCTGCTGGCCGCCGCCCGGCAGATCCCGGCCGCCGACGCCTCGCTGCGCGAGGGCGCGTGGAAGCGCTCGAAGTTCATGGGCGTCGAGGTGACCGACAAGGTCGTCGGCGTGGTGGGCCTGGGCCGGATCGGCCAGCTCGTGGCCCAGCGGCTGGCCGCCTTCGGCGTCACGCTGATCGCCTACGACCCCTACATCCAGCCCGGCCGCGCGGCCCAGCTGGGGGTGCGCATGGTGTCGCTGGAGGAGCTGCTCCGCGAGGCCGACTTCATCACCATCCACCTGCCCAAGACGCCGGAGACCCTCGGCCTCATCGGCGCCGAGGAGCTGGCGACCACCAAGAAGGGCGTCATCATCGTCAACGCCGCCCGCGGCGGGCTGGTCGACGAGGCGGCGCTGGCCGACGCGCTGCGCTCGGGCCAGGTGGGCGCGGCCGGTCTCGACGTCTACGCCAAGGAGCCGTGCACCGACAGCCCGCTGTTCGGGCTGCCGAACACCGTCGTCACCCCGCACCTGGGCGCCTCCACCACCGAGGCCCAGGACAAGGCCGGCACCGCCGTGGCGCACTCGGTGCGCCTGGCGCTGCAGGGCGAGTTCGTGCCCGACGCGGTGAACGTCCAGGCCGGCGGGGTCGTCGCCCAGGACGTCCGCCCGGGGCTGCCGCTGGCCGAGAAGCTCGGCCGGGTGTTCACCGCCGTGGCCGGCGGCCTGGCCCAGTCGGTCACCGTCGACGTGCGCGGCAAGCTCGCCGAGTTCGACGTGTCGGTGCTGCAGCTCGCCGTCCTCAAGGGCGTCTTCTCCGACGTCGTCGAGGACCAGGTCACCTACGTCAACGCGCCGCTGTTCGCCGAGCAGCGCGGCCTCGAGGTCGCCCTGACCAGCGACGTGGAGAGCCCCGACTACCGCAACCTCATCCGGCTGCGCGGCGCGATGGCCGACGGCACCGAGGTGACCGTCTCCGGCACGCTGTTCGGCAAGAACCAGGTGTCCAAGCTCGTCGAGGTCAACGGCTTCGACATGGACATCGACCCGTCGGGCTCGCTGCTGTTCTTCGTCTACACCGACCGCCCGGGCGTCGTCGGCGCGGTCGGCGCGGCGCTGGGCGAGGCCGGGATCAACATCGCCGGCGCCCAGGTCAGCCGCACCACCCGCGGCGGCGAGGCGCTCATGGCCGTGACCGTGGACAGCCCCGTCCCGGCCGACCTGCTGGCCGAGATCGCCGGGCGGATCGGCGCCCGCGAGGCGCGCTCCGCCGACCTCTGACCGGACGCGTGGGGGCCGACCACTAGTGTCGGTCCCCATGCGCCTGGCAGTGATCCCTGGAGACGGCATCGGCCCCGAGGTCGTCGGTGAGGCCCTGAAGGTCCTCCGCGAGGTGGCTCCCGACATCGAGAGCACCCCCTACGACCTCGGCGCCGCCCGCTGGCAGCGCACCGGCGAGCTGCTGCCCGAGACGGTGATCGACGAGCTGCGCCAGCACGACGCGATCCTGCTCGGCGCCATCGGCGACCCGAGCGTGCCGCCGGGCATCCTCGAGCGCGGCCTGCTGCTGCGGCTGCGCTTCGAGCTCGACCACCACGTCAACCTGCGCCCGGCCAAGCTCTACGACGGCGTGCGCAGCCCGCTGGCCGACCCCGGCCCGATCGACATGCTCTGCGTCCGCGAGGGCACCGAGGGCCCCTACGTCGGCAACGGCGGCGTGCTCCGGAAGGACACCCCGCACGAGGTGGCCACCGAGGTCAGCCTGAACACCGCCTTCGGCGTCGAGCGCGTGGTGCGCTACGCCTTCGAGCGGGCCATGACCCGCCCCCGCCGGCACCTGACGCTGATCCACAAGACCAACGTGCTCACCCACGCCGGGTCGCTGTGGTCGCGCACGGTCGAGGAGGTCTCCGCGGAGTTCCCCGAGGTCACCGTGGCCTACCAGCACGTCGACGCCGCGTCGATGTTCTTCATCACCGACCCGACCCGCTACGACGTCATCGTCACCGACAACCTCTTCGGCGACATCGTCACCGACATCGCCGCCGCGGTGACCGGTGGCATCGGCCTGGCCGCCAGCGGCAACCTCGACGCCTCGGGCACCAACCCCAGCATGTTCGAGCCGGTGCACGGCTCGGCGCCCGACATCGCCGGGCAGGGCAAGGCCGACCCCACCGCCGCGGTGCTCTCGGTCGGCATGCTGCTGGACCACCTGGGCCGTGCCGACCAGGCCCGCAAGGTCAACGCCGCCGTCGCCTTCGACCTGTCCACGCGTGATCCGCAGGGCCCGGTGCGCACCGCGGAGGTCGGCGACCGGCTCGCCGCGCTCGCCGGCGGCTGACCCGCCCCCGACGTCCCCTCGACGCGCCCGCCGGCTGCTGCCGGCGGGCGCGTCGCGTTGCGGGGGACCGCTGCGCGGGCCGGTGGTTGACGCTGCCGACCTCGCTCGGGTATGCCTGTTCGTAATACCCCAGCCCGACAGTCCGGCCGGGGGTGGCGGCGGGAGGAGCGGGATGCGCACGGTGACCCCCGCGGAGACCGAGTCGGTCGCGGTGGGCCACGACGGCAACCGCTACGTGATGACCGACTACCTGGGCAGCTTCCGGGCGCCCGAGCCCGGCCGGCCCCAGGCCTACCTGGTCCAGCAGGAGTCGCCGGAGCTGCGCCCGCACTTCCACGAGGTCGACCAGTTCCAGGTGGTCATCGGCGGCACCGGCACGCTCGGCCGGCAGCCGGTCGGCCGCGGCGTGCTGCACTACGCCGACGCCTTCACCCCCTACGGGCCGATCCGCACCGAGCCCTCGGCCGGCCTGGCCTACCTGACGCTGCGCCGGGAGCCGGCCACCGGGCTGAACTACATGCCCGAGGAGCGCGAGAAGCGCCGGCTCGCGGGCGGCCTCGGCGGGCACTTCACCTGCGTGCTGGACGACGCCGTCCCCGCCGGACCGCGGCCGACGGTCCTGGCCCGCACCGACCGCGGCGCGCTGGCCGCCGGCGTGCGGCTGCCGGCAGGGGAGGCGCTCGACGTCGGCGGGCTGCCGGAGGGTGCGCCCGGCTACGCCGTCGTCCTCACCGGCTCGGTGGTCGCCGGCGGGCGCACCCTGCCCGAGGGCAGCCTCGTGGACCTCGAGACCGTCACCGACCTGGCCGGGCTGCGCGCCGCGGACGACGACGGCGAGCTCGCTGAGGTCGCCGTCGTCCTGTTCGCCCCCGGCTCCTGACCCGTTCGTCCACCGGGACGCGACGCCTGCCCGCGGCGCCCCGGAGCTAGCGTCCGCCGAACCCCAGCACTCCCGAGGAGAACCGCCATGCCCACCCCGGTCATCGTCGACGCAGTCCGCACCCCGTACGGCCGGCGCGGCGGCGTCCTGTCCGGCCTGCATCCGGCGGAGCTGCTCGGCCTCGCCCAGAAGGGCCTCCTCGAGCGCACCGGCATCGACCCGGAGCTGATCGGCGAGGTCATCGGCGGCTGCGTCACCCAGGCCGGGGAGCAGTCCGGTCACCTCGTGCGCACCGCCTGGCTGCACGCCGGGCTGCCGCAGGCCACCGGCGCCACGACCATCGACGCCCAGTGCGGCTCGGCGCAGCAGTCGGTGCACCTGATCGCCGGCCAGATCGCGCTCGGCAGCATCGAGGCCGGCGTGGCCTGCGGCGTCGAGGTCATGAGCCGGGTGCCGCTGCTGGCCAACATCGGCGTCGGCGACTACGGCCGCCCGCGGCCGGCCGGCTGGGACGTCGACCTCCCCGCCCAGTACGAGGCCGCCGACCGGATCGCCCGCCGGCGCGGCCTGACCCGCGAGCAGATCGACGCCTTCGGGCTGCAGTCGCAGCAGCGGGCCCGCCGCGCGTGGGACGAGGGCCGCTTCGACCGCCAGGTCCTCCCGGTGACCACCCCGGACGGGGACGTCGTCACCCGCGACCAGGGCCTTCGCGAGACCAGCCTCGAGGCCCTGGCCAGGCTCAAGCCGATCCTCGAGGGCGGTCTGCACACCGCCGGCACGGCCTCGCAGATCTCCGACGGCGCCACCGCCGCGCTCGTCGTCGACGAGCAGCGCGCCCGCGACCTCGGCCTGCGCCCGCGCGGCCGGATCGTCACCTCGCTGCTGGTCGGCGCCGAGACCCACTTCCTGCTCGACGGCCCGGTGCAGGCCGCCGAGCGGATGCTCGAGCGCACCGGCATGAAGATCGGCGACATCGACGTCTTCGAGGTCAACGAGGCCTTCGCCTCCGTGCCGATGTCCTTCGCGCAGGTCCACGACGTCGACCCCGAGCGGCTCAACGTCAACGGCGGCGCGATCGCGCTGGGCCACCCCGTCGGGTCCACCGGCATCCGGCTGATCGCCACCGTGCTCGACGAGCTGGAGCGCACCGACCAGAACGTCGGCATGGTCTGCGTCTGCGCCGGCGGCGCCATGGCGACCGGCATGATCATCGAGCGGATCCGATGACCGGCACCCTCCCCGTCGAACGCGTCTCGGACGTGCCGCTGCCGCGCCGGCAGGCCACCGCGGAGCTGATCGGCGCCGTCCGCGACCTCATGACCGCCGCCGCCGTCACCGAGGTGGACGACGGCGTCCTGACCACCGCCCGGGCCCTGGTGACCGAGGCGAGCGCGCTGCTCACCGCCGCCACCCGGCCGCGCGCGCTGCGGCCGGACTTCGAGGGGCCGGGGGAGGCCCGGGCGGCCGGCGCCGGCGCGGCCTACCCGATCTGCCAGCACAACCCGCTGGGCCTGCCGGTGCTCATCCGCTTCGTCGAGGACGGCGCCCGCGGCACCCTCGTGCCCGGGGCGCTGGCCGAGGGGCCGCCGGACTCGCTGCACGGCGGGTGGAGCGCCTGGCTGATGGACACCATGCTCGGCGTCCTCGTGCAGGCGCAGGGCCGCCGGGCGGTCACCGCCAGCCTGCAGCTGGACTACCGGAACCGGGTGCGGCTGGACGAGCGGATCGACCTCGGCTCGCGGATCGCCTCCCGCGACGGCCGCAAGACCGTCGTCGAGGGATGGATCGAGCAGGCCGGCGTGCGCGCCGTCGAGGCCCGCGGCCTGTTCGTCGACCTGCGGAACCCCTCGTGAGCCTGGAGCTCACGGGGCTGGACGGCCGGGTCGCCGTGGTCACCGGCGCCGGCCGGATGCGCTCCATCGGCCGGGCCCTCGCCGTCGAGTTCGCCCGCGCCGGGTGCGACGTCGTCCTCACCGGCACCGGGCGCGACCCGTCCCGGTACCCCGACGACGAGAAGGCCGCGGGCTGGCGCGACATCGACTCGGTCGCGGAGGAGGTGCGCGCGCTGGGCCGGCGGGCCCTGCCGGTGGTCGCCGACGTCGCCTCCGAGGACGGCGTCGAGGACCTGCTCGCCCGGACCCTCGCCGAGTACGGCCGGGTGGACGTCGTGGTGAACAACGCCGCGGCCAACCGCGGGCAGGACCGCGTGCCGGTGGTCGAGCTGGACGTCGAGGCCTGGGACACCGTGATCGCGGTGAACCTGCGCGGCACCTTCCTGATGAGCCGCGCCTTCGGCCGCCACCTGGTCGAGCAGGGGGAGGGCGGCAGCATCGTCAACATCTCCTCGATCGGCGGCAAGCTCGGCGGCCCGCGGACGGCGGCCTACTCGGCGTCGAAGGCCGGGGTCCAGTCGCTGACCTCCTCGATGGCCAAGGAGCTGGGCCCGCACGGGATCCGGGTCAACGCCATCTGCCCGGGCGTCACCGGCACCAGCCGGCTCGACGACTGGTCCGACGACACCTGGCAGGCCTACGTGCGGGCCAACCTGCCCCTGCAGCGCGTCGGCGCGCCCCAGGAGGTCGCCTACGCCGCGGTCTTCCTCGCCAGCGACCAGGCCGCCTGGGTGACCGGGCAGTCGTGGAACGTCGACGGCGGGCAGCTGACGATCCGGTGAGCGCGCCCGGGAGCGCGCCGCTGGTGCGCGTCGACGACCCCGCGCCCCGGGTCCGCCGGGTCACCCTCGACCGGCCGGCCAAGCGCAACGCGCTGAACGCCTCCCTGCGGCGGGAGCTGCTGGCCGCGATCCGCACCGCCGACGCCGACCCCGGGGTCGGCGTGGTCGTGGTGCGCGGCGCCGGCCGGGACTTCTGCGCCGGCTACGACCTCGACCCGGGTTCGGACGAGGAGCGCTACGGCGGCATCGGGTCCGGCGCCGGGCGCTTCCAGCGCGCCGTCGTCGACGGCTGGCTGTCGCTGGCGGAGCTGGGCGTGCCGGTGATCGCCCAGGTGCACGGGCACTGCCTGGCCGGCGGCAGCGAGCTGGCCGCCTCCTGCGACCTGGTCTACGCCGCCACCGACGCCCGGATCGGCTATCCCGCCGTCCGGTTCGGCGTGCCCGACCTGCAGTGGCACACCTGGCTGCTCGGCATGCGGCGGGCCATGGAGGCGGTGCTCACCGGCGACACGATGACGGGGGAGGAGGCGGTGGCCGCGGGGTTCGCCAACCGCGCCTTCCCGGCCGCCGACCTCGACGCGGAGGTGCTGCGCATCGCCGTCCGGATCGCCGCGGTGCCCAGCGAGGTCGCCCAGCTGAACAAGCGCACCGTGCACCGTGCGATGGAGGCCATGGGCATGCGCTCGGCGGTGCGGGCCGGCACCGAGACCTCCGCGCTGTCGACCACCACCGGCGCGTTCGCCGCGTTCATGGACGCCGCCGCCGGCGGCCGGGTCACCCGCGCCCTCGACGCCCGGGACGGCGTCTTCGGCGACGGCCGCACCGCGGGCCGGGAGGACGCCGGCGCATGAGCGGTCACCGGGACGAGTGGGCGCCGCTGCTGGCCGACCTCGGCCGGCGCCGGGCGGCGGCCCGGGAGATGGGCGGCCCCGAGAAGCTCGCCCGCGTGCGCGCCGCCGGCCGGCTCGACGCCCGCGCCCGGATCGCCGAGCTGCTCGACCCCGGCACGTTCACCGAGGTCGGCCTGCTCGCCGGGGACGGCTCCGTGCCCGCGGACGCGTTCGTCGCCGGCTCCGGTCTGGTCGAGGGCCGGCCGGTGCTGGTCGGCGCGGAGGACTTCAGCGTCGCCGGCGGCTCCATCGGCACCGCGGGGGCGACCAAGCGGGCCCGGATCGCGCACCTGGCCCGCCAGGAGCGGGTGCCGCTGGTGATGATGCTCGAGGGCGCCGGCCACCGGGCGACCAACGCCCTGTCCGCGCACCGCCCCGCGCCCAACGACCTGCAGGCCATGGCCGACCTCGCGGGGCTGGTGCCGACGGTCGCGGTGGTCACCGGCCCCTCGGCCGGGCACGGCGCGCTGGCCGCGCCGCTGTCGGACCACACGATCATGGTCGACGGCGACGCCGCGCTGTTCACCGCCGGACCGCCCCTGGTCCGCGCCTCCCTCGGCGAGCAGGTGACCAAGGAGGAGCTCGGCGGGCCGGCGGTGCACGCGGTGCTGTCCGGGATCGCCCAGGAGGTCGCCGCCGACGTGCACGCCGCGCTGGCCGCCGTCCGCCGGTACCTCTCCTACCTGCCCTCCAGCGCCTGGACGCGGCCGCCGGCCGGCACCGTCGACACCGGGCCGCGCACCCTCGACCGGCTGCTCGACGTGGTGCCGCCCAACCCCCGCCGTCCGTACGACGTGCACGAGGTGCTGGGCGAGCTGGTCGACGCCGGCTCCCTGCTGGAGGTCGGCGCCGCCTACGGGCCCTCGCTGGTCACCGCGCTCGCCCGGCTCGGCGGGCACCCCGTCGCGGTGGTGGCCAACCAGCCGGCGGTGCTGGCCGGCGCCATCGACGTCGCCGCCGCGGAGAAGGCCGCCCGGTTCGTCGAGCGGACCAGCGCCTTCCACCTCCCGCTCGTGCAGCTCGCCGACAACCCGGGCGTGCTGGCCGGGAGCATCTCCGAGCGGGCCGGCATCCTCCGGGCCGGCGCCCGGATGTTCGCCGCCCAGCACCGCGCCGGGGTGCCCAAGCTGCACGTCACCCTGCGCAAGGCCTTCGGCTTCGGCAGCTCGGTCATGGGCCAGAACGCCTTCGACGAGCAGACCGTCTCGCTGGCCTTCCCCGGCGCCGTCCTCGGGGGCATCCCGGCCGCCGTCGGCGGGGCGACGGCCAAGGAGGACGACGCCACGCGGGAGGCGCTGGTCGCCAACGAGGCCGGCGGTCCGTGGCGGCTGGCCGGCTCGGTGACCTACGACGACGTCATCGATCCGCGGGAGCTGCGCAACGCCCTGCTCGACGCGCTGCGGCTGGCCCGCGCGCGGCTGTCGGCGCCGCCCGAGCCGGTGGTCCGCACCGGCTACCTGCCCTGAGGAGCCCGTCCATGCGCACCGGCATCAGCTCACCGATCCTCGCCCTCTCCGGCACCCGGCCGCAGTGGGAGCACGACGCGGGGGTGCCGGAGATCCTGCGGGTGGCGACCACCGCCGACCGGCTGGGCTACGAGTTCCTCACCTGCCCCGACCACGTGGCGGTGCCCCCGGGCATCGAGCGGGGCGAGCAGTTCTACGACCCGCTGGCCACCTTCTCCTTCCTCGCGGGCGTGACCGAGCGGATCCGCTTCCTGCCGTTCGTGCTCGTGCTGCCGCTCTACCACCCGCTGGAGCTGGCCAAGCGGTACGGGACGCTGGACCACCTCAGCGGCGGCCGGCTCACCCTCGGCATCGGGGTGGGCAACCTCGAGGAGGAGTTCGACCTCCTCGGCAGGCCGTTCGCCGACCGCGGAGCGCGCGCCGACGACGCGATGCGCGCGCTGCGGGCCTCGCTCGGCAGGCGCGAGGTGAGCTACTCCGGCGAGTACTACTCGTTCGACCGGTGGGTCGTCCAGCCGCACGCGGCCCAGGAGCGGCTGCCGCTCTGGGTCGGCGGGCACAGCCGCCGGGCGCTGCGCCGCGCGGTGACCCTCGGCGACGGCTGGGCGCCGGCGCCGGTGGCCTTCCGCGGTCCGGACCCCGGGACCCTGCGCAGCATGCTGGCCGAGGTCGACGTGCCCGAGGGCTTCGACGTCCTGGTGGGCTCGGCCCGGCCGCTGGACCCGATGGCCGACGCCCAGGAGGTGCACGACGTGCTCGGCGAGGCGGCCGACGCCGGCGGCACGGTGTTCCGGCTGACCGTCGTCCACGAGTCGCTGGAGCACTACCTCGACCAGCTGGCCGCCTACGCCGAGATCGCCGGGCTGCCCGCCGGCACCCGGGTGCGGTGACCGGCATGCGCACCGGCATGCGCACCGGCATCGCCTCGCCCGTCCTCGCCCTCTCCGGCGGCCGCCCGCGCTGGGAGCACGACGCGGGTGCGCCGGAGATCCTGCGGGTCGCCACCACCGCCGACCGGCTGGGCTACGAGTTCCTCACCTGCCCCGACCACGTGGCGGTGCCGGCCGCGTGGTCGCGGGGGCTGCCGGAGGAGGAGCGCTTCTACGACCCGCTGGCCACCTTCTCCTTCCTCGCCGCGGTGACCGAGCGGATCCGGTTCCTGCCCTTCGTGCTGGTGCTGCCCTACCTGCACCCGCTGGAGGTGGCCAAGCGGTACGGGACGCTGGACCACCTCAGCGGCGGCCGGCTCACCCTCGGCGTCGGCGTGGGGCACCTGGAGGAGGAGTTCGCCCAGCTCGGCGTGCCGTTCGCCGAGCGCGGCCCGCGGACCGACGACGCGCTGCGCGCGCTGCGGGCGGCCTTCGGCAGGCGGGTGGTCAGCTACGCGGGGGAGTACTTCTCCTTCACCGACATGGTCGTCGACCCGCACGGGGTGCAGGAGCGGCTGCCGATCTGGGTCGGCGGGCACACCCGGCGGGCGCTGCGCCGCGCGGTGGAACTCGGCGACGGCTGGGCGCCGGCGCCGGTCGCCTTCCGGGGGCCGGACGCCGGGTCGCTGCGCGCCACGCTGGCCGAGGCGGACCTGCCCGAGGGCTTCGACGTGCTCGTCGGCGCCGCGGCGCCGCTGGACCCGATGGGCTCGCCGGAGGAGGTGCGCGACGTGCTGGGGCAGGTGGCGGAGTCCGGCGGCACGGTGTTCCGGCTGACCGTCGTCCACGACTCGCTGGAGCGCTACCTCGACCAGCTCGCCGCCTACGCCGAGATCGCCGGGCTGCCGGTGGCGGCCGGCGCCGCCGCGCCGTGACACGGCCCTCCGGATGACCCGCCCCTCCGTGCGGCTGGAGGTCGCCGACGGCGTGGCCGTGGTGACCCTCGACCGGCCGGAGAAGCGCAACGCCTTCTCCGCCGGGATGGGCGCGGAGCTGGCCGCGGCCTACCGCGCCTGCGACGCCGACGACGCGGTGCGGGCGGTGGTGCTCACCGGCGCGCCGCCGGCCTTCTGCGCCGGGGCCGACATGAGCGCCGGCGAGGGCACCTTCGCCGCGCCGGAGGACCCGGCGTTCTCCGCCGCGGGCACCGCGATGCCGGCCTGGCGGGTGCGCAAGCCGGTGCTGGCCGCGGTCAACGGGCACGCCCTGGGCATCGGGCTGACCCTCGCTCTCCAGTGCGACCTGCGGTTCATGGCCGCCGAGGCCCGCTACGGCGTGGTCCAGGTGCGCCGCGGGGTGCTCGGCGACGCGTACTCCCACTGGGTGCTGCCGCGGCTGGTGGGCATCGCCGCAGCAGCCGAGATCCTGCTGACCGGCGCGACCTTCGACGGGCACCGGGCGCGCGAGCTCGGCCTGTGCAGCCGGGTGCTCCCGGCCGACGAGGTGCTACCGGCGGCACTGGAGACGGCCCGGGACATCGCCGTCTCGACGGCGCCGGTCGCCGTGGCGGCCAGCAAGGCGCTGCTGTGGTCGTCGTTCCAGTCCGACGCGGCCGCCGTGGAGCGCGGCGAGACCCTCTGGCATCGGCGGCTGATGGGAGGTGACGACGCCCGGGAGGGCGTCCGCGCGTTCCTCGACCGCCGCGCGCCCCGGTGGACCGGCCGGGTCACCGACTGGTCCCTCCCGGAGGAGGGGCCGGGCTGAGGACCGCACGGCGGACACGGCCGGCATCGGTACCGGCCGATCCTCGTGCTCTGCCCACGGTGGTGGGCAGAGCACGAGCGTCCGGAGGGACACACCTGCCGCCCGGCGCGGTGCGGACGCCGGCGGGGCCGGTGGCGGCGGTCAGGCCTCGTGCAGCGCGGCGGCGAGCGCGGCCATCGCCTCCGGGGCCACCTCGTAGCCGGGGAAGTAGACGCAGACCCGCTCGGCGACGTCCCCGAACCGGCGGGCGATCTCGGCGGCGCACTCCTCGGGGGTGCCGCGCACGGCGAACGTCGCGAGCAGCTCGTCGTCGACCAGGGCGGCCATGCCGTCGACGTCCCCGGCGCGGGAGCGGCGGTGCAGCTCCTGCTGGAGGTGCCCGCAGCCCTCCACCTCGAGCACCGGCCGGTAGGCCGGGGTGGCGGCGTAGAACGCGATGAGCCGCCGGGCGCCGTCCGACGCGGCGGAGAGCTCCGCCGGCGTCCGCCCGGTGGCGACCACGACCTGCGGCACGATCGCCAGCTCCCCCTCGGTCCGGCCGGCCCGGGCGAGCCCCTCGGCGACGGCCGGCAGGGTGCGCTCGCGGAAGTGCCGGCTGCTGTGGAAGGGCATCACCAGCAGCCCGTCGGCGACCTCCGCGGCCGCGGCCGTCATGAGCGGACCCAGCGCGCCGAGCAGCACCGGGGGCACGCCGTAGGGGTTGGGCGGGGGAGCGAACATCGGCGGCATGAGCGTGTGCTCGGTGAACTCGCCGCGGAAGGCCGGCGGCCGCTCCTCCTGCCAGGCGGTCAGCAGTTCCCTGACCGCCAGCACCGCCTCCCGCATGCGGGCCGCCGGCCGCGACCAGGTGCTGCCGTAGCGCCGCTCGATGTGCGGGCGGGTCTGCGACCCCAGGCCCAGCCGGAACCGGCCCCGGGACAGCAGTTGCAGGTCGGCGGCGAGGTGCGCGAGGTGCAGCGGGCTGCGCGGCAGCGCGATCGCCACGTTGGTCATCAGGTCGGTCGGCACGACCGGTGCGGTCAGCGCGAGCGGCAGGAACGCGTCGTGCCGGCCCTCGAAGGTGAACACCCCGTCCACGCCCGTGTCGGCGAGCTCGCGCGCCCGGGCGGCCGCGCGGTCGGGCGGCGCGTCGAGCTGCACGTCGACGCGCACGGGGCCTCCTCGGGCGGCGGGACGACCGGACCGGCGGCGTTCCGGCACGGCCCTGGTCAGCGACGGGGTCGGCAATCTAGCATTTGCTTGGTGTGTGCCGCGGGCCACCAGGTGCCTTGACAGCCGGGTCCTGACTCCAGTTGACTCGCTATGCCTGTTCGGCATAGTTCGAACCAAACGGGCGAGCTGAGAGGAGGGGTGGGTGGAGTTCGAGCTGGACGCCGGACAGCGCGCCTGGGTCGAGGAGATCCGCGCCTTCCTGCGGGAGAACGTGACGCCCGAGCTGCGCGCCGAGATGGCCGAGCACGACCTGGAGTTCCCCGGCGGTGAGGTCGCCGCCTTCCGTCGCAAGATCGGCGCCAAGGGCTGGTTCGGCGTGAGCTGGCCCCGGGAGTACGGCGGCCTGGGCCTCAGCCCGGTGCACCTGCACCTGCTCGCCACCGAGTTCGAGTACTGGGGCGTGCCCGGGCCCGACCTCACGGTCACCTCGGTGGCGCCGATGATCATGCGCAACGGCACCGAGCAGAACAAGGCGGAGTTCCTCCCGCCGATCGCCCGCGGCGAGATGATCTGCGCGGTCGGCTACTCCGAGCCCGACGCCGGCACCGACCTCGCCAGCCTGCGCACCCGCGCGGTGCTCGACGGCGACGAGTGGGTCATCAACGGCTCCAAGATCTGGAACAGCGGCGCCCAGCGCTCCACCCACGAGTGGCTCTGCGTGCGCACCGACCCCGACGCCCCGCGGCACAAGGGGATCTCGGTGATCATCGTGCCGATCGACGCGCCGGGCGTGACCATCCGCCCGCTGATCGCGTGGTCGGGCTACCGCACCAACGAGGCGTTCTTCGACGACGTCCGGGTGCCGGCCACCAACCTGATCGGCGAGGTGAACGAGGGGTGGCGGTACATCACCGGCGCCCTCGACCTCGAGCGCGGGGCGCTGACCAACGCCGGCGACCTCCGCCGCGCCGTCGACGACCTGATCGAGGCGGCGTACCGCCCGCTGCCCGACGGCAGCGTGCCGGCCGACCGGCCCGCCGTCCTCGACCGCCTGGCCCGGCTGGACGCCGACGTCGAGGTGGCCACGCTCATGGGCTGGGAGGCCTCCTCGCTCCTGGCCGACGGCACCATCCCGACCGTCGAGGTCAGCACCGAGAAGATCTTCACCAGCGAGCTGCGGCAGCGCATCGCCGACGTCGCGCTGGACCTGTTCGGCCCGGAGGGGCTGCTGGCCCACCGCAACCCCGAGGCCCCCGGCGCGGGCCGCTTCGAGCGGCTGTACCGCGCCGCGCCGCTGCTGCGCTTCGGCGCCGGGACCAACGAGGTGCTGCGCGACGTCATCGCCCAGCGCGGCCACGGCATGCCCGGCTACGGGCGATGAGGGGACACCGATGAGGCTGGTCGCCACGCACGAGGAGCGGGACCTCGCGGCGATGCTGCGCGACCTGCTCACCACGCACTGCCCGACGACGCTGGTGCGCGCGCTGGCCGAGCCGGGCGGCGAGCGGTTCCCCAAGACCCTGTGGTCGGCGCTGGCCTCGGCCGGCGCCCTCGGCCTGGGCATCGCCGAGGAGCACGGCGGCTCCGGGGGTACGCTCGACGACGTCGGCGTCCTCTACCGCGAGGGCGGCCGGGCGCTGTGCCCGACCGTCGTGCACCGCACCGTCGAGCTCGGCCTGGCCCTGGACCTCCTGGGCACCGACGAGCAGCGGGCCCGCGTGCTGCCGCGGCTGTGCGCCGGGGAGCTGCGCGGCACGGTGGCGCTGTGGAACCCGGCCGACGCCGGCGACGTCCGGCCCCGGCTGACCGCCCGCGCGGGCGCCGACGGCGGCCTGGTCGTCGACGGATCGCTGCGCTTCGTGGGTGACGCCGACCTCGCCGACCTGCTGCTGGTCTCCGCCGGCGACGGCGGGCGCTCGGTCGGCCTGCTGGTGCCGGCGTCCGCGCCGGGGCTGCGGATCGAGCCGATGGCCACCAGCGCCGGCGACCGGCTGTCCCGCGTCGTGCTGGACGGCGTCGCGGTGGCCGCCGCCGACGTGCTCGCCGGCCCCGAGGGCGCCGGCCTGGCCGAGGCCGACCTGCGCCGGGCCGCCGACACCGCGATGGCGCTGCAGGCCCTCGACATGGTGGGCGGCGGCGAGGCGGTGCTCGAGCGCACCGTCACCTACACCCGCGACCGCCGGCAGTTCGGCCGGCCGATCGCCTCCTTCCAGGCCGCCCAGCACCTGGTCGCCGACATGCACATCGCGCTGGCCGCCGCCCGGCTGGCCGCGCAGAGCGCCGTCGCGCGGGTGGGCCGCCGGCCCGCGCCGCGGGAGGCGGCGATCGCCGTGCTGCACGCCGGCACCGCCTACCGGCGGATCACCCTCGACGCCCACCAGCTGCACGGCGGGATGGGCTACGTCCTCGAGACCGACCTGCACCTGTGGTCGGAGCGGGCGCGCACGCTGTCGACGCTGGGCGGCGGACCGGACGTCGCCGCCCGCCGGCTGCAGGAGGAGCTGCGCCGTGGCTGAGCCGTCCCGCCAGGTGCTCTCCGGCGTGCGGGTCGTGGACCTGTCGCGCTGGGTGGCCGGTGAGTTCGCCACCAAGCTGTTCGCCGACCTCGGCGCGCAGGTGGACAAGGTGGAGAAGCCGGGGGAGGGCAGCCTCACCCGCGCCTGGGGGCCGTTCCCGGACGACGTCCCCGATCCCGAGCGCAGCGCCCTGTTCCTGCACCTGAACACCAACAAGCGCTCCGTCGCCCTCGACCTGCGGGCCGACGACGACCGCGCGGTGCTCACCGCGATGCTCCGCTCGGCGCACGCGGTGGTGGAGTCCTTCCGGCCCGGCACGCTCGAGCGGCTGGGCCTGGGCCCCGACGAGCTGCGGCGGATCAACCCCCGCCTGGTCGTCACCCGGATCAGCGCGTTCGGCCAGACCGGCCCGTACCGCGACCGCGAGGCCAGCGGCCTGGTGCTGCAGGCCGCCGGCGGGCCGATGAACGCCACCGGCCAGGCCGACCGCGCCCCCCTGCGCAAGCCCGGCCTGCTCGAGCACTACACCGTCGGCCGCAGCGCCGGGCAGGCGACGCTCGCCGCGGTGCTGCGGGCCCGGCGGACCGGCCGGGGCGCCACGATCGACGTCTCCGGGCAGGAGGTGCTGCTGGCCGGCGCCGACCGCCGGGCCTCCTACCTGCTGTCGGCGGCCTACTCGGGCATGACCGCGCCGCGCGGCGCCCGCAGCCCGCACCGGCACGGCGCGACGTTCACCGGCCCGTTCCGCACCTCCGACGGGTTCGTCATGGTCTACGTGACCAACCTGGCGTTCTGGAACCGCTTCGTGCACCTGGTCGGCGCCGACGACCCCGACTTCCGCGCCCGGTACCTCGACCGCCAGCGGGTGGCCGACACCGACCGCGAGGAGTTCCTCGAGTACGTCGCCCGGTGGTTCGCCGTCCGGCCCAAGGTCGAGGTCATGGAGGCGGCCGAGGCCGCCCGCATCCCGGTCACCGCCTACCTGTCGGTGTCGGAGGTGCTGGCCCATCCGCACTTCCGCGGCCGCGGCGCCTTCGTGACCGCCGAGCACCCCGTCGCGGGCACGCTCGAGTACGCCGGCCCGCCCTGGCGGATGGAGCGCGGCTACGCGCTGCGCACCCCTGCGCCGCTGCTGGACCAGCACGGCGCCGACATCCGCGCCGAGCTCGCCGCCGTGGAGGTGGCCCGGTGACCGCGCAGCCGCCGGTCGACCCGGACCTGCCGCTGGCCGGCTACCGCGTCGTCGACCTGACCGTCGTCTGGTCCGGCCCGGGCGCCACCGCGCTGCTGGGCGACCTCGGCGCCGAGGTCATCCGCGTCGAGGGCAACGACCGGCTCAGCCGGCAGGTGTCGTCGAAGGTGACCAAGGAGCTGATCGCGGCCACCGGGTACCACGGGGGCACCTATCCGGACAAGGATCCGGGGGAGCGGCCCTACGACCGCTCCGCGGTGTTCAACTGGCACGCCCGCAACAAGCTCAGCGCCTGCATGAACCTCGACACCCCGGAGGGCCACGAGGCGTTCCTCGAGCTGATCCGGATCAGCGACGTGCTGGTCGAGAACAACTCCAACGGCGTCCTGGAGAAGCTCGGCATCGGGCACGAGCGGCTGCTGGAGGTCAACCCCCGGCTGGTCGTCGCCCGCATGCCGCCGCTCGGGATGACCGGGCCGATGAGCGACTACCTGGGCTACGGGCCGAACTTCAACTCCCTGGTCGGCATCGCCGCGATGGACGGCTACGAGGGCGAGGAGCCCGACTCCGCCGGCGAGAACTACCACATGGACGAGGCCGCACCGGCCGGGCTGGCCTTCGCCGTCCTCGCCGCGCTGTGGGACCGCGAGGAGTCCGGCCGGGGCGGGCTGATCGAGTTCGCGCAGGCCGAGAACGTCATGGCCGAGATCGGCGAGTTCTTCCTCGACCACCAGATGAACGGCCGCGACCCCGAGGTGCTCGGCAACACCGACCCGCACGTGCTGCAGGACGTCTTCGCCGTCGCGGGGGAGGACCGGTGGGTCGCGGTGTCGGTGCGCGACGACCGCGACTGGACGGCGCTGACCGGCGTGCTCGGCGTCCCCGGGCTGGCCGGGCAGGGCCGCGACGCCGCGGCCCGGCGGGCGGCGAGCCGGCCGATCCGCGACGCGATCGCGGCGTGGTGCGCGCCGCGCGGCGCCGAGGAGGTCGTGACCGCGCTGCAGGCCGCCGGCGTGCCCGCCGGGGAGGTCATGAGCGAGCCGCGGCTGCTCGAGGACCCGCACCTGGCCGCCCGCGGCTGGTTCCGCGAGCGCAGCCACCCGGCGATCGGCACGCACCGCTATCCGGGCCACCCGTGGCGCAGCGAGGACTTCGCGCTGCGCTTCGACCGGCCCGTGCCCGGCTTCGGCGAGGACAACGAGTACGTCTACCGGACGCTGCTCGGCTACTCGCCGGAGCGCTACGACGACCTGGTGGCCCGCGGTCTGGTGACCGGCCACCAGCTGGCCTGAGAGGCGCAGATGACCGAGGGCTCCACGACCCCCGACTCCCTGATCCCCGAGGAGGTGGCCGCCCGCGTCGGCACCGTGGCCGCCACCGCGACCGGCGAGGTGAACCGCCGCGAGTGGCAGCGCTGGGCGGTCGCCGTGGGCGACGAGAACCCGCTGTGGTTCGACCCCGAGTACGCCCGCGAGCACGGCTACGCCGACGTCGTCTGCCCGCCGGTCTACCTGCAGTACGCCGTCCTCGGCGTCACGCCGATGCGGGTGCTGCGGGCCGACGGCTCCTCCGGCGCGGCCTCGGGCAACCTCGTGTTCCCCGACGCCCCGCGGCGCATGGCCGGCGGCGAGACGACCACCTGGCACGGCCCGGCGTACCACCGCGACGAGATCACGATGGTCCGCACCGTCGACTCCGTCGTCGAGAAGCAGGGCCGGTCGGGCCGCTTCGTGCTGGTCAGCTGGCGGACCACCTACACCAACCAGCGGCGCGAGCTGGTGGCCGAGGCCGCCACCTCGATGATCGCCCGGCCCTGAGCGGAGGACGCATGAGCGATCAGGTGCACTTCGAGGACGTCGCCGTCGGCGACGAGCTGCCCGCGCTCGTCGTCACCGTCGACGAGACGCAGATGTTCCTGTTCAGCGCCGCCACCTACAACGCCCACCGCATCCACTACGACAAGGCGTGGGCGCGCGACGTCGAGGGCTACGACGACGTGCTGGTGCAGGGGCCGCTGCAGTCGGCGCTGCTGGCCCGCGCGGTCACCGACTGGATCGGCGGCGACGGCCGGCTGGTCACCTACTCCGCGCAGAACCGCGCCGTCGCGCTGCCCGGCCAGGAGCTGACGTTCGGCGGCCGGGTCACCGCCACCCGGCTGGAGGACGGCCGCGGCCTGGTGGACCTGGAGCTCGCCGGCCGGCGCGGGGACGACGTCCTCATGCCCGGCACCGCCACCGTCGCCCTCCCGCTGCGGGACGGCGCCTGATGGGCCTGGCGGGCAAGGCCGCGATCGTCGGCATCGCCGAGCTGCCGGCGGAGAAGAAGCAGACGCGGCCGGCGCAGTTCACCCTCGACCAGTACGCGTCGCTGGCGGCCATGGTGCTCGCCGACGCGGGGCTCGACGCCTCGGTGGTGAACGGCCTGGTCACCCACGGCATCCAGGAATCGGACATGTTCGCCCCGGCGACGCTGTCGGAGTACCTCGGGCTGCCCCTGGACTTCGGCGAGCGCGTCGACCTCGGCGGCGCCACCTCGGCGGGGATGGTGTGGCGGGCCGCGGCCGCCGTCGAGCTCGGCATCTGCCAGGCCGTGCTGTGCGTCGTCCCCGGGTCGCTGGTGCTGCCGCGCTCGACGCGCACCGCCGCGCCCGAGGTCGGCTGGTACGGGGCGTCGAGCAACAAGTACGGCTCGCCGCAGGCGGAGTTCGAGATCCCCTACGGCAACGTCGGGCAGAACGCGCCCTACGCCCAGATCGCCCGGCGCTACGCCGCCGAGTACGGCTACGATCCGCGGGCCACCGCCAAGATCGCCGTCGACCAGCGTGCCAACGCCTGCGCGCACCCCGGCGCGGTCTTCCACGGCAGGCCGATCACCGTCGACGACGTGCTGGCCAGCCCGATGATCGCCGACCCGATCCACATGCTCGAGGTGGTCATGCGGGTGCAGGGCGGCGCCGCCGTCCTCGTCGTCGACGAGTCGCTGGCCCGGCGCAGCGCCAACCGGCCGGTGTGGATCACCGGGTTCGGCGAGCACGTGGCGTTCAAGACGCCGACCTACGCCGAGGACCTCCTGCAGACGCCCATCGCGCGCGCGGCCGACCGGGCCTTCGCGATGGCCGGGGTCTCCCGCGCCGACGTCGACGTCGCGTCGATCTACGACTGCTACACGATCACCGTCCTCATGAGCCTGGAGGACGCCGGCTTCGCCCCCAAGGGCACCGGCATGCAGTGGGTGCTGGAGCACGACCTGACCTGCCGCGGCGATTTCCCGGTCAACACCGCCGGCGGCCAGCTGAGCTTCGGCCAGGCCGGCATGGCCGGCGGCATGCACCACGTGGTCGACGGCGCCCGGCAGGTCATGGGCCGGGCCGGGGACGCCCAGGTCGCCGGCTGCGACACCGCCTTCGTGACCGGCAACGGCGGCATCATGAGCGAGCAGGTCGCCCTGCTCCTGCAGGGGGACTGACCGTGACCGAGAGCAGCACGCCGCGCATGCCCGGGCCCCGCCCGCTGCCCGAGCCCACGCCGGTCTCGCAGCCGTTCTGGGAGGCGCTGGCCGAGCACCGCATCCGCATCCAGTACTCCCCGTCGCTGGGGGAGTACGTCTTCTACCCGCGCACCCTGGCGCCCCGCACGCTCGCCGACGACCTGGAGTGGCGGGAGATCAGCGGCGCCGGGTCGCTCTACACCTACACCGTCGCCGAGCGGCCCACGGCGCCCCCGTGGGCCGACGCGGTGCCGCAGCTGCTGGCCGTCGTCGAGTGGGACGAGGGCCCCCGGTTCAGCACCGAGCTGGTCGACGTCGCGCCGGCCGACATCTCCATCGGGATGCGCGTGGTGCCGGTGTTCTGCGACGTGCCGGAGCAGGGCGTCACGCTGCTCCGCTACCGACCGGAGTGATCGACAGAACTATTCCTTTTAGATATGGTCCGGCGCGATCGCCCCAACGGTGGGGTGCCAGTCAGGAGAGATCGATGAACCGAGGAAGGACCCACGCGCTGCGCTCCGTCATCGCAGCGTTCGCCGTGGCCGGGCTCGTCGCCGGCTGCTCGTCGTCGTCCGAGGAGGACTCGGCCGACCAGCCGCAGGACCGCACCGAGAGTCCCTACACCGAGGGCATCATCGGCGAGGACTCCGGCGGCGATCCGGTCGACGGCGGCACCTTCGACTTCGCCGCCTTCGCCGAGCCGAGCTCGCTGGACCCCGCCAAGACGATCGTGTCGGCCACCACGGGCGGCATCGAGATGGTCAACATCTACGACCAGCTGATGCGCTACGACAGCGAGTCCGGTGAGTTCGTCCCGCAGATGGCCGAGTCGCTCGAGGCCAACGAGGACAACACCCAGTTCACCCTGACGCTGCGCGAGGGCGTGACCTTCAGCGACGGCACCCCGCTGGACTCCGCCGCGGTCAAGGCCAGCCAGGAGCGCTACGTGGCCAACCGCGGGCCGGAGTCGGCGGTCTGGGCGGGCAACGTCACCGGCATCGAGACCCCGGACGCCAGCACCGTCGTCTACACGCTGAACAAGTCCTACGCGGCCTTCCCGAGCATCCTCAGCACCGGCCCCGGCCTGATCGTGGCCCCGGCGGCCTACGCCACCGCGACGTTCACCCCGATCGGCGCCGGTCCGTTCGTGCTCGACCACTGGTCGCCCCAGGAGGAGCTGGTCCTGCGGGCCAACGACGCGTACTGGAACGGCCGTCCGCACCTGGACGAGATCCGCTCGGTCTTCCTCTCCGACCAGCAGGCCGCGCTGGACTCGATGGCCAGCGGCGCCATCGACTCGGCGCTCATCCGTGACCCCGACAAGGTCGACAACTTCCTCGAGGACGGTGGCCACGGCTACCTGTCGATGGTCGCCGCGTCCAACGTGGCCCTGATCAACACCGCCGAGGGCCGTCCGGGCGCCGACCTGCGGGTCCGCCAGGCGCTGGCCATGGGCATCGACCCCGAGCTGATCCAGCAGCGGGCCTACGAGGGCTACGGCCTCTACGGCTCGACGTTGTTCCAGGACTACTCGCGCTGGCACACCGAGACCGAGGGCCTCGGGTACGACCCCGACCAGGCCCGGCAGCTGCTCGAGGAGGCCAAGGCCGACGGCTACGACGGCGTCATCCAGTACCTCGACGCCTCCGACCCGGCCTCCCGCGCCACCGGCCTGGCCCTGAAGGCCAGCCTCGAGGCGATCGGCTTCACCGTGGAGCTGGACAACGTCCGCACCGTCGCCGACCAGATCGCCCGCATCGGCGCGCAGCGCGACTACGACATCGTCGGCTGGGGGAACAGCTACCGCGAGGGTGACCCCTACGTGAAGCTGTTCTCCACCCTGCACAGCTCCGGCACCCAGACCTACGGCGGCTACACCAGCCCCGAGATGGACGCCCTCATCGAGGAGTTCCAGGCCGCGGGCACCTACGAGGAGCAGCTGGAGATCATGGACCGGATCCAGCAGCAGATCAACGAGACGGTGCCCTTCCTCAACTGGGGCCCGTTCGCCGAGGTCATCGCGTGGAACGACAACGTCCACGGTGTCGTCGGCACGATGAGCTCGATGGTGCTGCTCGACAAGGCGTGGATCGAGGAGTGACCCCCGCTCCCTGACCGACGCGGTCGCCCGGTGGTCCCTCGCGGGACCGCCGGGCGACCCGTCCGTCCCGCCCCTGGTCCGCACCACCCCGGAGGTCCCGTGGACGACGCCATCGCGACCGCCGCCGCCGTCCGCGCCGGCACGGTCAGCCCCCGCGAGGTGGTCGCGGCCGCGATCGACCGGATCGAGACCACCGGCCGCCTGCTGGGGGCGGTCGTGTACGAGCGCTTCGAGGCCGCGCTCGCCGAGGTCGACGCCGGCCTCCCCGACGGGCCGTTGCGCGGCGTGCCGGTGCTGGTCAAGGACCTCGGCTGCTCCGTCGCCGGACTTCCCTACAGCGGCGGCAGCCGGCTGTTCGCCGGCTCGGTGGGCCGGGTCGACAGCGTGCTGGTCAGCCGCTACCGCGCGGCCGGCATGGTCGTGCTCGGCTCCACCACCACCCCCGAGCTCGGCCGCAGCACCAGCACCGAGCCGCTGCTGCACGGTCCGGCCCGCAACCCCTGGGACCCCGCGCACTCGACCGGCGGATCCAGCGGCGGCTCGGCCGCCGCGGTCGCCGGCGGCCTGGTGCCGGTCGCCCACGCCACCGACGGCGGCGGATCGATCCGCATCCCCGCCGCGATGTGCGGCCTGGTGGGGCTCAAGCCCACCCGCGGGCTGGTGCCCACCTGGCCGGAGCCCACCACGCTGTCCTCGCCGCTGGGCGTGCACCACGCGGTGACCCGCACCGTGCGCGACAGCGCGCTGCTGCTCGACCTCGCCGCTCGGCGGATGCCCGGCGAGCCCCCGATCGGCCCGGAGGGCGGCCACCTCGCCGCGCTGGCCACCGGCCCCGGCCGGCTGCGGATCGCGGTCACGACGACGACGCAGGACGGCGCCCCGGCCGACCCCGCGGTCGCCGCGGCCGTCGAGCGCACCGCCGCGGTGCTCGCCGACCTCGGGCACGCCGTGGTCGAGGCCCGCCCGCCGTGGGAGACCGCCGCCGTCGGCGCCGCGATGAACACGATGTTCCGCGTCGACCTCGTCGGCACGGTGCGCCGCCGGCTGGCCGAGCTCGGCCGCGAGCTGCTCGAGGACGACCTCGAGCCCTGGACCCACCTGCTCCACCAGCGGGGCAGCGGGCTGACGGCCGGCGATCTCGAGGAGGCGCTGCGCACCGCCGAGCGCACCGCGTGGGCGATGGGGGAGTTCCTCACCGCGCACGACGTGCTGCTGTCGCCGGTGATCCGGCCGCGGGTACCGCTGCTGGGCCACCTGGACCCGACCGACCCGGCGTCGATGGGGGAGCGGTTCGGCGACTTCTGGCAGTTCACCGGCGTCTTCAACGTGACCGGCCAGCCGGCCGTCGCGGTGCCCGCCGGCCAGGACCCCGACGGCCTGCCGATCGGGGTGCAGCTGGGCGGCGACGCGGGCACCGAGCGCCGCCTGCTGGCGGTCGCGGCCCAGCTCGAGGAGGCTGCGCCGTGGCCGCTCACCGCCCCGCCGGAGCGGCTCCGCGCCCTCGGGTGATGCTTGTCAGGAGTATTCCTAGTAGATAGTGTTTCGCGGACGGACGACGTCCGCGGCGGCCTCCCCGACACCGGCGTCCCCGGGGGATCGCACCGGCCCGGGACGCCGGGGACGTCGGGGCCCCCGGGCTCCGCGGAGGGAGGCCACCGTGCCACGGTCGACGGCCTGGCGGAGCGTGCTCCGGCCGCTGTCCCGGACGCAGGTGGCGGCCATGTCGCTGTCCGCGCCGGCGCCGGCGGAGTCCGCGCCGGCCCCCGGCGGCTCGACCGCCGCACCGGGCGCACCGGATCCGGCGGCCCGGCGCCGCCGTCGCAGCAGCGGCGGGCCGCTGCGCATCCTCGGCCGCCGGCTCGCCGAGCTCGTCGCCGTCCTCGCGGTGGTCAGCTTCGGCACGTTCCTGCTCGTGTCGCTCATCCCGACCGACCCGGCGGTGTCGATCCTCGGCGAGGGCCGGACGCCGGAGGAGTACGCCGCCGTCCGCGAGGAGCTCGGTCTCGACGACCCGCTGCTCGAGCGGTACGGCCGCTGGCTGGGCAACGCCCTCGGCGGCGACCTCGGCGACCAGGTGGTGCCGCCCTACGCCGACATCATGGACCGGATCGTCAACGCCCTGCCGGTCAGCGTGGAGATCGCCGTGCTCGGCATGGCGATGGCCATCGTCTTCTCGGTGCCGCTGGCCATGTGGTCGGCCCAGCACGCCGGTGGCCGCGTCGACCGCGTCATCAGCGCGGCCAGCTTCGCCGTCCTGTCGGTGCCGAGCTTCCTCGCCGGCCTGCTGATCATCATGATCTTCGCCAACGGGCTGGGCTGGTTCCCGCGGGGGCAGTGGGCGCGGATCGGGGAGGGCCTGGGCGACAACCTGTACCACGCCTTCCTCCCCGCGCTGGTCATCGCGCTTGCGGAGACGGCCACCTTCACCCGCATCCTGCGCAACGACCTGATCACCACGCTGCAGGAGGACTTCATCCTCGCGGCGAAGGCCAAGGGCATGGGCTCCTGGCACATCCTGTTCCGCGACGCGCTGCGGCCGTCGTCGTTCTCGCTGCTGACCCTGATGGGCATCAGCCTCGGCCGGCTGATCGGCAGCACGGTGATCGTCGAGTACCTCTTCGCGCTGCCGGGGATGGGCTCGCTGGTCATCGGCGCGGCCAACACCGGTGACTTCATGACCGTCCAGGGCGCGGTGCTGGTCATCGCCGTCATCTACGTCGTCGTCAACGCCCTGATCGACCTGTCGTACGGGTACCTCGACCCCCGCATCCGGAGGGCCCATGTCTGAGATCGTCGCGCTCTCGCCGGCCTCCACCGACCCGGCGACCGCCGACCCCGTCGCCGCTCCCGAGGCACCGGTCGCGCGGTCGCGCGCCCACCTGTGGCGCGGGCTGGCGCTCGCCGTCGCCGGCCTGGCCGGCACCGTCGTCGCGCTCACCTACGAGCGGCAGGGCGGCTGGAGCCAGTTCTTCCTCGTGGTGGCCGCCCTGGTCGTCACCTACCTGGGGGCGGTGCAGCTGGGCCGGTACCGCTTCGGGCGCACCTTCGACCTGCTGTCGTGGCTGTGCATCGCCTGGCTGGTGATCCTGGTGCTGGCCGCGATCCTGGCGCCGCTGCTGCCGCTGGGCGAGCACCTGGACATCGCCGCGACCCTGCGCAACCCCTCCTACGCCGAGCCCGACCTGCAGAGCGAGTACCCGCTCGGCACCAACAACTTCGGGCTGGACCTGCTCGCCCGCGTCGTCTACGGCGCCCGGGCCTCGCTGGTCGTGGCGATCGGCGCGGTGCTGCTCGGGATGGTCGTCGGCGGGGCCATCGGCATCGCCGCGGGCTACTTCCGCAAGGCCACCGACACCATCGCCGGCATCTTCACCAACTCGCTGCTCGCGGTGCCGCCGCTGATCCTGCTCATCGCCCTGGCCACCGTGCTGGAGCCGACGCTGCGCAACATCGCCTTCGCCCTGTCCCTGCTGGCCCTGCCGAGCATGATCCGCATGGCCCGGGCGAGCACGATGAGCTTCGTCCAGCGCGAGTTCGTGCTGGCCAGCAAGGCGATGGGCGCCTCGCACTGGCGGGTCATGCTGCGCGAGCTGCTGCCCAACGTGCTCCTGCCGCTGGCCAGCTACGGCATGGTCATGGTGTCGGTGCTGATCGTGGCCGAGGCGTCGCTGAGCTTCCTCGGGCTGGGCATCGAGGCCCCGGCGCCGTCCTGGGGCAACATGATCGCCGAGGGCGAGGGCGACACCTTCGAGGAGTACCCGCACATCGTGCTGGTCCCCGGGATCGTGCTGTTCCTGACCGTCTTCTCCTTCAACCTGCTGGGGGAGAAGGCGCGCAAGCGCTTCGACTCCCGCGCGGCCAAGATCTAGGAGCCGCAGATGACCACCAGTACCGCCGTCCTCGACGCGCCCTCGCCGGGCACCCCGGACGGGCCGCTGCTCGTCGTCGACGACCTGCACACGGTGATCCACACCGCCCGCGGCGACCTGCGCGCCGTCGACGGGGTCTCCCTGACCCTCGGCCGCGGGGAGACCCTCGGCATCGTCGGGGAGTCCGGCTCCGGCAAGTCGGTGCTCGGCCGCACGATCATGGGGCTGCACACCACCGGCCCGCTCACCACGATCACCGGCTCGGTGCGCTTCGGCGGCCGCGAGGTGCACGGCATGTCGCCCAAGCAGCTGCGCGAGCTGTGGGGCGCCGAGATCGGCATGGTCTTCCAGGACCCGATGACCGCGCTCAACCCGGTCAAGAAGGTCGGGGTGCACCTCACCGAGAGCCTGCAGAAGCACCGCGGCCTCAACCGCGCGCAGGCCCGGGAGCGGGCGGTCGAGCTGCTCGGCCTCGTCGGCATCCCCGATCCGCGCCGGCGCATCGACCAGTACCCGCACGAGCTCTCCGGCGGCATGCGCCAGCGCGTGGTCATCGCCATGGCGCTGGCCAACGAGCCGGCGCTGCTCATCGCCGACGAGCCGACGACGGCGCTCGACGTCACCGTGCAGCGGCAGATCCTCGACCTGCTCGACCGGCTGCAGGCCGAGCTCGGCATGGCCGTGATCCTGATCAGCCACAACCTCGGCGTCGTCGCCGGGCGGGCCGACCGCGTGGCGGTCATGTACGCCGGGCGGATCGCCGAGACGGCCCCGGCCGCGGAGCTGTTCGGGGCGCCGCACCACCCCTACACCGAGGCGCTGCTGTCGGCGATCCCGCGGCTGGAGCAGGCGCCGCACGTGCGGCTGGAGGCCATCGACGGCGCGCCGCCGAACATGCTGCGGCCGCCGGCGGGCTGCCGGTTCGCGCCCCGCTGCCGCTACGCGCAGGACGACTGCCGCAGCGTCGTCCCGCCGCTGGACGGCGAGCTCGGGTCCGGGATCACCGCGCCCGGGCACGCGTTCGCCTGCCACCACCCCGTCAACATCGGAGGACGCTGATGGCCGGCACCGGCACCGCACACCTGCGGGGGTCCGAGGAGCGCGTGCTCGAGGTCGAGGACCTCGTCGTGGAGTTCCCGGCCAAGGGCGGGCGGACGGTGCACGCGGTGTCGGGCATCAGCTTCGACCTGCTCGACGGCGAGACCCTCGGGATCCTCGGGGAGTCCGGCTGTGGCAAGTCCAGCGCCGGCAAGGCCCTCATGCAGCTCCCGCCGCCCACCTCCGGCGCGGTGCGCCTGGCCGGTGAGGAGCTGACCGGGCTGAAGTCGGCCCGGCTGCGCCGCCGCCGCGCGAAGATGCAGATGATCTTCCAGGACCCGGTCTCGTCGCTGAACCCGCGGCGCAAGGTCAAGGACCTCGTCGCCGAGGGGCCCCGGATCTGGGGCCGGCCGGTCGGCAAGGAGCAGATCGAGGAGGTCCTGCGTGCGGTCGGCCTGGACCCGCAGGTGGTCTGGGACCGGCGCCCCCACGAGCTCTCCGGCGGGCAGTGCCAGCGGGTGAGCATCGCGCGGGCGCTCATGCAGGACCCGCGGGTGCTCATCTGCGACGAGCCCGTCTCCAGCCTCGACGTCTCGGTGCAGGCGCAGATCCTCAACCTGCTCGAGGAGACCAAGAGCCGCTACCGGCTGAGCATGATCTTCATCGCGCACGACCTCGCGGTCGTGAAGAACATCAGCGACCGGATCATGATCATGTACCTGGGCAAGGTCTGCGAGATCACGCCCTCGGGCCGGCTGGCCGGACACGCCCTGCACCCCTACACGAGGCTGCTGCTGGACTCCGTGCCCGAGGCGCACCTGCCCGACGCGGAGATCACCACCGAGCGCATCACCGCGACCTCCAGCGAGCTGCCCTCGCCGCTGGACCCGCCCAGCGGCTGCCGGTTCCGCACGCGCTGCCCCTTGGCCACCGAGCGCTGCACGGTGGAGGAGCCGGTCCTGCGCGACGTCGGCGACGGCCAGTACGTGGCCTGCCACAACGTCGCGGTCGAGACGGCGGTCCCCGGCGCCGCGGCGACCGGCGCGGCGGTGCCGGCCCCGGTGCCGGTGACCCCGGCGGCCGCCGACGGCCTGCGCGTCTGACCCCCGGACGACGGAACGGGCCGGCATCCCCCCTCGGGGATGCCGGCCCGTTCCCTGTCCGCCGGTCGTCGGCTCAGACGGTGTGCTGGCGCAGCTCCTCGGACGTGCGGCGGGCCGCCTCGCGCCGCCGGGAGGCCGTGCTGCGCTTGCGGGCCACCTGGTCGAGCTCGGCCAGCATCGTGTCGGCCCGGTCGCGCTCGTCGGCGTAGTACCGCTCGGCCCACCGCAGCACCATCTCCGGATAGGCCCAGCCGGGCACCTCGGAGGCGCCCTCCGCGTCGGCCACGGCGCGCACCCGCATCTTCTCCGACTGCGCGCGGTGCTCCAGCAGCATCGAGCGCAGGTGCTCGGGGTCGCTGGCGTGACCCAGCCACATCCGCAGCATCACGCCGTGCTTGAGCACCGCCGGCTCGACCGGCGCGTCGTTGGCCCAGCGGGTGACGGCCTCCTCGCCGGCGGGGGTGATCGAGTACAGCCGCTTGCCGCGGACGTCGTCCTTGGTGACGACCCGCGAGGTGGCGTACCCGATCTCCTCGAGCCGGCGCAGCTCGCCGTAGATCTGGCTGTAGGAGGGCGCCCAGTAGAAGAAGCGCAGGCTCCAGTCGGCCCACTTCTTCAGGTCGTACCCGGACAGCTCCTCGCCGAAGGACAGCAGGCCGAGGACCGCCCAGCTGGTCGGGCGCAGCGAGGGGCCCGGGTCGTCGGTCTCCTGGTCGGATGCCATCTCCGCACCCTCCCTCTCAGTGCCCGGCAACGGATCGCCAGACCTTAACCGACGGAACGTGCCCGTTCCGCGGGAAACGCTCCTTGCATCGGTGCATGCCGAATAGTAATACTCCTGACGAGACGAGAGGGGCGTGCACGGTGCTCGACGACGAGGTCACCCGGATGCTGGAACTGCTCGACGGCGGCTTCCCCCGGGTGCACGAGATGACCGGCCCCGAGGCCCGCGCGGCGGTGGCCGCCCGCGCCCAGCCGGTGGACAACCTGGACGACGTCCGCAGCGCAGAGGACGTGCTGGTGCCGACCGCCGAGGGGCCGGTGCCGGTCCGCGTCTACCGGCCGCACGGCGAGGTCGACGCCCCCCTGCCGGTGGTGCTGTTCTTCCACGGCGGCGGCTTCGTCTTCTGCAGCCTCGACAGCCACGACGGGTTCTGCCGGCGGGTGGCCAAGAACACCGGCGCGCTCGTCGTCTCCGTCGACTACCGGCTGGCCCCCGAGCATCGCGCGCCGGCCGCGGCGCGCGACGCCCACGCCGCCCTGTGCTGGGTGGCCGAGAACGCCGTCGAGCTGGGTGCCGACCCGACCCGGATCGTGACGATGGGCGACAGCGCCGGGGGGAACCTGGCCGCCGTCGTCTGCCTCATGGCCCGCGACCTCGGCGGCCCCCGCCCGGCCGGCCAGGTGCTGGCCTATCCGGTGATCGAGCCCGACTTCGACACCCCCAGCTACCAGCGCTACGCCACCGGGCACTTCAACACCCGGGCGGCGATGCAGTGGTACTGGGAGCAGTACCTCGGTGGCGCCGACGTCCCCGAGCCGGCGGCGTACGTCGCCCCGCTCCGGGCCGACAGCCACGCCGGGCTGCCGCCCGCGGTCGTGGTCACCGCCGGCCGCGACCCGCTGTGCAGCGAGGGCGAGAGCTACGTCGCCGCCCTGCGCCGGGCCGGCGTCCCGGTGCGCCACCGGCACTACCCCGAGCTCTTCCACGGCTTCCTGACCCTCGCGGCGTTCGGGCCGGCGATCGCCGCCCGCGAGCTGCTGTGGGCCGACGTCGCCGGGCTGCTGTCGCACTCCTCCGAGAGGGAATCCGCATGACCCCGACCACCTGCGACGTCCTCGTCGTCGGCGCCGGCTTCGCCGGCATGTACGCCGTCCACCGCGCCGTCTCCTCCGGCTACACCACCGTCGGCATCGAGGCCGCCCCCGGGGTCGGCGGCACCTGGTACTGGAACCGCTACCCCGGTGCCCGCTGCGACGTCGAGAGCGTCGACTACTCCTACTCCTTCGATCCGCAGCTGCAGGAGGAGTGGGTCTGGTCGGAGCGCTACGCGACCCAGCCGGAGATCCTCCGCTACGCCGAGCACGTGGCCGACCGGTACGACCTCCGCCGGCACTTCCGCTTCGGCCAGCGGGTGGTGAGCGCCCACTTCGACGACGACTCGGCCACCTGGCTGGTCACCACCGACGCCGGCGAGGCCGTCCGCGCCCGCTGGGTGCTGTTCGCCACCGGCTGCCTCTCCGCCCCGAACAAGCCCGACATCCCCGGCGTCGACGACTTCGCCGGCGAGGTGCTGTTCACCGCGCAGTGGCCGGAGGAGGGCCTGGACCTCGCCGGCAAGCGCGTCGGCGTCATCGGCACCGGGTCCTCGGGCATCCAGTCCATCCCGATCCTCGCCGAGTCCGCCGCGCACCTGACGGTCTTCCAGCGGTCGGCGAACTACAGCGTCCCGGCGTTCAACCGGCCGCTGACCGAGGAGGAGCAGGTCGAGATCCGGCGCACCTACGCCCAGCGCCGGGCCAAGTCGTGGAACAGCCCGGCCGGCACCCCGCACGACGCCTATCCCCGCGAGGCCTTCGAGGTGGACGAGGAGGAGCGGCGGGCCGCCTTCGAGGCCCGCTGGCAGCAGGGTGGCGTGCTCTTCGGCAAGACCTTCCCGAAGCAGACGGTCGACCCGGCGGTCAACGACCTCGCCCGGGAGTTCGCCGAGGCCAAGATCCGCTCCGTCGTCCGCGATCCGCAGGTCGCCGAGGACCTCATCCCGACCGACCACCCGATCGGCACCAAGCGGATCTGCACCGACAGCGGCTACTACGAGACGTTCAACCGCGAGAACGTCACGCTGGTCAACCTGCGCCGCGACCCGATCACCGAGATCACCGCCTGGGGCGTGAAGACCCGGACCCGCTCGGTCGAGCTCGACGTGCTCGTCTTCGCCACCGGCTTCGACGCGATGACGGGGGCGCTGACCCGCATCGACGTCCGCGGCCCGCGCGGGGACCGGCTGGCCGACCTGTGGGCCGAGGGCCCGGTGACCTACCTGGGCGTGGCCGTCCCGGGCATGCCGAACCTGTTCAGCCTGTCCGGCCCGGGCAGCCCGTCGGTGCTGGTCAACATGGTGCTGTCGGCCGAGCAGCAGGCCGACTGGGTGCTGGACCTGGTCCGGTACAGCGACGAGCACGGCTACACGCGGGTGGAGCCGCGCCGCGACGCCGCGGAGAACTGGTCGCGGCACGTCGACGAGGTGGCGCACACGACGCTGTTCACGCAGGCCGACTCCTGGTACCTCGGCGCCAACATCGAGGGCAAGAGCCGCGTCTTCATGCCCTACATCGGGGGCTTCGCCACCTACATCGGCCACTGCGGCGCCGTCCGGGAGAAGGACTACGCCGGGTTCGTCCTCGGCTCGTGAGCCCGTCCCCGCCCGGCCGGGGCCGCCGCGGCACGGGCTCCCGGCGGGGTCCCGGCCTGCACCGCAGGCCGGGGCCGGGGTGCTGTACTGCCTCCATGTCCGCCCACCCGATGCGCCAGACCCTGGCCGACCTGGTGGAGTCGCGGGCCGGCGCGCACCCGGACGCGCCGGCCGTGGGCGACGGCAGCACGGTGCTCAGCTACGCCGAGCTGGCCGGGCGCGCCCGCGCCGTCGCCGCGCTGCTGCAGGCGCGCGGTGTGCGCCCCGGCGACCACGTGCTGCTGGCCGGCCACAACTGCACGACCTGGGTGGTGGCCGCCTTCGGCATCGCGCTCGCGGGCGCGACGATCGTGCCGATCGGCTTCGGGATGAGCGCGGGGGAGCGGGAGCGGGTCGTGCACGGCCTCGAGCCGCGGCTGCTCCTGGTCGAGGACGGCCTGTGGCCCGACACCGGCCCCGCGCGGACCGTCGTGCCGTTCTCCGAGCTGGCCGCGCTGGCACCGCAGCCGCGGCGGCACCCCGGCGTCCTCGTCGACAGCGACGCCGAGGCGCTGGTGCTCTGCACGTCGGGCACCACCGGTGCGGTGAAGCACGTGCCGATGACCCACCACCAGCTGCTGCGGGTCTACAGCGACACCGCCACCCGGCTGGGCTTCGGCGAGAGCGACCGCTTCCTGTGCGTGGTGCCGCTGGCGCACTCGTTCGGGTTCAACGGCATCCTGCTGGCCGGACTGCTGGCCGGCGGCTACGTGCGCCTGGTGCCGAGCTACGACGCCGCCTCGCTGCCCGCCGTCGTGCGCAGCGACCGGCTGACCGTCGTCGCCGGCCCGCCCACGGTGCACCACGACCTCGCCGCCGCCGGCCCCGCGGCGACGGGGGACACCCCGAGGCTGGCCGTCACCGGCAGCACCGAGGTGTCCGCGCCGGCGATGTGGGAGCTCGTGCGCTCGCTGGGCATCGCCGAGCTGGCGGTCGGCTACGGGATGACCGAGACCTGCGGCACGGTCGCCGTGGGCCTGGTCGACCCCGACGACCCCGCGCCGGTGCCGATGCTGCCGCCGCTGCCCGGCGTCGAGCTGCGCATCTGCGACGACGAGGGGCTGGACCTGCCCGCGGGTGCGCACGGCCGGATCCTCGTGCGCGGCTACAACGTCTGCCGGCCGTACGCGCACGCCCCCGACCTCGCCGTCGGGGGGTGGTTCGACACCGGCGACATGGGCGTCCTCGACGAGCGCGGGCGGCTGTGCGTGGCCGGGCGGCGGACCGACACCATCATCGTGTCCGGCTTCAACGTGTACCCGCGCGAGGTCGAGCAGGTGCTGTGCGCGCACCCGGGCGTCGCGGCCGCCGCCGTCGTCGGCCTCGGCCACCCCCGTCAGGGACAGCGGCTGGTCGCCTGCATCGTGCCGGACGGGACGGCGCCGGCTCCGGCCGACCTCGTCGCCCACGGCCGCGAGCACCTGGCCGCCTACAAGGTGCCCCGCGAGTACGTGTTCCTCGACGAGCTGCCGGCCACCGGCACCGGCAAGGTCTCCCGGGCCGCCCTGCGCGACATCGTCACGAGGCGGATGCAGGGCGCATGGTGACCGCGCCGGCCCGGGAGCGGTGGATCTTCCCCGGGCTGCTGCTGGTGGTCACCGTCTCCGGCATCGTCGGCAGCCTCGGCGCGCCCCTCATCCCCGAGATCGCCCGCGGCGAGGGCGTCTCGCTGGGCACCGCGCAGTGGGCGCTGACGGTCACCATGCTGGTGGGCGCCGTGGGCTCCCCGGTGGTGAGCCGGATCGGCGCCGGCCGGCGGCGCCGCCCGGTGATGCTCGGGACGGTGGCCGTCGTCGCGCTGGGCACCCTCCTGGCCGCGCTGCCGCTCGGCTTCCCCGCGCTGGTGGTGGGGCGGGCGCTGCAGGGCCTGGCGTTCTCGCTCAGCCCGCTGGCGTTCTCGGTCGCCCGCGAGGCGCTGCCCCCGGAGCGGCAGCGCTCGGCGATCGCCGCCCTGTCGGTGGCCAACGTGGCCTCCGCCGGTCTCGGCTTCCCGGCCACCGCCCTCACCGCCTCGCTGGCCGGGGTGAAGGGCGCCTTCTGGCTGGGGCTGGTGCTCATGGTGGTGGCGCTGGCCGTCGGCCTGCTCAGCGTGCCGGGCTCGGCGCAGCACGTGCCGGGCTCGGTGGACTGGGCCGGCGCCGCACTGCTCGGCGGCGGCACGCTGTGCCTGCTGCTGGCGATCAGCCAGGCCGACCGCTGGGGCTACACGTCGGCGCCGATCCTGCTGCTGTTCGGCGGGGGGCTGCTGCTGCTCGCCGTCTGCGCGGCCTGGCTGCGCCGGGCCGCCCATCCGCTGGTCGACCTGCGGGTGGCCGCCCGTCGCGGCGTGGTGGGCGCGCACGTCGCGGCGCTGCTGGCCGGCTGCGGGATGTACATGATGATGAGCCTGGTCATGGTGCTCGTGCAGAGCCCCGACGGCCCGGGCTACGGGCTGGGCCACTCGGTGGTGGTGGCCGGGCTGATGCTGGTGCCGTACGCGGTGGCCAGCGTCGCCGGCAACCGCTTCGCGCTGTGGATCGGGCCGCGGATGGGGCCGGACCTGCTGTTGCCCGCCGGCTGCCTCCTGTTCGGCCTGGCGCAGCTGCTGCTCCTGCTCCTGCACGCGCAGCTGTGGCAGGTCGGCCTGGTCATGCTCGTCGGCGGCATCGGCAGCGGGATGACGTTCAACTCGATCCCGTGGCTGATGCTGCGGTTCGTGCCGCCGGAGGAGACCGGCAGCGCCATGAGCTTCAACCTCGTCGTCCGCTACCTGGGGTTCGCGGTGGGCAGCGCGCTCTCGCTGGCCGTGGTGCAGGGCCTGGCCGACGACGCCGGGCACCCCACCCAGGCCGGGTTCGCGGTCGGCGCGGCCACCGGGCTGGGCGTCTCGGTGCTGGCCACGGTCGGCTGCCTGGTGCTCGCCCGCTCGGCGGGGCGGGCCGCGGCCGAGGCGGCGGCCCGGGGCGGGGTGCCGGCCGAGGCGGCGCAGTCGGCCGACGGCGTCGTCCCGGTCGACGAGGCGCTGCCCGAGGTCGCGGGGGACGCCGCCCGCGCTCAGGGAGCCAGCGGCCGGTAGTCCGGCTCCCTGCCGGGGCGGTGCCAGACCGCACCGGTGGTGCGCAGCGCAGCGGCCAGCCCGCGCTTGACCACCTTGCTGGTCGGGGTGCGCGGCAGCGCGTCGACCACCTGCACGTAGCGCGGCACCCAGGTGCTGCCGAGGTCGGGCTGGGCGCGGAGGAAGTCGCCGAAGGCGACCGGGTCGAAGTCCGCGCCGGGCGCGAGCTCGACGACCGCGGCCAGCTGGTCGCCCACCGCCTCGTCCGGCACGGCCACCACCGCCACCGAGGAGAAGGCCGCGAAGCGCGCGAGCAGCCGCTCCACCGGCGCGGCGGCCACGTTCTCGCCGTCCACCCGCAGCCAGTCCGCCGTCCGCCCGGCGAAGTACCAGAAGCCGGCCTCGTCGCGGTAGGCGAGGTCGCCGGACCACACCCAGCCGTGGCGCAGCCGGGCGGCCTCGGCCTCGGGGTTGTCCCAGTAGCCCTCGAACAGGTGCGCGCCGGTGGTGTTGACGATCTCGCCGATCGCCTCGTCGCCGTTGAGCAGCCGGCCGGCGGCGTCGACGACCGCCCGCGGGCACTCCCGCAGGGTCTCCGGGTCGATGACCAGCGTGCCCTCGGCGGCCACGCCCAGCGAGCCGGGCGGGGTGTCCGGCGTGCGCCGGATGCCGATCTCGCCCTCGCTGGAGCCGAAGGAGTCCACGACCGTGCAGCCGAACCGGCGCGAGAACGCGGCGATGTCGCGGTCGGTGGCCTCGTTGCCGAACGCCAGGCGCAGCGGGTTGTCGGCGTCGTCGGGCCGTTCCGGGGTGGCCAGCACGTAGTTCAGCGGCTTGCCGACGTAGCAGAAGTAGGTGGCGCCGTAGCGGCGCACGTCGGGCAGGAACGCCGAGGCCGAGAACCTCCGGCGCAGGGCGATGGTGCCGCCGGCGGCCAGCGTCGGTGCGATGCCGGCCTGGATGGCGTTGGAGTGGAACATCGGCATGACGACGTAGGCGGTGTCCTCGGCGGTCAGCCCGCGGCGCTCCCGCTGCTGGACGGCGAGGCGGCCCATGCGGGCCTGCGTGCAGATCGCCGCCTTGGGCGCCGAGGAGGTGCCGCTGGTGAAGATCAGCGACAGGGGCGTCGCCGGGTCGACCGCGGCCGGGTCCAGGGGCACGGGGGTGGCCGCGGCGAGCCGGCCGGCGTGGTCGTCGTCGTCCACCACGAGGACGCGGTCGGCGGGCAGGCCGACGTCCAGGCCCTCGAGCAGGCCGGCCCGCGCCCGGTCGACCAGCAGCAGCTGGCAGCGGGTGAAGGTGATGTCGCGGGCCAGCTCCGCGCCGCGCCGGGTGGGGTTGAGCGCGACGACGGTGGCGCCCGACAGCGCCGCCCCCAGCCACCAGAAGAGGTTCTCCGGGGTGTTCTCCAGGAAGACGCCGAGGTGCCACGGCCCCTCCCGGCGCAGCTGCCGGGCCAGCCCGCCCCGCCGCCGGGCCTCGGCCACGACCTCCCGCCAGGTCCAGGACCGGTCCTCGAACAGCAGCGCGGGGGAGTCGTCCTCGGCCCGTGCGGCGACCAGCTCGGCGAAGGTCGGGTAGCCGTCCATGCCGGCCATCATCTCCCGAGCAAGCGACCGACCGGGTGCTCGTCTCCCGGCGAGAGGGCGGAGCGCTGCCGGGCCCGTGGTCTAATGGCGGTGATGCACACCACCGGCTCGATCATCATCGCCTAGCGCGCAGTTCACCTCCGAACTGCGCGCAGACCTCCCGTACCCGGGGGGTCTTTTTCGTGTTCGGGCCGAGTCCGCCACCGCAGGAGACCCCATGAGCACCGACTTCCACGTCTTCGACACCACGTTGCGCGACGGCGCCCAGCGCGAGGGCATCAGCTACTCCGTCGCCGACAAGCTGGCCGTGGCGCGGCTGCTCGACGAGATCGGCGTCGGGTACATCGAGGGCGGGTGGCCGGGGGCGCTGCCCAAGGACACCGAGTTCTTCGCGCGGGCGCGCACCGAGCTCAAGCTCCGCAACGCGCAGCTGGTCGCCTTCGGTGCCACCCGCAAGGCCGGCGTCCCGGTGGCCGACGACCCGCAGGTGCAGGCGCTGCTGGACGCCGAGACGCCGGTGGTCTGCCTGGTGGCGAAGTCCGACGTCCGGCACGTGCGCGAGGCGCTGCGCACCACGCTGGAGGAGAACCTGGCGATGGTGGCCGACACCGTCGCGCACCTGGTCGCGCACGGCCGGCGGGTCTTCGTCGACTGCGAGCACTTCTTCGACGGGTACGCCGCCGACCCCGACTACGGCGTGCGGGTGCTGCAGACGGCGTTCGCGGCCGGCGCCGAGGTCGGCGTAATGTGCGACACCAACGGCGGCATGCTCCCGATGGGCGTGGGGCGCGTGGTCGCCGACGTCCGCTCGCGGGTGGGCGGGATGCTCGGCATTCACTGCCAGGACGACACCGGCTGCGCGGTGGCCAACACCCTGGCCGCCGTCGAGGCCGGGGTCACCCACGTGCAGGGCACCGCCAACGGCTACGGCGAGCGGGCCGGCAACGCCGACACGTTCGCGCTGATCGCCAACCTGGTCACGAAGATGGGGCTGCCGGTCGTGCCGGAGGGCTGCCTGCCCGAGCTGCAGCGGGTCAGCCACGCGATCGCCGAGCTGGCCAACATCGCCCCCGACGACCACCAGCCCTACGTGGGCGCCTCGGCGTTCGCGCACAAGGCCGGCCTGCACGCCAGCGCCATCAAGGTCAGCCCGGAGCTGTACAACCACCTCGACCCGGCGCTGGTCGGCAACGACATGCGCATCCTCGTCACCGAGATGGCCGGCCGCGCGTCGGTCGAGCTCAAGGGCCGCGAGCTCGGCGTGGACCTCACCGGGCACGGCGAGGTGATCGGCCGGGTGGTCGACCAGGTCAAGGTGCTCGAGGCCGACGGCTGGTCGTTCGAGGCCGCCGACGCCTCCTTCGAGCTGCTGCTGCGCGCGGCGCTGCCCGACGCCCCCGCGCCGCTGTTCGAGCTGGAGAGCTACCGCACCTCGGTCGAGCACTGGGGCAACGGCCTGGTGGTCAGCGAGGCCACGGTCAAGGTGCACGTGGACGGCGAGCGCATCATCAGCACCGCCGAGGGCAACGGCCCGGTCAACGCCCTGGACAACGCGCTGCGCCAGGCGCTGGTCGGGCGCTACCCCGAGCTGGCCGACGTCTCGCTGGCGGACTACAAGGTGCGCATCCTCGGCTGGAAGGGCGGCACCAGCGCCACCACCCGGGTGCTCATCGACACCACCGACGGGGTGGGGGAGTGGACCACCGTCGGCGTCCACGACAACATCGTCGAGGCGTCGTGGCACGCGCTGGTCGACGCGCTCACCTACGCCGTCCGCCACCGCTGAGGGCGGCCCCCCCACATGATCAGGGTCCCTGGTCGTGCGGGGTCCTCCCGGGCGGTGGGCGGTCGGGGAGGACCCGCTACGACCAGGGACCCTGATCGTCTGGGAGGAGGAGCGGCGGGCGCTCAGGCGCGCGGCTGGATCTCGCCCATCGGCCCCCAGCCGGCGAGGTCGGGGGAGTCGATGTACATGATCTGCGGCTGCCGGGCGACGAGGTCCGGGCCCTGCTCGACGAAGCGGCGGAAGTGCTCGGTGCCCACGTGCGCGGAGCCCGCCGCGGCGTCGCGGAAGCCCTCGACCAGCACGTAGGTGTCGGGCTCCTCCAGGCTGCGCGACCACTCGAAGAAGACGTTGCCCTCCTCGGCGCGGCAGGCCTCGGTGAAGTCGCGCACCAGCTCGGGGAAGCGGTCGGTCAGCTCCGCGCGGACGGGGAACTTGACGACGATCAGGATCACGGGGTCTCCAACGGGTCGAGCCGGCGGCGGAGCAGGCAGAACGGGTTGCCCTCCGGGTCGGCGAGCACGTGCCAGCTCTCCTCACCGGTCTGGCCGACGTCGGCGGGGGTCGCGCCGAGGGCGAGCAGCCGCTCGAGCTCGGCGTCCTGGTCGCGGTCGGTGGCGTTGACGTCGACGTGCAGCCGCGGCTTGCCGCGCACCGGGTCGTCGGAGCGCGAGAACACCAGCGTCGGGACCGCGCCCCCGAACCCGGACGGCGGCCCGATCTCCACCTCGCCGTCCTCCCGGGACAGGACCACGTAGTCCAGGACCTGCGCCCACCAGTCCGCCAGCGCCTCGGGATCGCGGCAGTCGATGACGATCTCGCTCAGCCGGCACGCCACGGCCCCACCGTAGGGCGGGCGCCGGCGTCGGGCAGGGTCAGTAGCCTCGACCCGTGCGCATCGTCCGCTTCGCCTCGCCCTCGGGCATGTCCTTCGGTGTCCTCGACGGGGACGGCCAGGTCGCCCAGATCGAGGGCCACCCGTTCGGCACCATCTCCTTCACCGGCCAGCGCTTCGCGCAGGCCGACATCCGGCTGCTCTCGCCGATCCTGCCGAGCAAGGTGGTCTGCGTCGGCAAGAACTACGCCGAGCACGTCAAGGAGATGAACACGGGGGAGGCGCCGGCCCAGCCGCTGCTGTTCCTGAAGCCCTCCACGTCGGTCATCGGCCCCGGCGACGCGATCCGCATCCCGGCCGGCAGCACCAACGTGCACCACGAGGCCGAGCTGGCCGTCGTCATCGGGGCCCGCGGCGCGCGCAACCTGACCCCGGAGCAGGTGCCGGCGAGCATCTTCGGCTACACGATCGCCAACGACGTCACCGAGCGGGACATGCAGAGGCTCGACGGGCAGTGGACCCGCGCCAAGGGCTTCGACTCCTTCTGCCCGCTGGGCCCGTGGATCGAGACCGACCTGCCCGGCATCGGCAAGGACCCGGCCGACCTGTCGATCACCTGCACGGTGGACGACGAGCTGCGCCAGTCCGGCCGCACCAGCCAGCTGCTGTTCGACGTCCCGACGCTGGTCTCCTACATCTCGCAGGTCATGACGCTGCTGCCCGGCGACGTCGTCCTCACCGGCACCCCGGCCGGGGTCGGGCCGATCCGGCCCGGCCAGCGGGTCGAGGTCAGCATCGAGGGCCTGGGCTCGCTGGCCAACCCGGTCACCGGCGCCGACACCGTCTCGACCGCGGGCGGGGCCCGATGAGCGAGGTGCGCACCCGCTTCTGCCCGTCCCCGACGGGCATGGTGCACGTCGGCCTGCTGCGGACGGCGCTGTTCAACTGGGCGCACGCCCGGCACACCGGCGGCACGTTCGTCTTCCGCATCGAGGACACCGACGCCGCCCGCGACTCCGAGGAGTCCTACCGGCACCTGGTCGACTGCCTGCGCTGGCTCGGCCTGGACTGGGACGAGGGCCCCGAGGTCGGCGGCCCGCACGAGCCCTACCGGCAGTCGCAGCGGCACGACGTCTACCGCGACGTCGCCGCGCGGCTGGTCGCCGCCGGCCACGCCTACGAGTCGTTCTCCACGCCCGAGGAGGTCGACGCCCGCCGCCGCGCGGCCGGCCAGGACCCCAAGCTCGGCTACGACAACGCCGACCGGTTCCTCACCGACGACCAGAAGGCCGCCTTCCGCGCCGAGGGCCGCGAGCCGGTGCTGCGGCTGCGGATGCCCGACACCGACCTGACCTGGACCGACCTGGTCCGCGGCGAGGTGCGCTTCGCGGCGGGCTCGGTGCCCGACTTCGTCATCGTCCGGGCCAACGGCGTGCCGCTGTACCCGTTCGTCAACCCCGTCGACGACGCCCTCATGGGCATCACCGACGTGCTGCGCGGCGAGGACCTCCTGCCCTCCACCCCGCGGCAGCTGGCGCTCTACGCGGCGCTCACCGACATCGGGGTCGCCTCGGGCACCCCGCGCTTCGGCCACCTGCCCTACGTGACCGGCGAGGGCAACAAGAAGCTGTCCAAGCGCGATCCGCAGTCCAACGTCGACGTCTACCGCGAGCGCGGCTTCCTCCCCGAGGGCCTGGCCAACTACCTGGCGCTGCTGGGCTGGTCGATCGCCGAGGACCGCGACGTCTTCTCGATGGCCGAGCTGGCCGAGGCCTTCGACGTCACGCGGGTGAGCGCCAACCCGGCCCGCTTCGACCTCAAGAAGGCCGAGGCCATCAACGCCACCCACCTGCGCGCGCTCCCCGAGGAGGAGTTCCTCGCCCGCGTCGTGCCGTTCCTCGCCGGCGCCGGCCTGGTGGCCGACCCGCCGACGGCCGAGCAGGACCGCGTGCTCCGGGCGATCGCCCCGATGGCGCAGGAGCGGATGGTCGTCCTCTCCGACGCGGTCGAGCTGCTGCGCTTCCTGTTCGTCGAGGACGTCGAGATCGACCCCGCCGCCGCGGCCAAACAGCTGGCCGGCGCGGAGGCCGCCGAGGTGCTGGACGCGGCGTCGGCCGCGCTCGGCGGGCTGGACGACTGGTCGGCCGCCGGGATCGAGCAGGCCCTGAAGACGGCGCTCGTCGACGGCCTGGGCCGCAAGCCCCGCCAGGCCTTCGGGCCGGTGCGGGTCGCGGTCAGCGGCCGCACCGTGTCCCCGCCGCTGTACGAGTCGATCGAGCTGCTCGGCCGCGAGCGGACCCTCGCCCGGCTGGCCGCCGCCCGCAGCGCCGGCGGGACGTCGACGGCGGGATGACCGCCTGGGCGCCGGCGGGCGGCGCGGATCCCGGTCCGGACGACGAGCCCTACACGGGGCCGCCGCCCACGGGCCGCTACGCCGCGCCCCCGCTGGTGCCGTGGGCCCACCACGGGCCGCTGAGCGCGCCCGGCGCCGGCCCGCTCAGCGGGCCGGTGCCCTGGCCGCTGGGCCCCGTGCCGATGGCGCACGTGCCCCTGGCCGGCACGCCGGTGCCGCCCGCGCCGTGGAACGTGCCCCGCACCTTCGTGCCGCCGCCCGGCATGCGGTTCGAGCCGCCGCCCGGCACGCCCCCGCACGACGTGCCGCAGCCGTTCACCCAGGCCATGCGCACCCGCGACTGGCGGTGGTGGCGGCCGTTGCTCGGGCTGCTGCTGCTCACCGTCGTCTACTCGGTGGCCTCGACCGTCGTCGTCCTGCTCGCCCTGCTGACCGGCTGGGCGCCGGACCTGGCGCTGATCAGTCTCGTCGACCCCGGCGACCTGCTGGTCACCAACCTCACGCTGATCATCGCGATCCCGGCGGTGTGGCTGTCGTGGGTGGCCGCGCACGGGCTGCGGCCGGGCTGGTCGGCGTCGGTCACCGGCCGGCTGCGCTGGCGGCTGTTCCCGCGGCTGGTGCCCCTGGGCCTGCTCGCGCTGGGGGTGGGGATCGGCCTGTCGGTGCTGTTCTCCCTCCTCCTCGACGGCGGGGGAGTGACCGGCCCCGTCCGGTCGTTCGGCTGGCTGCTGGTCGTGGTGTTCCTCACCACGCCGCTGCAGTCGGCGGCCGAGGAGTACCTCTTCCGCGGCTACCTCAGCCAGGCCATCGCCGGCTGGATCGGCCGCGAGCCGGCCGGGGCGGTGGTGGCGGCGCTGGTCACCGCGGCGCTGTTCTCCCTCGCGCACGTCCCGCCGGACCTGGGCACCTTCCTCGACCGGTTCGCCTTCGGCCTGGCCGCCTCCGCGGTGACGTGGCTGACCGGCGGCCTGGAGGCGGCGATCGTGCTGCACGCGGTGAACAACGTGGTCGTCTTCGTGCTGGCCGGGTCGCTGGGCGACGGCGTGGCCACCACCGAGGTGCCCGACGGCAGCGGGTGGCTGTTCCTGCTGCTGACCGTGCTGGCGATGGGCGGCTACGTGCTGCTGGTGCGCCGGGCGGTGCCCCGGCTGCGACCGGAGACGGTCACGGCCGCCCAGGACCTGAGGGTGCCCGCCGCGCTGGCGGAGGGGGGTGCGCAGCCCCCGTCCGGGCGTCGGGTACAGTCTTCTCCGGCGCCGCGAGGTGCCCACAGCACGAACCCTTGGGGTATGGGGTAATTGGCAGCCCGACGGATTCTGGCTCCGTTAGTCTAGGTTCGAGTCCTGGTACCCCAGCGAGGAAGCACCATCTCCTCAGGCACCACCGCAGTACCGCACGGCCCCGTCGTCTAGCGGCCCAGGACGCCGCCCTCTCACGGCGGTAGCGAGGGTTCGAATCCCTTCGGGGCTACGCGACCGAGAGCCCCCGGCCACCCGGCCGGGGGCTCTCGTGCGTCCGGGGGCGGTGGCCGCTGACCGGGAGGCGCTCTGTGCCCCGGGTCTCCTCCGGCGGACGCTGGACCGGAGTCCAGCGGATCCGGAGGCGCGCGGGTGAGTTCGTACGACCTGATCATCCGAGGCGGCACCGTCGTGGACGGCACCGGAGCCCCGGGCCGGACCGCCGACGTGGCGGTCACCGACGGGCTGGTCGTCGAGGTGGGCCGCGTCTCCGGCCGGGCCGCGCGCGAGATCGACGCCGACGGCGCGGTGGTGGCCCCCGGCTTCGTCGACGTCCACACCCACTACGACGGCCAGGCGACCTGGGACAGCCGCCTGCAGCCCTCCTCCTGGCACGGCGTCACCACGGTCGTGATGGGCAACTGCGGCGTCGGCTTCGCCCCCGTCGTCCCGGCGGACCACGACCGGCTGGTCGAGCTCATGGAGGGGGTCGAGGACATCCCCGGCGTCGCCCTGGTCGAGGGCCTGCCGTGGACCTGGCAGTCCTTCCCCGAGTTCCTGGACGCGCTGGAGAGCCGGCCGCACGACATGGACCTCGCCGCCCAGGTGCCGCACGCGGCGCTGCGGGTGCGGGCGATGGGGGAGCGGGCGGCGGCGCACACCCTGGCCACCGACGAGGAGATCGTCCTGATGGCCACGCTGGCCGCCGAGGCGGTCGAGGCCGGCGCGGTCGGGTTCAGCACCTCCCGCACCCTCAACCACAAGTCCATCTCCGGTGAGCTGACGCCGTCCTACGCCGCCGGCCGCGACGAGCTCACCGCGATCGCCGCCGCGATCGGCGCGACCGGCAGGGGCGTGCTGCAGCTGGTCACCGACTGGGACGACCAGAGCATCGGGACCGACTTCGACCTGATCCGGGCGATGGTCGCCGCGGCCGGCCGGCCCATGTCGTTCTCCCTCGCCCAGAGCCCCCGCACGCCCGACCGGTACCGCAGCGTGCTGCGCTTCCTCGAGGAGGCCAACGCCGAGGGGCACCGGCTGCGGGCGCAGGTCTCCGCGCGGGGCATCGGGCTGCTGCTCGGGCTGGACTGCACCCTCAACCCGTTCCGCTCCAACCCCGCGTGGCAGCGGATCTCCTCCCTGCCGGTGCCCGAGCAGGCCCGGGCCATGGCCGACCCCGAGCTGCGGCGGGAGATCCTCGAGATCGGGATCGTCAAGCACCCGACGCTGGTCGGCGGCCAGTTCCTCGACCGCTTCGAGATCATGTTCGAGCTCACCGACCCGCCGGACTACGAGCCCGACCCGGCCGACACCATCGAGCAGCGGGCCGCGCGCCTCGGCGTGACCCCGGCCGAGCTGGTCTACGACATCATGATCGGCGACGAGGGCCGCGGGATGTTCTACCTCCCGTTCACAAACTACGTGGACGGCGCGCTGGACGGCTGCCACGAGATGCTGACCCACGACTTCACCATCCCGGGCCTGTCCGACGGGGGCGCGCACGTCGGCACGATCTGCGACGGCAGCTTCCCGACCACGCTCCTGCAGCACTGGGTGCGCGACCGCGAGCGCGGCCGGCTCCCGCTGGAGTTCGTCGTCGCCCGGCAGGCGCGGGCGACGGCGGAGGCGGTGGGCTTCCTCGACCGCGGCCTGCTCGTCCCCGGCCACAAGGCCGACCTCAACGTCATCGACCTCGCGGGCCTGCACCTGCACAAGCCGGAGATGCACCACGACCTGCCCGCCGGCGGCCGGCGGCTCCTGCAGCGGGCCGACGGCTACCGGCACACCGTCGTCTCCGGCGTCGAGACCTACACCGACGGCCAGGCGACCGGCGAGCTGCCGGGCCGGCTGGTGCGGGGCGCGCAGCGGCCCTCCTGACGGGGGGAGAGCCCCCGGCCGGGCGGCCGGGGGCTCTCCCGTGTCCGAGGGTGGTCAGGCCCCCGTGACCGCCGGGACGGCGTCGGCGGCGGCCCGCAGGTGGAAGCCGCGGTAGCCCTCGGCGGCGATCTCGTCGCAGGTCCTGCGGTAGTTGCCGACCCCGCCGATGTAGGGCAGGAAGACGCGGGGCTTGCCGGGGATGTTCGCGCCCATGTACCAGGAGTCGGTCTCCGGGTAGAGCGTGTACCGGCTGACCACCTGCACGTGCTCGGTCCACTCGGCCTCGGCCGCGGCGTCGGGCTCGACGACGTGCTGCCCGGTCTCCTGCAGGTGCGCGACCAGGTCGCTCACCCACTCGACGTGCTGCTCGATGGAGACCACCGCGTTGGACAGCGCCGACGGGCTGCCCGGGCCGGTGATCGTGAACATGTTCGGGAACCCGTGCACCATGATCCCGAGGTAGCTGCTCGGCCCCTCGGCCCAGCGCTCGGCCAGCGACACCCCGCCCCGCCCGGTGATCTCGAAGGCCAGCAGGGGGCCGGTCATGGCGTCGTATCCGGTCGCGAACACCAGGACGTCGAGCGGGTGCTCGCCGGCCGTCGTCCGGACGCCGTGAGCGGTGATCTCCTCGATCGGCGTCCGCCGCAGGTTGACCAGCTCGACGTTCGCCCGGTTGAAGGTCTGGTAGTAGCCGGTGTCGAGGCACGGGCGCTTGGTGCCGTAGGCGTAGCCGCGCGGCATGAGGTCCTCGGCCACCTGCGGGTCGTGCACGATCTCGGCGATCTTGCGGCGCACGAACTCGGCCGCGGTCTCGTTGGCCTCCCGGTTGCGGACCAGGTCGTTGTAGGCCTGGAGGATGCCGGTGAGCGTGCCCTCCTCCCAGCGCTCGGCGTACGTGGCCTCGCGCTCGTCCTCGGGCACCTCGAGGGCCGACCGGGTCGGCGGCTCGAGCAGGATCCCGTAGGAGGAGGTGCGCAGCGCCTCGCGGACCGCGGCCGGGTCGGCCCTGAGCGCGGCCACCCGCTCCGGGTCCGGGGTGCCGTTGCGGGCCGGGAGGCTGTAGTTCGGCGTCCGCTGGAAGACCGTCAGGTGCGCGGCCACCTCGGCGATCCGGGGGATGGCCTGGATGCCGGAGGAGCCGGTGCCGATGACGCCGACCCGCTTGCCGGCGAGGTCCACCGGCTCGTGCGGCCAGTGGCCGGTGTGCAGCACCGGGCCGGCGAACGCGTCGCGACCGGGGATGGCCGGCAGGTTGGTGCTCGACAGCAGGCCGACGCCGAGCACCAGGTAGCGGCAGGAGACCCGCTCCCCGGTGTCGGTGGCGACCGTCCAGCGGTCGGCGGCCTCGTCGTAGCGGGCGGAGACCACCCGGGTGTCGAGGGCGATGTCGCGGCGGAGGTCGAACCGGTCGGCGACGTGCTGCAGGTAGGCGAGGATCTCCGGCTGCGCGGCGTACCGCTCCGTCCACGTCCACTCGCGGGTGAGGTCCTCGTCGAACGAGTAGCTGTAGAAGACGCTCTCGATGTCGCAGCGGGCGCCGGGGTAGCGGTTCCAGTACCAGGTGCCGCCGACGTCGGAGCCGGCCTCGAAGACCCGGACCTGCAGGCCCAGGCCCCGCAGCCGGTGCAGGGCGTAGAGGCCGGCGAAGCCGGCGCCGACGACGACGGCGTCGACGGTGCGGGGCGTGGTCACGCGGGGGTCCTCCCGAGGGTCTCGCGGATGGCGGCGGCCACGTGGTCGACCGCCTCGGTGTGGCCGGGCAGGAGCCCGACCATCGTGAAGAAGCCGTGCATCTGGCCGGGGAAGTCGCGGTACTCGACCGGGACGCCGGCCGCGCGCAGCCGCTCGGCGTAGGCCGCGCCCTCGTCGCGCAGCACGTCGTGCTCGGCGGTGACGACCACGGCCGGCGGCAGCCCGGACAGGTCCGGTGCCCGCAGCGGCGCGACGTCGGGGTCCGACCGGCGGTCGGCGGGCGCGTAGTGGTCCCAGAACCACTGCAGCGTCTGCCGGTTGAGCGCCAGCTGGTTGGCCGGATCGGTGTAGGAGGCGGTGGTGAAGTCGGCGTCGGTGACCGGGTAGACCAGCACCTGCAGCGCGATCGCCGGGCCGCCGGCGTCACGGGCCCGCCGCGCCAGCACCGTGGCCAGGTTGGCCCCGGCGCTGTCCCCGGCGACGACCAGCGGGGCATCGGCCCCGGCGAGCTCGGCCCGGTGCGCGTCGACCCACTCGAGGGCGGCCTGCGCGTCCTCCAGCGCCGCCGGCCACGGGTGCTCCGGGGCCAGCCGGTACGAGCCGAGGACGACGGTGCAGCCGGTTCGGTCGGCCAGCGTGCGGCCCAGCGCCTCGTGCTCGGCGATCGAGCCGACCACCCAGCCGCCGCCGTGCAGGTAGAGCAGTACGCCGCGCGGCCGGGCGGGCGCCAGCACCCGGGCCGGCAGGTCGCCGCCGGGGCCGGGGACGACGACGTCCTCGGCGCGGGCGACCTCGGGGCCGGGCGGGTAGAGCCGGGCGAGGCCGGCCATCCGCTGCCGGGCCTCGGCGGGCGGCACCTCGTGCATGGGCGGGCCGCCGGCGGCGGCCAGCCGGCCGAGCAGGGCGGTGGTGGCGGCGTCGAGAGCCACGGGGGAGGACCTCCTGGGATCTCAGGCGGGCGGCTGGATGGACTTGACCTCGAGGAACTCCTCCAGGCCGAAGCGGCCGTACTCGCGGCCGTTGCCGGACTGGCCGTAGCCCCCGAAGGGCGCCAGCCGGTTGCTGTTGAGGCCGTTGACGTGCACGGTGCCGGAGCGGATCCGCCGGGCCACCGCGATCGCCCGGTCCTGGTCGGCGCCGAAGACCCCGGCGGACAGGCCGTAGACGGTGGAGTTGGCGATCCGGACGGCGTCGTCGTCCCCGGTGTGGGTCTGCACGGCGAGGACCGGCCCGAAGACCTCCTCCTGGCCGACCCGCATGTGCGGGGTGACCCGGCCGAGCACGACCGGGGACATCCAGAAGCCGGCCTCGGGCGGCTCCGGCGCGGCGTCGCCGGCGACGACCTCGGCGCCGTCGGCGACGGCGTCGCGCAGGTGCCCGGCCACCCGGTCCCACTGGGTGCGGGAGACCAGCGGCCCGAGCGTCTGCCCGGGAACGGCGGCGCCGGCGGTCTCGGCCGCCAGCGCGACCGCGTCGTCGTAGCGGGACGCGGGCACCACCAGCCGCGTCCACGAGGCGCAGGTCTGCCCGGCGTTCATCAGCGAGAAGCCGGCGGCGGTGCGGACGGCGCGCGCGAACCCCTCGTCGTCGAGGTCGTCGAGCAGCACGGCCGGCGACTTGCCGCCGAGCTCGAGGGTGACCCGCTTGACCGTGGCCGCCGCGGTGGCGCCGATCCGGCGGCCGACGGCGGTGGAGCCGGTGAAGGTGACCATGTCCACGCCGGGGTGTGCCGCCATCGCCTCGCCGACGACGGTGCCGCGGCCGGGCAGGACGGCGAACCAGCCGGCCGGGACGCCGACCTCGTGCGCCACCTCGGCGAGCAGCAGCGACGACAGCGGGGTGATCTCGGCCGGCTTGAGCACCACCGGGCAGCCGGCGGTCAGCGCGGCGCCGACCTTGGCCACGGCCTGGTGCAGCGGGTAGTTCCACGGGGTGATCGCGGCGACCACGCCGATCGGCTCGCGGGCCAGCAGCGACGGGCCCAGGCGCTCCTCGAACGGGTACCCGGCGGCCACGTCGATGCTCGTGGCCAGCACGGCCAGCGGCATGCCGACCTGCACCTGGCGGGCGAAGGCGTCCGGGGCGCCCATCTCGGTGGAGATCGTCTCGGCGAACTCCTCGAGGCGCTCGGTCACCCGGGCGTGCAGTGCGCGCAGCACCTCCAGCCGGGCGGCCAGCGGCCAGTCCGCGGCGTCGAAGGCCCGGCGGGCGGCGGCCCCCGCGACGTCGACGTCGACCTCGTCGGCCAGCCGCACCTCGGCCGACCGCTGCCCGGTGCGCGGGTCGACCAGCTCGAACCGCTCCGTGCCGTGCGGCTCGGTCCAGCGGCCGTCGACGTACACGCGCTCGTGGGTCTCCACGGGACCTCCTGCGGTGCGGGCACGCCCGTCGCCGGGACGTGCGGGAGGGGACCGGCGATCCCCGGACGGGCCGACGGTAGGAACCCGACGTGGCCTGCGCCACACCCCCTCCCTGTGGGCGGGAGCCCGGCGGGGGTCACCGCACGGGCGTCGGGGACGCCGTGGCAGGATGGACCGCGCAACGGCCCCGTCGTCTAGCGGCCCAGGACGCCGCCCTCTCACGGCGGTAGCGAGGGTTCGAATCCCTTCGGGGCTACGCATCGCGAGAGCCCCCGGTCACCCGACCGGGGGCTCTCGCCGTGTCCGGGCCACCCCGAATGGCCTCTGACCAGCAGCGGGACTAGCGTCGGGGCGCTGGTCACGCACAGTGACGAGCAGGAAAGGGTGGTCCGGTGATCCGCACGAGTCGTCGGCTGGCCGACGGCCGGGAGATCCTCTACTACGACGCGGACGGCACCGCCGTCGCGCGCGACGCGGCCGATCCGCGGGACCTCCCGCCGGTCAGCACGCACTCCCAGCTCCGCTTCGACGCGCTCACCGGGGAGTGGGTCGCCTACGCGTCGCACCGGCAGACCCGCACCTTCCTGCCGCCGGCCGACCTGTGCCCGCTGTGCCCGACCCGCCCGGGCCGGCCGGAGACCGAGGTGCCCGAGGCCGACTACCAGGTCGTGGTCTTCGAGAACCGCTTCCCGTCGCTGGCCACCGCGGTCGACCGCGACGTGCCGCCGACCGCGCCCGGTGCGCCCTACGCCGAGCAGCGGCCGGGCTTCGGCCGGTGCGAGGTCGTGGTCTTCACCAGCGACCACTCCCGCGACTTCGCCGACCTCGGGCCCGAGCGCGCCCGGCTGGTGGTCGACGTGTGGGCCGACCGCACCGAGGCGCTGGGCGCCATCGAGGGCATCGAGTCGGTCTTCGCCTTCGAGAACCACGGCGAGGAGATCGGGGTGACGCTGTCGCACCCGCACGGGCAGATCTACGGCTACCCCTTCCTGCCGCCGCGCGTGGAGAAGGTGCTCGCCTCCGTCGCCGGCCACCGCGAGCGCACCGGCGGCGACCTGTTCGCCGAGGTCGTCGCCGCCGAGCGGTCCGGCCCGCGGGTGGTCACCACGAACGAGCACTGGACGGCGTTCGTCCCGGCCGCCGCGCGCTGGCCCTACGAGGTCCAGCTCTTCCCGCACCGCCGGGTGCCCGACCTGCCCGCGCTGACGGGTGAGGAGCGCGACGCGCTCGCCGGCATCTACCTCGACGTCCTGGGCCGGTTCGCGCACCGCTTCGACGACCCGATGCCCTACATCGCCGCGTGGAACCAGGCGCCGGTGCGCACCGGCCGCGAGGACTGGTGGCTGCACCTGCAGCTGTTCAGCCTCCGCCGGGCCCCGGGCAAGCTGAAGTACCTGGCGGGCTCCGAGTCGGGGATGGGCGCGTTCATCAGCGACACCACGCCGGAGGACGTCGCCGAGCAGCTGCGGGCCGTGGTCCTGCCGTGACCGGGGACGCGGAGCTCGCGGAGCGGGCACGGGCCACCTTCGGCGAGGCCTTCGCCGCCGAGGCCGAGGGCGTCTGGGCCGCCCCCGGCCGGGTGAACGTCATCGGCGAGCACACCGACTACAACGAGGGCTTCGTGCTGCCGGTGGCCCTTCCGCAGACCACCCGCGCCGCCGTCGCCCGGCGCGACGACGGCCGGGTCGCCCTGGTCTCCCGGCAGCACCCGGGGGAGCGGGTCGAGGTGGCCGTCGCCGAGCTCGAGCCCGGCCGCCCCGGGGGCTGGGCGGGCTACCCGGCCGGCGTCGTGGCCGCGCTGCGCGAGCGGCTGCTCGGCGGGCTGAGCGTGGTCGTCGACGGCGACGTCCCCGCCGGGATGGGGCTGTCGTCGTCGGCCGCGCTCTCGTGCTCGGTGGCGCTGGCGGTGCGCGACCTGCTGGCCCCGGAGCTCGCCGTCGCCGACCTCGTCGACGTCGCCCGCAGCGCCGAGAACGACTTCGTCGGTGCGCCCACCGGCATCCTCGACCAGTCCGCGTCGCTGCTGTGCACCGCCGGCCACGCGCTGTTCCTCGACACCCGCGACCGCAGCAGCGACCAGGTGCCGCTGGACCTCGCCGCGGCCGGGCTCGTGCTGCTCGTCGTCGACACCGGGACGACGCACAGCCACGCCACCGGCGGCTACGGCGACCGCCGGCGCGAGTGCGAGCGGGCGGCCGAGCGGCTCGGCGTCCCCGCGCTGCGCGACGTCCCCGACGTCGCGGCGCTCGCCGCGCTCGACGACGGCACCGGCGACGGCGCGCTGCTGCTGCGCCGGGCCCGGCACGTGGTCACCGAGGACGCCCGCGTCCTGCAGGTCGTCGACGTGCTGCGCGGCCCCGACGGCCCCGCCGCGATCGGCCCGCTGCTCACCGCCGGGCACGCCTCGCTGCGCGACGACTTCCAGATCTCCACCCCCGAGCTGGACGCCTGCGTGGAGACCGCGCTCGCGGCCGGCGCGCTGGGCGCCCGGATGGTCGGCGGCGGGTTCGGCGGCAGCGCCGTCGTCCTCGTCGCGGCCGACCGGGCGGCGGGGGTGGCCGACGAGATCGGCGCGCGGTTCGACCGCGAGGGCTACGGGGCGACCCGCACCTCCGTCGTCGTCCCCTCCGCCGGGGCCCGCCGGCTCGCCTGACCCACCACCCGACCCCGAGGAGCCGCTGTGGACGACCTGCGCCTGGACGCCAACTGGGTCGACTACCTGCTGGTGGTCGCCTACTTCGCCGTCGTCCTGATGATCGGCTACGCCGCCCGGCGGCGGGTGTCCGACAGCCTGGACTTCTTCCTGTCCGGCCGCTCGCTGCCGGCCTGGGTGACCGGCCTGGCGTTCATCTCGGCCAACCTCGGTGCGGTCGAGATCGTGGGCATGTCGGCCAACGGCGCCCAGTACGGCATGCCGACGATGCACTACTTCTGGGTCGGCGCGGTGCCCGCCATGCTCTTCCTGGGCGTGGTGATGATGCCCTTCTACTACGGGTCGAAGGTACGCAGCGTCCCGGAGTTCATGCGGCGCCGGTTCGGCACCGGGGCGCACCTGGTCAACGCGCTGAGCTTCGCCCTGGCCCAGGTGCTCATCGCCGGCATCAACCTGTTCCTGCTGGCCAAGATCGTCGAGCTGCTCCTCGGCTGGCCGCTGTGGGTCTCGCTGATCGTGGCCGCGGCGGTGGTGCTCAGCTACATCACCTTCGGCGGCCTCTCGGCGGCGATCTACAACGAGGTGCTGCAGTTCTTCGTCATCGTCGCCGCGCTGCTGCCGCTGACCCTCATCGGCCTGCACAAGGCCGGCGGCATCGACGGGCTCGTCGACAAGATGACCGACGCCGGCGACGCCGACCAGCTGCGCTCCTGGCCGGGCACGGAGCTGTCGACCTTCGACGACCCGCTGCTGTCGGTGATCGGCATCGTCTTCGGCCTGGGCTTCGTGCTCTCCTTCGGCTACTGGACGACGAACTTCGTCGAGGTGCAGCGCGCCATGGCGACCAAGTCGATGTCCGCGGCCCGCAGCACGCCGATCATCGGCGCCTTCCCGAAGATGTTCGTGCCGTTCATCGTGGTCGTCCCCGGCATGCTCGCCGGCGTCCTGGTGAAGGACGTCGTCGACGCCAAGGCCGCCCAGGACCCGGAGTTCGAGTACAACAACGCGATCCTCGGCCTGATCAGCGACGTGCTGCCCAACGGCCTGCTCGGGGTCGCGATCGCCGGCCTGCTCGCCGCCTTCATGGCCGGCATGGCGGCCAACATCTCCGCCTTCAACACGGTGTTCAGCTACGACATCTGGCAGCAGTACATCAAGAAGGACCGGCCCGACGGCTACTACCTGAAGGTCGGCCGCTGGGCCACGGTCGGCGCCACCGTGGTCGCCATCGGGGCGGCCATCATCGCGTCGGGCTACCAGAACCTGATGGACTACCTGCAGACGCTGTTCGGCTTCTTCAACGCCCCGCTGTTCGCCACGTTCATCCTCGGCATGTTCTGGAAGCGGATGACGGCGACCGCCGGCTGGACCGGCCTGGTGTCGGGCACGCTGGCCGCGGTCCTGGTGGCGGTGCTGAGCGAGGACGCGCTCGGTGCGGCGTCGGTCGGCGTGATCCCGCTCGGCGGCCAGGGCGCGAGCTTCGTGGCCGCCAGCGCGGCCTTCGTCGTCGACATCGTGGTGAGCGTGGCGGTCACGGCGGTGACCCGGCCCAAGCCGGTGCACGAGCTGGCCGGACTCGTCTACTCCGAGACCCCGCGCGAGCAGCGCACCGACCCCGACGCGCACCGGCTGCCCTGGTACCAGTCGCCGGTGCCGCTGGCCGGCATCGCGCTGGTGCTGGTCGTCGCCCTGAACGTCATCTTCCGCTGAGCCCCGGACCGAGCAGGAGCACCCCATGAGCACTCCCTCCCGCAGCACCGGGAAGCACACCGCGGGGGCGTTCGACGTCCGCAACGTCATCGCCGCGCTGATCGGCTTCTACGGCGTCGTCCTCCTGGTCTACGGGATCGTCGACTCCGGGGAGGCGCACGAGAAGACCGGCGGCGTGGACGCCAACCTGTGGTCGGGCATCGTCATGGTGCTCGTCGCCGCGGGGTTCGCGCTGTGGTCGCGGCTGCGCCCGACGGTCGTGGACCAGGCCGCCGGCGACCGGGACGGCGACGGGGAGCGCCCCGCCGGGCACTGATCCTCAGCGCGCGGCGCGGCCGATCGCCCCGGCGGCCTCGAGCACCGCGCCGACCACCTCCGGCGCCGGGCGACGGCCCAGCCGCTCGACCGGCCCGGAGATCGACACCGCCCCCAGCACGCCGCCGGAGGCGTCCCGCACCGGCGCCGACAGCGAGGCGACCCCCGGCTCGCGCTCGGCGATGCTGTGCGCCCAGCCGCGGCGGCGCACGTCGAGCAGCGTGCGCGCGGTGAAGCTGGCCGCGGGCAGCAGCGGGGTGACCTCGTCGGCGGGCGCGAAGGCCAGCAGCGCGTGCGCGGCCGAGCCGGCCGTCATCGGCAGCCGCGCGCCCACCGGCACGGTGTCGCGCAGCCCGCTGGTGCGCTCGGCGGCGGCGATGCAGACCCGCGTCGCGCCGTCGCGCACGTAGAACTGGGCGCTCTCCCCGCTGGCGTCGCGCAGGGTCACCAGGTGCCGGGAGGCGAGGTCGGCGAGGTCGGCGCCGGCCCGGCCGAGCTCGGCCAGCGCCGGCCCGGGCGCCCACGCCCCGGCCGCCGTCCGGCGCAGCAGCCGGTGCCCCTCCAGCGCGACCGCCAGCCGGTGCGCGGTCGCCCGCGGCAGCTCGGTGCGCGCGACCAGGTCGGCGAGGGTCGCCGGCTCGGCCGCGACGGCGCGGAGGATGGCCACTGCTTTGTCCAGCACGGCGACGGGGTTAGGCTGTCCCACACAGCAATACTCGCATCCCACTATGTGAGAAGGCCAGTGCCGTGGCCCGGGAGCGAGCCGAAGACGTCCTCTGGAGGGACACGCCGTGCCGAAGACCCTGGCCGAGAAGGTCTACGACGCCCACGTGGTGCGCAGCACCGAGGGCGAGCCGGACCTGCTCTTCATCGACCTGCACCTGGTGCACGAGGTCACCAGCCCCCAGGCCTTCGACGGGCTCCGGGCGGCCGGGCGCACCGTGCGCCGTCCCGACCTCACGATGGCGACCGAGGACCACAACGTCCCGACGCTGGACATCCTCGCCCCGATCGCCGACCCGGTCTCCCGGGCGCAGGTCGAGGCGCTGCGCCGCAACGCCGCCGAGTTCGGCGTCCGGCTGGCCCCGATGGGCGACCGCGACCAGGGCATCGTGCACGTCATCGGCCCGCAGCTGGGCCTGACCCAGCCGGGCATGACGATCGTCTGCGGCGACAGCCACACCTCGACCCACGGCGCCTTCGGCGCGCTGGCCTTCGGCATCGGCACCAGCGAGGTCGAGCACGTGCTGGCCACCCAGACCCTGCCGCAGTACCGGCCCAAGCAGATGGCGGTCACCGTCGACGGCGAGCTGCCCCCGGGCGTCTCGGCGAAGGACGTCATCCTCGCCGTCATCGCCCAGATCGGCACCGGCGGCGGCCAGGGGTACGTCATCGAGTACCGCGGCAGCGCCATCCGGAGCCTGTCGATGGAGGCCCGGATGACGATCTGCAACATGTCGATCGAGGCCGGCGCCAAGGCCGGGCTCATCGCCCCCGACCAGACCACGTTCGACTACCTGAAGGGCCGCCCGCACGCCCCGCAGGGCGCGGACTGGGACGCCGCCGTCGCCTACTGGGAGACGCTGCGCACCGACGAGGACGCCGTCTTCGACCGCGAGGTGCACATCGACGCCTCGACGCTGACGCCGTTCGTCACCTGGGGCACCAACCCCGGCCAGGGCCTGCCGATCAGCGAGCGCGTGCCCGACCCGGCCGAGGCCCCCGACGAGGGCGCCCGCCGCGACATCGAGGAGGCGCTGGCCTACATGGGGCTGACCCCGGGCACGCCGCTGCGCGACATCGAGGTCGACACCGTCTTCGTCGGCTCCTGCACCAACGGGCGGATCGAGGACCTGCGGGTCGCCGCCGAGCTGGTCCGCGGCCGCAAGGTCGCGGGGAACACCCGGATGCTCGTCGTCCCGGGGTCGGTCGCCGTCAAGGCGCAGGCCGAGGCCGAGGGCCTGGACCGCGTCTTCCTGGACGCCGGCGCCGAGTGGCGTGGCGCCGGGTGCTCGATGTGCCTGGGCATGAACCCCGACCAGCTCAAGCCGGGGGAGCGCTCGGCCTCCACGAGCAACCGCAACTTCCAGGGCCGGCAGGGCAAGGGCGGGCGCACCCACCTGGTCTCGCCCGCCGTCGCGGCCGCCACCGCCCTCACCGGCCGGCTGACCGCCCCCGCCGACCTGCCCGACGTCCCTGCGACCGCTGGAGCCTGACCACCATGGACGCCTTCACCACGCACACCGGCACCGCGGCCCCGCTGCGCCGCAGCAACGTCGACACCGACCAGATCATCCCGGCCGAGTACCTCAAGCGGATCACCCGCACCGGGTTCGAGGACGGGCTGTTCGTCGCCTGGCGCACCAACGAGCCCGACTTCGTGCTCAACCAGCCGCAGTACGCGAACGCCTCGATCCTGGTCGCCGGCCCCGACTTCGGCACCGGCTCCTCGCGGGAGCACGCCAACTGGGCGCTGCTGGACGGCGGTTTCCGGGTGGTCATCAGCTCCCGGTTCGCCGACATCTTCCGCAACAACTCGACCAAGTCGGGCCTGCTCACCGTGGTGCTGCCGCAGGCCGAGGTCGAGGCGCTGTGGACGGCGATCGAGGCCGACCCGGCCACCCCGGTGACCGTCGACCTGCGGGCCAGGACGGTCAGCTGGGGCGAGCACTCCGTCGGGTTCGACATCGACGACTACACCCGCTGGCGGCTGCTGGAGGGCCTGGACGACATCGGGCTCACCGAGCGGCACCTGGCCGACATCGAGGCCTACGAGGCGCAGCGGCCGTCGTGGAAGCCGAAGGCCCTCCCGGCGCTCTGACCGCGACGCGCCCCCAGGCATAGGAGGCACTACCCACGTCCCGGGGCCCAGGACGTGGGTAGAGCCTCCTATGCCTCGTCGGCGTCGGTGGGGAACGAGCGGTAGTAGTCGGCGGTGAGCGCCCCCGGGCGCCCGCCCAGCGCCCACACGCTGCCCTTGGCCGAGGGCGCCGGCAGGCCGGGCACGCCGTGCGCGTGCACGCCCAGCGCCGCCAGCACCGAGGGGATCGCCCCGCCCTGGCTGCAGACGACGGTGACCCTGCCGTCGGCCCGCGGTGCCAGCAGCCGCTCGATCGCGGCCAGCCCCGCGCCGGGGTCGGCGGAGTACTCCTCCTCGCCCAGCTCCGGCAGCGGGCGCACCTCCAGGCCGAGCCGCTCCGCCAGCGGCTCCACCGTCTGCCGGCAGCGGGTCCGCTCCGCGGTGAGGATCTCGGCCGGCCCGAAGGCCGGGAGGACGGCGGCCAGCCGCTGCGCCTGGGCGCGGCCGCGGGCGTCGAGCGGGCGCAGCTCGTCGGGGCCGTCCCAGTCGCGGCGCGAGCCGGCGCGGGCGTGCCGCACCAGCAGCAGCGACGGCGCCCGCGGCACGTCGGTGCGCGCCAGGTCGGCGAGGACGGCGCGGTCGTGGTCGTGGGTGACCAGCGCGGCGGCGTCGGCGACCGGCAGCCAGCGCAGCTCGTCGACCTCGTCGTCGGCCTCGAAGGCCGTCGACCCGACGCAGCGCATCAACCAGTAGTCGACCCTCTTGAGCCCGGCGTCCACGGCGTACTCCGTGCGCAGGCTGCGCCGGCCGACGACCACGGACAGGCCGGTCTCCTCGGCCACCTCCCGGACGGCGCACTCCAGCAGCGACTCGCCGGCGTCGAGCTTGCCCTTGGGCAGCGACCAGTCGTCGTACCGCGGCCGGTGCACGACCGCGGTCTCGATGCGGCCGCCCCCGGCCGCGCGCCACACGGCGCCGCCGGCCGCGCGGACCACGTCGCCCACCGGCTCAGCCCGCCGACTCGGTGACGCGGGCCATCAGCCCGGCCTGGAAGTCGCGGCCCTCCTGCCGCACCCAGCGGCCGTCGCTGCCCAGCTCCCAGCACCGGACCCCGGGGGCCATGGCGGTGGCGAAGACGTGCTCGAGCTCCCGGTGCGCGGTCTCGTCGCAGACCTGCAGCAGGACCTCGACGCGGCGGTCGAGGTTGCGGTGCATGAGGTCGGCGCTGCCGATCCACCACTCCGGGTCGCCGTCGTTGAGGAAGTTGATGACCCGCGAGTGCTCGAGGAAGCGGCCGACGACCGACCGCACCCGGATGTTCTCCGACAGCCCCTCGACGCCCGGGCGCAGCGCGCAGATGCCGCGGATGAACAGCTCGACCGGCACCCCGGCGCAGGAGGCGTCGTAGAGGGCGTCGATGGTCTTCTCGTCGACCAGCGAGTTCACCTTGATCCGGATGCCCGACGGCCGCCCCTCGGTGGCGTGCCGGGCCTCGCGGCGGATCCGCTCGACCAGCCCGGACCGGACGCCGTGCGGGGCCACCATCAGCCGGCGGTAGCTGGTCTGCCGCGAGTAGCCGGTCAGCGTGTTGAACAGGTCGGTGAGGTCGGCGCCCACCCGCGGGTCGGCGGTCAGGATGCCGAGGTCCTCGTAGAGGCGCGCGGTCTTCGGGTTGTAGTTGCCGGTGCCGATGTGCACGTAGCGGCGGATGACGCCTTGCTCGCGGCGCACCACCAGCGCCGTCTTGCAGTGCGTCTTGAGCCCGACCAGCCCGTAGACGACGTGGCAGCCGGCCCGCTCCAGCGAGCGGGCCCAGGTGATGTTGGCCTCCTCGTCGAACCGCGCCTTGATCTCCACGAGGACGACGACCTGCTTGCCGGCCTCGGCGGCCTCGATGAGCGCGTTGACGATCGGCGAGTCCCCGGAGGTGCGGTACAGCGTCTGCTTGATCGCCAGCACGTCGGGGTCGGCGGCGGCCTGCTCGATGAACCGCTGCACGCTCGTGGCGAACGAGTGGTACGGGTGGTGCACCAGCACGTCGCCCTCGCGCAGGGTGGCGAAGACGCTCTTCGGGGTCTCGCCCTCCGACAGCCGCGGGTGCGTGGCCGGCACGAACGGCTCGTCCTTGAGCTCGGGCCGGTCGAGGTCGTAGAGGCCCATGAGCGCGGCGAGGTCCAGCAGCCCCGGCACCGTGACGACGTCCTGCGGGCTCACCTCCAGCTCCGACACCAGGACCGCCAGGATCTGGGGGTCCATCGACTCGGTGACCTCCAGCCGCACCGCCGGCCCGAACCGGCGGCGGGCCAGCTCCCGCTCCAGGGCCTGCAGGAGGTCCTCGTCGCGGTCCTCCTCGACCTCGAGGTCGGCGTTGCGGGTCACCCGGAACAGGTGGTGGTCGATGACCTCCAGGCCGGGGAACAGCGCCGGCAGGTGGGCGGCGATGAGGTCCTCCAGCGGGAGGAACGTCGCCTCGGAGTCCACCGACACCGGCACGAACCGCGGCACGTTGTTGGGCACCTTGAGCCGGGCGAACCGCGGGGCGCCGGTGTCGGGGTCGCGCACCGACACGGCGAGGTTGAGGGAGAGCCCGCTGATGTAGGGGAAGGGGTGCGCCGGGTCGACCGCCAGCGGGGTGAGCACGGGGAAGACCTGGTCGCGGAAGTAGTCGCGCAGCCGCCGGGTCTCGGGCTCGGCGAGGTCGGCCCAGTGCACGATCCGGATGCCGGCGTCCTCCAGCCGCGGCCGCACGTCGCCCTCGAACGCCTGCGCGTGCCGGTGCACCAGCTCCTGGGTGCGGTCGGTGACGCGGGTCAGCTGCTCGCGGATGGTCAGCCCGTCGGGGGAGCGGACGGTGAGGCCGGTGCTCTGCCGGCGCTTCAGCCCGGCGATGCGCACCATGTAGAACTCGTCGAGGTTGCTGGCGAAGATCGCGAGGAACTTCACCCGCTCCAGGAGCGGCAGGGAGTCGTCCTCGGCCAGCTCCAGCACGCGGGCGTTGAAGTCCAGCCAGGACAGCTCGCGGTTGAGGAAGCGGTCGGCCGGCAGCTCGGCCCGGGGGGTGCTGGTCTCGGTCGGGGTCGTGGCAGCCACGCGGCCATCGTGCCCCACCGAGGTGAACGGGAAGCGTCGGCGGCAGGGCCTCAGCAGGCCCATGGCAGCCGCGGGACCAGCACGGACGTCGCCGGCCCGACCCCCAGGGCCAGCGCCGCGGCCAGGTCGCCGGCCGTGTCGACGTCGCGCCGCAGGCCGGGCCACTCGCCGGCCAGCGGCACCGCCCCCGCGGCGGCGTGCGCGGCGGCCGACCCGGACCCGAAGCGCGGGTCGAGGGCGACCCCCGCCGCGGTCAGCAGCGTGGTGCCGGTACCGGCGGCGTCGGCGACGAAGCCCCGGGGCACCCGGCCCGCGGCGGCCAGCGCGGCGGCCAGTTCCGCCGGCCGCAGCGCCGGCAGGTCGGAGGAGAGCGCGGCGACCGCCCGGGTGCGCGCCGACCGCGCGCCGTGCGCCAGCGCGGGGTTGAGCCCGCGGTCGGGCTCGTCGCCGACGGTGCGCGCGCCCAGCGACGTGACGACGGCCGCGGCGCGCGGATCGTCGGTGACGACGACGACGTCGACCACGCCCACCGCGGCCGTCGCGGCGGCCACCGTGTCGGCCAGCAGGGCCAGCACCAGCTCGGCGTGCGGCACCGCGGCCGCCCCCGCGGTCACCGGCGCCAGGCGGGTCTTGGCCACGGCCAGCCGTTTCGCCGGCACGACCACGGACCACTCCACGGCCACAATGTGAACACACCGGGGCCCGCGCGCGGCGCGGAGCGGGACCCGGTGCGGCGCGCGGTCCGGCCCAGGGTCGATCATGGGCCGGATCACACGCCCGGCCGGTGCCGGGGGCGACGACAGCGAGCGAGAGGGTGCCCGTGACCGAGGAGACGTCCGCGGGGACGGCGGCGGGGCCGGACGGGCCCGGCCGGCGCCCGCCCAGGCGGCAGACCCGGGGTCCGGTGCCCTGGTCGCTGCGGCTGGCCGTCGTCGTCATCTACCCGACGGCCTCGCTCCTGTTCAAGCTGCGCTACCGGCACGGCGACCGGATCCCGGCCGGCGGGCCGGTGCTGCTGGTGGCCAACCACGTGTCGGTGCTGGACCCGCTGGCCTGCGCCCGCCTGGTCTGGGACCACGGCCGGGTTCCGCACTTCCTGGCCAAGGAGGCCATCTTCAAGGGGCTGGCCGGCCGGATCCTCCGGCACGCCGGCCAGATCCCGGTGGCCCGCAACTCCACCGACGCCACCGGCTCGCTGCGCTGGGCGAAGGCCGACCTCGACGCGGGCAACGTCGTGGTCATCTATCCGGAGGGCTCGGTCACCCGCGACCCCGACTGGTGGCCGATGGAGTCGCGCACCGGCATGGCCCGGCTGGCGCTGACCACCGACGCCGTCGTCCTCCCGGTGGCGCAGTGGGGCCCGCACCGGGTGCACGACTACCACACCAAGAAGTTCCACCTCCGCTTCCGCGCGCCCGCCGACTACCTGGTGGGCGAGCCGGTCGACCTCTCCGCGGTGCGCGCCGAGGTGCGCGCCGGCCGCCCGCTCAGCCCCGAGCTGCTGCGCGAGACCACCGACCTGGTGATGTCGCGGGTCCGCGACCAGCTGGCCGAGCTGCGCGGCGAGCCCGCGCCGCAGGCGTTCGCGCCGCGCCCGCGCCGCTCGCTGCCCGGCGACCTGCCCGGGACGGCCGCGTGACGCGGGCCGCGGTGCTCGGCGCCGGCTCCTGGGGGACGACGTTCGCCAAGGTGCTCGCCGACGCCGGCTGCACGGTGACGCTGCACGCCCGCCGGGCCGAGCTGGTCGAGTCGATCAGCGCATCGCGCGAGAACGCCGACTACCTGCCGGGCGTGCGGCTGCCCGACGGCCTGTCGGCCACCACCGACGCCGCCGAGGCGCTCGACGGCGCGGAGATCGTGGTGCTCGCCGTCCCCTCGCAGTCGCTGCGGGAGAACCTCACCGCCTGGACGCCACTGCTGCCGCCCGACGCCAGCCTGCTGTCGCTGATGAAGGGCATCGAGCTGGGCAGCACCAAGCGGATGAGCCAGGTGATCTGCGAGGTCACCGGCGCCGGGCCCGACCGCGTCGCCGCGCTGTCCGGGCCCAACCTCGCCCGCGAGATCGCCGAGGAGCAGCCGGCCGCCACCGTCATCGCCTGCACCGACACCGCGCGCGCCGCGGCCATCCAGGCGGCCTGCCACACGCCGTACTTCCGCCCGTACACCAACCGCGACCTCGTCGGCTGCGAGCTGGGCGGCGCGGTGAAGAACGTGATCGCCCTGGCCTGCGGCATCACCGAGGGCATGGGGTTCGGCGACAACACCCGCGCCTCGCTGATCACCCGGGGCCTGGCCGAGACCGCGCGGCTGGGCGCCGCGCTCGGCGCGGAGCTGACCACCTTCGCCGGCCTGGCCGGGCTCGGCGACCTCGTGGCCACCTGCAGCTCGCCGCTGTCGCGGAACCGCACCTTCGGGGAGAAGCTCGGCCGCGGCATGTCGCTGGAGGAGGTCCAGGCCACCACCCGGCAGACCGCCGAGGGGGTCAAGAGCTGCCGCCCGGTGCTGGACCTGGCGCGGGCCAGCGGGGTCGACATGCCGATCACCGAGGCCGTGGTGCGGGTCTGCCACGAGGGCGTGCCGGCCGAGCAGCTGGTGAAGGAGATCATGTCCCGCGAAGCGAAGCCGGAGTGAGCGGTCTCCCCGCCGGGTGGGGCGACGGCACCCGGTCGGTGCGCGCGGGCGACGAGCCCGCCGTCCCCGGCACGCCGCTGCGGCCCTCGCCGGTGTTCGCCGCCCCGTTCCACCTCGGCGACCAGCCGCCGCGCGCCGCCGGCGCCGACGCCTACGCCCGCACCGAGCACCCGACGCTGCGGGTGTTCGAGACGGCGGTCGGCGAGCTCGACGGCGGCCGGTGCCTGTCGTTCGCCACCGGCATGGCCGCGATCAGCGCCGCCGTCCTCGCCTGCGTGCGGGCCGGCGACCGGGTGGTGCTGCCGTCGGACGGCTACTACGCCACCCGGATGCTCGCCCGCGACGAGCTGGAGCGCCTCGGCGTCCGCGCGGAGTACGTGCCGACCACGGAGATCGGGGCGGTCGCCGCGCGGGGCGACCTCGCCGGCGCCCGGCTGGTGCTGCTGGAGACGCCGAGCAACCCGCTGCTCGACGTCTGCGACATCGCCGCCGTGGCCGAGGCCGCGCACGCCGCCGGTGCCCTGGTGGCGGTGGACAACACCACGGCCACGCCGCTGGGCCAGAAGCCGCTGGACCTCGGCGCCGACATGACCGTCGGCAGCGACACCAAGGCGCTCACCGGGCACAGCGACCTGCTGCTCGGGCACGTCAGCACCCGGGACGACGAGCTGTACGCCCGCCTCAAGGGCTGGCGGGACCACACCGGCGCCACCCCCGGCCCGTTCGAGGCCTGGCTGGGGCACCGCTCGATGGGCACCCTCGACCTCCGGCTGGGCCGGCAGGCGGCCAACGCCGCCGCGGTCGCCGAGGCCCTGGCCGCCTCCCCGGTGGTGCGCGGGGTCCGCTGGCCGTGGCTGCCCTCCGATCCGTCGGCGGCCCTGGCCGCGCGGCAGATGCTGCGCCCCCACGGCATCGTCTCCGCCGAGCTGGCCGACGAGGAGGCGGTGGCCCGCTTCCTGGCGGCCAGCCGGCTGTGGACGGCGGCGACCAGCTTCGGCGGCCTGCACAGCACCGTCGACCGGCGGGCCCAGTGGGGCGGTGACCCGGTGCCGCCGGGGTTCGTCCGCTTCTCCTGCGGCGTCGAGGACACCGCCGACCTGGTGACCGACCTGGTGCGCGCGCTCGGGGGGCCGGCCTGAGCCGCACGACGCTGGAGCGCGTGCTGGGCGCGGGGGAGGTCCTGCGCCGCGGCACGGTCACCGACTACACGGGGCTGGCCTGGCACCCGGGCGAGCCGCACCGGGTCCGCCGGGAGCTGGTGGGCAGCACCTGGGAGCCGCCGCGCTCGGGGGTGCGGGCCCTGGGCTGCCTGGCGCACGTCACCGACATGCAGCTGGCCGACGTCTGCTCCCCGGCCCGCTTCGAGTTCTTCAACCGCTTCGCCACCGATCCGCGCATGGCCGCGCTGGTGCCGATGCAGCGGCCGCAGGAGGCGCTCACCGCGCACGCCATGGACGCGCTCGTGCGCACCCTCAACGGGCTGGCCGGGGGGCCGCGCACCCGGCATCCCGTGCAGCTGGTGGTCACCACCGGAGACGCCATCGACAACGCGCAGTGGAACGAGCTGAGCCTCTGGCTGGACATCCTGGCCGGCGGCACGGTGTACCCGGGCGCCGGGCTGACCGCCTACGACGGCGTGCAGGCCGCCGGCTGGCCGCACGACCTGTTCTGGCGCCCGGACGGCGACGGGCACGGGCAGCCGGACCTGTTCCGGGCCCAGCACGGCTTCCCGCACCGGCCGGGGCTGCTGGCGGCGGCGTTCGCCGGGTTCACCGCCGAGGGGCTGCGGCTGCCGTGGCTGGGCTGCCACGGCAACCACGAGGCGCTGATCCAGGGCGTGGGCGTGCCCACCCCGGCGCTGCAGGGCTTCCTGCTGGCCGACCAGAAGCCGGTCGAGATCGCCCCCGACCTCCCGCTGGAGGACGCGCTGCGGCTGTTCACCCACTCCTCGGAGGTGTTCACCACCGCGCCCTCGCGCCAGATCACGCCGCTGGCCGACCGGCGGGTGGTCGACCGGCGCTCGTTCGTCGCCGCGCACCTCGCCGATCCGGGCCAGCCGCACGGGCACGGCTTCACCGAGGGCAACTACCGCGACGGCACCGCCTACTACGTGTACGACGGGCTGCCCGGCATCCGGGTGGTCTGCCTGGACACCACCCGCGTGACCGGGGGCAGCGCCGGGTCGGTGGACGCCGTCCAGGCCCGCTGGCTGGTCGACCGGCTGCGCGAGGTCTCGTCGTCCCACCGGGACGACGACGGCGAGGTCGTGCGCACCGGCAACCCCGACCGGCTGGTCGTCGTCCTCTCCCACCACGGGTCCACCACGCTGACCCGCGAGGAGTCCTTCCGGGCGCGCCCCGCCGCCGACGACGGCGTCCTCGGCGGCCCGGACGTCGTCGATCTGCTGCACCGGTTCCCCAACGTGGTGCTGTGGCTCAACGGGCACACCCACGTCAGCGAGGTGCGGCCGTGGCCCTGCCCCGGCGAGCCCGGCCGCGGCTTCTGGGAGGTCGCCACCTGCGCCGTCGTCGACTGGCCCGGTCAGGCCCGGCTGGTCGAGTTCCTCGACAACGGCGACGGCACGCTGTCGATGGTCTGCACGATGGTCGACCACGACAGCCCGCCCCGGCCGCCCGAGGCGCTCGACCCGGCCGCCCGCGAGCCGTGGGCGCTGGCCTCGCTGCACCGCGAGCTCGCGGCCAACGTGCCGTGGGCGGGGCTGTCGTCCGGGCTGGCCGGGCGGCCGCTGGACCGCAACGTGGAGCTGGTGCTGCGCTCGCCGCTCAGCTGACGGCGGCGGCTGCCCGCCGGCGCCGGGCGGCCGCCAGCGCGGTCAGGTAGAAGCTGACGCCCCAGTAGTAGGCCAGGTAGGCCAGCGAGGCGGCGACCACGAGCGGATGCGGGTCGGGGTACTGCACGAGCAGCACCGCGTAGGTGACGAACCAGACCCCGGTGAGCGCCACGCTCGTGATGCGCAGCGCCCGGCTGCGCGAGGGGTACAGGAAACGGATCGGCACGAACACCAGCAGCGCCAGCACGACGACGAACGCCGCGACCACCGGGCGGCCGGCGTCGAGCACGACGGCGTAGAACGCCACCACGTTCCAGTAGCTGGGGAAGCCCAGGAAGGTGTGGTCGTCGGTCTTGGCGTCGACCCGGCAGAACTGGTAGCTCGAGGCCAGCAGCGGCAGCGCGGCCAGCAGCCAGCCGGGCACCCCCTCCGGCAGCGCTCCGGTGGTCCACAGCAGGACGACGGGGGCGAAGACGTAGGTCAGGTAGTCGACGATGTTGTCCAGCAGCGCGCCGTCGAACCAGGGGATGGTCTGCTTCACCCGGGCCCGCCGGGCCAGCATCCCGTCGGTGCCGTCGACCACCAGCGCCGCCAGCCCGAACCACAGTGCGGTGACCGCGTCGCCCTCGAGGGCGGCCAGCACGAAGAACAGCGCCAGCACCGTGCCCAGGGCCGTGTAGGCGTGCACGGCGGCGCCGGCCAGGCGCAGGGCGCGGGAGTGCGGGCCCGTCGCGGCGCCGGTCGTGTCCGGGCGGCCGGGGGCCACCGGCGGAGCCGCGCTCCCCGGCGTCGCCGTGTTCTCGGGCATAAGGGACGAGGCTCCCACACGAGGGCGCCGGGCAGCGCGCCGACGCCCCACCGGACCCGCCGCGGTGGCGCCGACCGGGCGGCGGGAGCGCGCTCGACTAGGGTCGGCCGCGATGAGCGGACAGGCACGGAGGCTGCGCGTCGCGGTCGTGTTCGGGGGGCGCAGCGCCGAGCACGCGATCTCCTGCGTCTCCGCGGGGAGCGTGATCGCGGCGCTGGACCCCGAGAGGTACGAGGTCGTCCCGGTGGGCATCGCCCGCGACGGGCGCTGGGTGCTGCCCGATCCCGGGCAGCGGCTGGCGATCACCGACGGGGAGCTGCCCGAGGTCACCGGCGGCACCGCGGTGTCGCTGGTCGGTGACCCCGCGGGCCGGGGCCTGGCGGTGCTGGAGCCCGCGGCGGCGATCGGGCCGGCGCTCACGGAGGTCGACGTCGTCTTCCCGGTGCTGCACGGCACCTACGGCGAGGACGGCACCATCCAGGGCCTGCTGGAGATGAGCGGGCTGCCCTACGTGGGCTCCGGCGTCTTCGCCAGCGCCGCCTCGATGGACAAGGAGTACACGAAGAAGCTCCTGGCGGCCGCCGGGCTGCCCCAGGGCGACCACGTGGTGCTCCGCGACGCCTCGGGGGCGCTGTGCGCCGACCCCGACGTCCTCGACGAGGCCGCCCGCGAGCGGCTGGGCCTGCCGGTCTTCGTCAAGCCCTCCCGGGCCGGGTCGAGCATCGGCATCAGCAAGGTCACCGACTGGGCGCAGTTCCCCGAGGCGGTGGCCACCGCGGCCGCCGTCGACCCCAAGGTGGTCGTGGAGGCCGCCGTCCCGGGGCGGGAGATCGAGTGCGGCGTGCTGGCCGGCCGCGACGGCGGCCTCCCCGAGGCCAGCCTGCCGGCCGAGATCCGGCTGCGGCCCGGCACCGACTGGTACGACTTCGCCGCCAAGTACCTCGAGGACGCCGTCGAGTTCGACGTCCCGGCCGACCTCACCGCCGAGCAGACCGCCGCGGTGCAGCAGACCGCGGTCCGGGCCTACCTGGCCATGGACTGCCAGGGCCTGGCGCGGGTCGACTTCTTCCTCGGCACCGGGCCCGACGGCCGCGACCGGCTGGTGGTCAACGAGGTGAACACGATGCCGGGGTTCACGCCCATCTCGATGTTCCCGCGGATGTGGGCCGCGACCGGCGTCGGCTATCCCGAGCTGGTCGACCGGCTGGTGCGCTCCGCGCTCGACGGGGGCGCGCGGCGGTGAGCCGCGGGCGGCCCGGCCGGGCGGCGGCCGCGCTGCTGACCCTGCTGGCTCCCGCGGCCGGCGGCTGCACCTCCGGCGTCGAGGGGGCGGCGACGGCCCAGGCCGCCGACCCGACCCCGGACAGCGCCGAGGAGCTGTCGGCGCTGCTGGTCACCGAGGTGCCCTCGGACCTGGCGCGGGTGCCCGACGACGAGATCGAGCCCCCGGCGGGGGAGAAGACGGCCGACGACGTCGCCGGCTACGCCGAGGACCCGGCCTACGAGCGGCAGGTGCTCGACGACTACGGCTACCGCTACGGCTGGGAGCGGTTCTGGGGCGATCCCGCCCGCGGGCCGGTCACCACCGTCTTCGTCGACCAGTTCGACACCGCCGAGGGCGCCCTGGCCTACGCCGAGGACCTCGCCGGGGACGGCGCGGAGTACTACGAGGGGATGCTGCGGCACGATCCGCCGCAGCTGCCCGGGGACTGCCGGCTGCTGACCGTCGAGGAGGTCGCCCCCGAGACCGGGCTGACCGGCCCGGCGGCCTTCGCGTGGTGCGTGCGCGGGGTGTTCAGCGTGGCCGTCAGCGCCGTCGCGGCCACCGTGGACGCCGCCGACGCCGAGGTGACCGCCCTGGTGCCCGAGCAGCTGGACCGGCTGCCGGGCGGCTGAGGTCAGGCCGGACCGGGCTGCGGTTCCTGGTAGGGCAGGTTGGCGGCCACGATGCCGCTCAGCGCGGCGGCCGGGGCGCTGTCGCTGCCGCCGGGCAGGGTCAGCTCCACGTAGACCGGCCGGTCGACCGTCGTCCAGACGACCTGGTCGGGATCGGAGTCGTCGACGTACCAGGTGACCCCGTTGACCTCGAGGGCGAAGGCGCCCACGACGTAGCCGGCCGGCCGGTCGACGCCGCAGACCAGCACGATCGGCGGATCGCCCCACGCGTAGGCGTACGGCGTCTCGGACTGCACCCGGCGGGAGGGCTCGTCGAGGAGGTCCAACGGCAGGTCGGTCATCAGCGCCGGGCAGTTCGCGTCGGCCTCGGGGGTGACCGGGGGCACCTCCACCGGCAGCGTGGGGAGGTCCTCGCGCTCGGCGCCGGCCGAGCCGTCGATCTCGGCGACCGCGCCGTCGCCGGCCGGCTCGTCGCCGTCGGTGAGGCGCACCAGCACGACCAGCGCCACCAGCACCGGCACGATGACCGCCGTGGCGATCAGCGCCAGCCGCCGGAACGGGTCCGGGCGCGGCGCGACCGGCCCGGCCGGATCGCTGGTGTCGGCCGCGCCGTCCTCGGGGGGCGTGCGGCCGGCGTCGTCGGTCAGGGCGCTCAGATGTTGACGACGGGGCAGGTCAGGGTGCGGGTGATGCCGTCGACCGACTGCACCCGCGCCACGACCAGGCGGCCGAGCTCGTCGACGGTCTCGGCCTCGGCCCGGACGATGACGTCGTAGGGGCCCGTGACGTCCTCGGCCTTGGTCACCCCGGCGATCTCGCTGATCGTCGTGGCGACCTGGGCGGCCTTGCCGACTTCGGTCTGGATCAGGATGTAGGCGTGGACCACGGGAGAACCTTCCTCGGACTGCGCGGCCGGCGCGAGGGCGCCGGCGTGCGGATCGGGACGCAACCTACCCCAGCACCCTGGAGTGGCCGGTGACACGGCCCCGTCCGCTGCTCCCCCGGGAGGACCCGGCCGACAGCGCCCGGGTGGTCGGGGAGTTCGGCGTGATCGCCCGGGTGGTGGCCCGGTCCGGTGCCGCCGCCGTCGCCCAGGTCGGCCCCGGGGACGACGCCGCGGTGCTGCGCGCCCCCGACGGCCGGGTGGTGGCGAGCACCGACGTCCTCGTCGAGGGGCGGCACTTCCGCCGGGACTGGTCCTCGGGGGAGGACGTCGGGCACAAGGCCGCCGCGGCCAACCTCGCGGACATCGCCGCCATGGGTGCGGTCGGCACCGCGCTGCTGGTGGGCCTCGCCTGCCCGGCGGACACCCCCACCCGCTGGCTGGAGGAGGTCGCCGACGGCATGGCCGCGGAGTGCGCGCCCCTGGGCGCGGCCGTCGTCGGCGGCGACACCGTCGCGGCGGCACCGGGCAGCGACGCCGTCGTCCTGTCGGTGACCGCGCTGGGCGACCTGGGCGGTCGCGCGCCGGTGCTGCGCTCCGGCGCGCGCCCCGGGGACGTCGTCGCGCTGGCCGGCCGGCTCGGCTGGTCGGCCTGCGGCCTGGCGGTGCTGCGCCGGGGCTTCACCTCGCCGGTGGCCGCGGTGGCCGCGCACCGGCGGCCCGCGCCCCCCTACGCCGCCGGGCCGGCCGCCGCCGAGGCCGGCGCGACGGCGATGTGCGACGTCAGCGACGGGCTGCTGGCCGACGCCGGGCACATCGCGGAGGCCAGCGGCGTCGTCGTCGACCTGGACCGCGCCGCGCTGGTGCGGGCGACCCTCGAGCCGCCGGGGCCGCTCCAGCAGGTGGGCGCGGCGCTCGGGGTCGACCCGATGGCCTGGGTGCTCGCCGGCGGGGAGGACCACTCGCTGCTGGCCACCTTCCCGGCCGGGGCGGTGCTGCCGGCGGGGTGGACGGTGATCGGCGTGGTCGGCGAGGGCGGCACCCCCGGCGTGACGGTGGGCGGCCAGCCCGCGGCCGAGGCGGCCGCGGCGGTGGGAGCGGAGGGGATCGGCCATGTCCACTTCGGCTGAGCGGCGGCTGCGCGACGGCAGCACCGCGCGGCTGCGCGCGGTGGGCTACGCCTCGCCGGTGGCCCGCGAGCTCGTGGGCCGGGTGCAGCAGGAGTACGTCGCCCGGTACGGCGGCCCCGACGAGGCGGTCGTCGACCCGGCGGAGTTCGACCCGCCGGCCGGGCTGTTCCTCGTCGCCGAGGTCGACGGCGTGCCCGCCGGCTGCGGCGCGTGGCGGGTGCACGCTCCGGGCGTGGTCGAGGTCAAGCGGGTCTACGTGGACCCGGCGTTCCGGCGGCGCGGCCTGGCCCAGGTGCTCATGGACGAGCTGGAGGCCAGCGCGGCAGCGGCCGGGCACCGGTCGGTCGTCCTCAACTCCGGCCGCCGGCAGCCCGAGGCGCTCGCGCTGTACGCCGAGGGTGGCTACCGGCCGGTGCCGGGGTACGGCGTCTACGCCGACTCCGCCGAGGGCGTGTTCCTCGGCAAGGAGCTGCCGGGCGCGGAGGAGGAGCGGCCATGGGCATCATGACGGGGCCATCGTGACGGGGGCATCGTGACCGGGGGCATCGTGACCGGGGGCGTCGTGACGGTGTCGGCGGCCTACGGGGCCGCCGGTGCGGAGATCGCCCCGGCGGTCGCCGAGCGGCTGGGGCTGCCCTTCCACGACCGGGCCATCCCGGCGCAGGTGGCCGGCCGGCTGGGCGTGCCGGTGGAGGAGGCCGAGGAGAACGACGAGCGGGTCACCCGCGGCCTCTGGCGGCTGGTGGCCTCCCTCGGCACGATGCCCGACCCGGTCGGCGGCGTGTTCCCGGTGCCGGGTCAGCCCGACGAGCGCGCCTACCGCGACCAGACCGAGCGGGTGCTGCGCGAGATCGCCGCCGGTGCCGGGGGCGTGGTGCTCGGCCGGGCGGCCGCGATGGTGCTGCGCGACCGCCCCGACGTCCTGCACGTGCGGCTGGACGGCCCGCCCGACCGCCGGCTGGCCGCGGCGGTGGCGCGCTCGGGCCGGCCGGAGGAGGAGGTGCGGCGGGAGATGGACGCCGCCGACCGCACCCGGGAGGCCTACGTCCGGCACTTCTACCGGTGCGACCCCACCTCGGTGCGCAACTACCACCTGGTGGTCGACAGCACGGTGCTCCCGCTGGAGACGGTGGTCGAGCTGGTGGTCACCGCCGCGCGGGCCCGGGGCATCGGGGCGGCCTGACCCCCGGACACGCGGAAGACCCCGGAGGTCAGGAGACCTCCGGGGTCGGCCCGGTCGGAGCCGGGATGGTTCGCGAGCTCGTGCGCGCTACGCGCGGACGACCTTGCCGGCGCGGATGCACGAGGTGCACGCGTTGATCCGGCGACGGTTGCCCGGGGCGATCAGCGCCCGCACGGACTGGATGTTCGGGTTCCAACGGCGCGGCGTGCGGCGGTGCGAGTGCGACACCGACATACCGAAACCGGGCCCCTTGCCACAGACATCGCACACGGCAGCCACGGCGGATCACTCCCAGAGATTCGTTCACATCGTGCGGTGCGCAGACAGCGACCGCGTACAGACCGTCGGCCAGTCTAGCCGTTCCCCGCGGACGACGTCGCCGGGGCCGTCCGGTCCCCGTTCCGGCCCGGTCCTGTCGGCGATCGTGGGTACCCTCCGGCCGTGCTGCAGGCGCTGGACGACGCCGCGGCCGGTCGTTGGTGCCGGGCCGCGGTCGCCGCGCTGTCCGAGGCCCGGGTCCGGCTCGACGAGCTCAACGTCTTCCCGGTCCCCGACGGCGACACCGGCACCAACCTCCTGCTGACCGCCGAGGCCGCGCTGGCGGCGCTCGAGGAGGCCGGCGACGGCGGGGCCGAGTCGGTCTGGTCGGTGCTCGCGCGCGGCGCCGTGCTCGGTGCCCGGGGCAACTCCGGCACGATCCTCGCCCAGCTGCTGCGCGGCCTGGCCGACCAGTTCGCCGGCCGCGAGCCGGCCGAGGGCCCCACCTTCGCCGAGGGCCTGCAGAAGGCGGCCGACAGCGCCTACACGGCCGTGGCCGACCCCGAGGAGGGCACCTTCCTCACCGTGGCCCGCGCCGCGGGGGCAGCCGCCACCGCGGCCGTCGCCGCAGGGCACACCGACCTGGCCGCGGTCGTCCGCGCCGCCGCCGACGGCGCCCGCGCCGCGCTCGAGGAGACCCCCGCCCAGCTGGCCGCGCTGCGCGACGCCGGGGTGGTCGACGCCGGGGGAGCCGGCCTGTGCCTGGTGCTCGACGCGCTGGTCACCACCGTGACCGGGGTCGAGCCCGCGCGGCCGCCGCTGGTCCGCCGCCCGGCCGGGCAGCGCCCGCACGCCCACGACCACGACGTCCCGCACCAGCCGCCGGCCGGCCCGGGCAGCGAGGTGCAGTACCTGCTCGCCGACGCCGACGAGGTGGCCGTCGCCCGGCTGCACGACCGGCTCGCCGCGCTGGGCGACAGCCTCGTGGTGGTCGGCGTCGACACCCCGACCGGCCGCGAGTGGAACGTGCACGTGCACGTGAGCGACATCGGCGCGGCGATCGAGGCCGGCATCGAGGCCGGGCGGCCGTACCGCATCTCGGTCACCCCGCTGGCGCCGGTCCGCCCGCCGGCTCCGGTGGCCGGCGAGCGTGCGGTGGTCGCGATCGTGCCGAGCGAGGGGCTGGGCGCGCTGTTCGCGGGGGAGGGGGTGCGGGTGGTCGCCTGCGGTCCCGACGGCGTCAGCGAGGAGCAGGTGCTCGACGAGGTGCTCGGCTCGGCCGCCGCGGAGGTCGTCGTCCTGCCCAACGACCCGGCGCTCACCCCGGTGGCCTCCCGCGCGGCCGACCGCGCCCGCGAGGCCGGCCGCGACGTCGCCGTCGTCCCCACCCGGTCGCCGGTCCAGGGCCTGGCCGCGATCGCCGTCGCCGATCCGTCGCGCCGCTTCGGCGACGACGTCATCACGATGGCCGAGGCGGCCGCGGCCACCCGCTGGGCCGAGGTCGTCGTCGCCGACCAGGAGGCGCTGACCAGCGCCGGGCGCTGCGCCCCGGGCGACGTGCTCGGCGCCGCCGAGGGCGACGTCGTGGTCATCGGCGCCGACCTCGCCGCCACGGCCTGCGACCTGCTCGACCGGCTCCTGTCGGCCGGCGGGGAGCTGGCCACCCTCGTCGTCGGTCCCGACGCCGCCCTGGGGGACGCCGTCTGCGCGCACCTCGCCTCGGCCCATCCGACCGTGGAGGTGACGCGGTACGACGGCGGCGCGGCCGGCGTCCCGCTGCAGATCGGGGTGGAGTGACGTGCCGGTGACCATGGCCACCGACCTCGGCCGGGTGCTCGGGCCGAAGACGGCGAAGGCGATGGCCGAGCAGCTGGGCCTGCACACGGTGCGCGACCTGCTGCGCCACTACCCGCGGCGCTACGCCCGCCGCGGGGAGATGACCCGCCTCGACGACCTGCAGATCGGCGACCGGGTGACCGTCCTCGCCCAGGTCCGCAGCGTGAGCACCCGGCCGATGAAGCAGCGGCGGGGCATGATCACCGAGGTCGTCGTCGGCGACCTCGAGGGCTCGATGAAGCTGGTCTTCTTCAACTCCAAGCACGCCAGGCTCGAGGCCGGGGCGTGGGGCCTGTTCGCCGGCACGGTCGGCAGCTGGCAGGGCAAGCCGCAGTTCGCCCACCCCGACTGCCACCTGCTCACCGGCGACGACGACGGCGAGTGGATGCGCGCGCTCATCCCGATCTACCCGGCCAGCAAGGACGTCTCCAGCTGGATGATCCAGAAGTCGGTGAAGCTGCTGCTCGACGCCGGCGGCGGGTTCGGGTTCGTCGAGGACCCCCTCCCCGACGAGATGCGCGCGCGGCACGGCCTCCCGAGCCTGGCCGCCGCGCTGCTCGACATCCACCGGCCGACCAGCGACGACGACGTCGAGCAGGCCCAGCACCGGCTCAAGTGGGACGAGGCGCTGGTGCTCCAGCTGACCCTCGCCGCCCGCCGCCGGGCCGCCGCGCTGGAGCCGGGCATCGCCCGCCCGCGCCGCGCCGGCGGGCTGCTCGACGCCGTCGACGCCGCGCTGCCGTTCGCGCTGACCGAGGGCCAGCGCGAGGTGGGGGAGGAACTGGCCACCGAGCTCGACCGCGACCAGCCGATGCACCGGCTGCTGCAGGGCGAGGTCGGCTCGGGCAAGACCGTGGTGGCGCTGCGCGCCATGGCGCAGGTGGTCGACGCCGGCGGCCAGGCCGCGCTGCTGGCACCCACCGAGGTGCTCGCCGCGCAGCACGCCCGCGGCATCCGCGCGCTGCTCGGCCCGCTCGGCCGGGCCGGGGAGATCGACGGCGACCCGGCCGGCACGAACGTCGTGCTGCTGACCGGCTCGCTCAAGGCCGCCGCCCGCCGCGAGGCGCGGGCCGCGGTCGCCGACGGCAGCGCCGGCATCGTGGTGGGCACCCACGCCCTGCTGCAGGAGGGCGTCGACTTCGCCGACCTGGGGCTGGTCGTCGTCGACGAGCAGCACCGGTTCGGCGTGGAGCAGCGCGACGCGCTGCGCGCCAAGGGCAACCGCCCGCCGCACGTGCTGGTCATGACCGCCACGCCGATCCCGCGCACCGTCGCCATGACCGTCTACGGCGACCTGGAGACCTCCACGCTGCGCCAGCTGCCCAGCGGCCGGGGCGGGGTGGCCAGCTCGGTGGTGCCGGTCCGCGAGAAGCCCTCCTGGCTGGACCGCGCGTGGGAGCGGCTGCGCGAGGAGGTCGCCGCCGGCCGGCAGGCCTACGTCGTCTGCCCGCGGATCGGCGAGGAGGCCGGCGCCGAGGAGGAGCCCGACGACGCCGACGGCGCCCCGCCCGACGAGAAGGGCAGCGACCGCCGTCCGCCGCTGGCGGTGCTGGACGTGGCCGAGGCGCTGCGGGCCGGGCCGCTGGCCGGGCTGCGGCTGGAGGTCCTGCACGGCCGGCTGACTCCCGAGGAGAAGGAGGCCCGGATGCGGGCCTTCGCCGCCGCCGAGGTCGACGTGCTGGTCGCCACCACCGTCGTGGAGGTCGGCGTCGACGTGCCCAACGCGACGGTGATGGTCGTCATGGACGCCGACCGCTTCGGCGTCAGCCAGCTGCACCAGCTGCGCGGCCGGGTGGCCCGCGGCGCGCACGCCGGCCTCTGCCTGCTGGTCTCCGAGGCGCCCAGCGGCTCGGCCACCGGCCAGCGGCTGGCCGCCGTCGCCAGCACCTCCGACGGCTTCCAGCTGGCCCGGCTGGACCTCGAGACCCGGCGGGAGGGCGACGTGCTGGGTGCCGCCCAGTCCGGCCGCCGCTCGGGCATCCGGCTGCTGTCGCTGCTGGAGGACGAGGAGCTGATCGCCACCGCACGCACCGAGGCCACCGCCCTGCTGGCCACCGAGCGCGGGCTGGCCGACCACCCCGGCCTGGCGTCGGAGGTGGCCGCCCTCGCCACCGACGAGCGGGCGGAGTACCTGGAGAAGGCATGACGCGGCTGATCTCCGGCGCTGCCCGGGGGCGGCCGCTGAAGGTGCCGCCGTCCGGCGTGCGCCCCACCGGCGACCGCGCCCGCGAGGGGCTGTTCAACACCCTCGGCACGCTGCTGGACCTCGAGGGCGCGGCGGTGCTGGACCTGTACGCCGGCTCCGGCGCGCTCGGCCTGGAGGCGCTGTCGCGCGGGGCGGCGCAGGTGGTGTTCGTGGAGAACGGGCCGCGGGTGCTGCCGGTGCTCAAGGCCAACCTGGCCGCGGTGGGGCTGCCCGGCGGGCGGGTGATCGCCGGATCGGTCCCGGGAGTCGTCGCCGGGGCGCCGCCGGCGCGGTTCGACCTCGTGCTCGCCGACCCGCCCTACGCCGTCCCCGCCGAGCAGGTGCGGGAGGTGCTGTCGGCGCTGGCCGGCGGCGGGTGGCTGGCCGACGACGCCGTCGTCGTGGTCGAGCGGTCCAGCCGCGAGGAGGCTTGGGAGTGGCCGACACCCCTCGAGGGGATCCGCGATCGCCGCTACGGAGAGGCAGTGCTCCGGTACGGTCGCTTGCCGTGAGGCGTGCCGTCTGCCCCGGTTCCTTCGACCCGGTCACCAACGGCCACGTCGACGTCATCAGCCGCGCTGCCGCGCTCTACGACGAGCTGGTGGTCGCCGTCCTGGTCAACCCCGGCAAGGCCGGGATGTTCCCCGTCGACGAGCGCATGGCCATGCTGCGCGAGGCGGTCACCGACCTGCCGAACGTCGTCGTCGACAGCTTCCAGGGCCTGCTGGTCGACTACTGCCGCCGCTCCGACATCCCGGTGGTGGTCAAGGGCCTGCGCGCGGTCGGGGACTTCGAGTACGAGCTGCAGATGGCGCAGATGAACCGCGAGCTGGCGGGCATCGAGACGCTGTTCGTCCCGACCGCGCCGCAGGTCGGGCACCTGTCCTCCAGCCTGGTGAAGCAGATCGCCACCTTCGGCGGTGACGTCTCCCGGCTGGTCCCGAAGGCCGTCCTGGACCGGCTGCTCGCCCAGGGGCAGCAGGGGCCGGACGGCCGGGCTCCCGGGGGAACACCGTGACCGAGGTCGTCTACCGGCTCTACGACGTCGTCGACGAGCTGAGCCGGGTCATCGAGAACGCCCGCAGCGTGCCGATGTCGGGCTCCTGCATGGTGCCCCGCGACCTGCTGCTCGACCTGCTCGACGACCTCCGCGAGTCGCTGCCCGAGGAGGTGCAGCAGGCCGGCGCGATCGTCGAGCAGCGCACCGAGATCCTCGAGCAGGCCCAGGCCGAGGCCGAGCGGCTCACCGGCCGCACCCGCAGCGAGAGCGAGCAGCTGATCGGGCAGGCCCGGCGCCAGCGCGAGGAGATCCTCGGCACCGCCCGGCGGCAGCGCGACGAGCTCCTGGCCCAGGCGCAGGCCGACGCCGACGACCTGCTCACCCAGGCCGAGGCCGAGGCCGACCGGCTGGTGGAGGAGGCGCACCGGCACCGCGAGGCGCTCATCGCCGACGCCCAGGCCCAGCAGGCCGAGCTGCTGGCCGCGGCGCGCGAGGAGCACGAGCGGCTGATCACCGAGACCGAGGTCTACCGCGGCGCGGTCAGCCGCGCCGACGAGATGGGCGCGCAGACCGTCGCGGAGGTCAGCCGCATGCGCGCCGAGGTCGACGAGTACGTCGACACCCGGCTGGCCGACTTCGGCACCACGCTGGAGCGGATGCTGCGGTCGGTGGAGAAGGCGCGGAGCACGCTGCGCGAACCGTGACGCCGCCTGGCGCCCGTTCCAGATGATCAGGGTCCCTGGTCGTCCGGCGTCCTCCCCGACGTCCCGCGCCCGGGGAGGACCCCACGGGATCAGGGACCCTGATCATGTGCGGGCCGGCCCCGACCGCCGCGTGAGGGGCGCCTCCCCGCGCTCCCGGACGGCGCCCTCCGGCGATCGGGTAGTCTCGTCGTCTGGTCCGACCGCCGCGGTTGCCCGCCTCGGACGACCTCCCTCCCCGCTCCCGACCGCGAGTACCGACATGCCTGCCGCACCGAACCGCTCCGGCGCCGCGTCCTCCGACGCCCGGCGCCCGTCCGCCAACCCCTGGCGCGTCGACCTGCGCGAGCTGGGTCGCCGGGCCGGGTCGATGCACGAGCTGGACCGCACCATCCCGGCGCCGGCGGAGTGGCGGGTGGAGCTGATCGGCGTCCCCGAGGGGGCGCCGGTGCACCTGCGGCTGCGGCTGGAGTCGGTGATGGAGGGCGTGCTCGTCTCCGGCGAGGTCGAGGCGCCGGTCGAGGGCTCGTGCGCGCGCTGCCTGGAGCCGGTCGAGGACACCCTCCGGCTCGACGTCCAGGAGCTGTTCGCCTACGAAGGCAGCACGACCGAGGCGACCAGCGAGGAGGACGAGGTCCGCCGGGTCGAGGGCGACCTGCTGGACCTGGAGCCGATGCTCCGGGACGCCGTCGTCCTCGCGCTGCCGCTGTCGCCGACCTGCACCGAGGACTGCGGCGGGCTGTGCGTCGACTGCGGCCAGCGCATCGACGACCTCCCGCCCGACCACTCGCACGAGGTGGTCGACCCCCGCTGGGCCGGGCTCGCCGGCCGATTCACTTCCTCACCGGGCACCCCCGGCGAGGACGAACCAGAGGAGAACTGACGTGGCCGTCCCGAAGCGGAAGATGTCCCGCGCGAACACCCGCGCGCGCCGTTCGCAGTGGAAGGCGAGCGCCCCGACGCTCTCGCCCTGCCCGAACCGGGCCTGCGGCGAGCTCAAGCCGCCGCACCAGGCCTGCCCGAACTGCGGGCAGTACGAGGGCCGTCAGGTCCTCTCGGTCTGACCTGACGTCGTGGGGAACCCGGCTGCGGCCGCGCCGGCCGGCACCGCCGGCCGGTCGCCGGCCGGGGACGACCACGCCGACCGTGCGGCCGCCTGGCTGCTCGACGCCCTGGGCATCGAGCTGCCCGGCGGCCTGCTGGCGTTGGCGCTGACCCACCGCTCGTACGCCTACGAGAACGGCGGGCTGCCCACCAACGAGCGGCTGGAGTTCCTCGGGGACTCCGTGCTCGGCCTGGTCGTCACCGACGAGCTCTACCGCAGCCAGCCCGACCTGCCCGAGGGGCAGCTGGCCAAGCTGCGCGCGTCGGTGGTGAACATGACCTCGCTGGCCCGGGTCGCGCGGCGGCTCGGCGACGGCGGCATCGGCCCGCACCTGCTGCTGGGCCGCGGCGAGGAGACCACCGGCGGCCGCGAGAAGGACTCGATCCTCGCCGACGCCATGGAGGCGCTGATCGGCGCCGTGCACCTGGGCCTGGGCCTGGACGTCGCGAGCGCGCTGGTGCACCGGCTGTTCGACCCGCTGCTGGCCGAGTCGGCGACCCGCGGGGCCGGCCTGGACTGGAAGACCAGCCTCCAGGAGCTCGGCGCCGCCCGTGGCCTGGGTGCGCCCACGTACGTCGTCCGCGACACCGGGCCCGACCACGCCAAGACCTTCACCGCCGAGGTGCTGCTCTCCGGCCAGGTCTACGGCGCCGGTGCCGGACGCACCAAGAAGGCCGCCGAGCAGGAGGCCGCCGAGGCGGCCTGGCGGGCGCTGTCGGCGGATCCGGCCGCCGACGACGGGAGCTGAGCCCACGTGCCCGAACTGCCCGAGGTCGAGGTGGTCCGGCGCGGGCTGCAGCAGTGGGTCGCCGGGCGCACCGTCGCCACCGTGGAGGTGCACCACCCGCGCGCCGTCCGCCGGCACCTCGAGGGCACCGACCACTTCATCGCCTCGGTCACCGGCCGCACGATCAGCGCGGCGCACCGCCGCGGCAAGTACCTGTGGCTGCCCCTGGCCGAGGCCGACGGCACGCCGGCCGAGCGCGCGCTCGTCGCGCACCTGGGCATGAGCGGCCAGCTCCTGGTCGAGAAGCCCTCCGCGCCGGACGAGACGCACCTGCGCGCCCGGTTCACCTTCACCGACGGCGGCCGCGAGCTGCGCTTCGTCGACCAGCGCACCTTCGGCGGGCTGGCCGTCGAGGACGCCCCCGGCAACGCGCTGCCCCCGCGCGTGGCGCACATCGCCATCGACCCGCTGGACCCCGCGTTCGACGAGAGCGCGTTCAGCGCCGCGCTGCGCCGGCGCGACACCCAGGTCAAGCGCGCGCTGCTGGACCAGACGCTGATCGGCGGCGTGGGCAACATCTACGCCGACGAGTCGCTGTGGCGGGCCCGGCTGCACGGCACCCGGCCCACCGGGTCGCTCACCCGGCCGCAGGTCGGGGCCCTGCTGCAGGGCGTGCGCGACGTGCTCGACGAGGCGCTGGCCCAGGGCGGCACCTCCTTCGACTCCCTCTACGTCGACGTCAACGGGCAGAGCGGCTACTTCTCCCGGTTCCTCGCCGTGTACGGGCAGGCCGACCGGCCCTGCCCGCGCTGCGGGACGGCGATCGTCCGCGAGCCGTTCATGAACCGCTCCAGCTACAGCTGCCCGCGCTGCCAGCCGCGGCCGCGGGCCCGGCGCGCCCGGTGAGCGCCGTCCGGGTGGTCGCCCTCGTCGACGGCACCGTGCAGGGCGTCGGCTACCGGGCCTTCGTGTGGCGCGCCGCGCAGCGGGCCGGGCTGGCCGGGCGGGCGGCGAATCTGCCCGACGGACGGGTCGAGGTGGTCGTCGAGGGCGAGGCGGACGCCGTCCGCGCGCTCGTGGCCGAGCTGTCCGGCGCCGCCGCGCCGGGCGCGGTGACGGCGGTCGACGTCCGCGAGGAGCCGGTGCAGGGGATGCAGGGCTTCACCACGGCGTGACCAACGCGACATCCGCCCGACACGGGGGAGCCCCCTCCTGCCGTTGACCTGCGTGTCCGCGCCTGTCACCCTTGTGGTACAGAGCCCGCGCCGACCGCTTCCCGGGGCGCCGGGCACACCCTCCCGATGTCTGGAAAGGCCGTCACAGCCATGGCCAAGGCCCTGTTCGGTTCCGTCGTGTCGCGCGCTGAGCTCCGAGTACACGAGGAGAACGCCGCACTGCGGGCCAAGGTGCGGCGGCTGGAGCAGGAGCTCGAGGAGCTGCGCGCCCAGCGCGACGCCGCCATCGCCCACGAGCTGCTCAGCATGGCCGGCGACAGCGCCGAGCCGGCGCTGGCCTGAGCGTCCCGCACCACCGGTAACACCCGCCCCGCGGGCCCCGCCGCGGGGCCCGGGCCGGACTAGGCTCCCCTTCCCGTGCACCTGTCGAGCCTGACGCTGAAGGGCTTCAAGTCCTTCGCGTCGCCGACGACGCTGCGCCTGGAGCCGGGGATCACCGCCGTCGTCGGCCCCAACGGCTCGGGCAAGTCCAACGTCGTCGACGCCATCGCCTGGGTGCTGGGCGAGCAGGGGGCCAAGAGCCTGCGCGGCGGCAAGATGGAGGACGTCATCTTCGCCGGCACCGCCGGCCGCCCGGCGCTCGGCCGGGCCGAGGTGACCCTGACCATCGACAACGCCGACGGCGCCCTGCCGATCGACTACACCGAGGTGTCGATCACCCGCCGCATGTACCGCTCCGGGGAGAGCGAGTACGAGATCAACGGCGACAAGGTGCGCCTGCTCGACGTCCAGGAGCTGCTCAGCGACTCCGGCATCGGCCGCGAGATGCACGTCATCGTCGGCCAGGGGCAGCTCGACGCCGTCCTCTCCGGCCGCCCGGAGGACCGCCGCGCGTTCGTCGAGGAGGCCGCCGGCGTCCTCAAGCACCGCAAGCGCAAGGAGAAGGCGCTCCGCAAGCTCGACGCGATGCAGGCCAACCTCGACCGGCTGGCCGACCTCACCGCGGAGCTGCGCCGCCAGCTCAAGCCGCTGGGCCGGCAGGCAGAGGTGGCCCGCCGCGCGGCCGGCGTCCAGGCCGACCTGCGCGACGCGCGGTTGCGGCTGCTCGCCGACGACCTGGTCCAGCTCCGCGACGCCCTGGCCAAGGACGTCGCCGACGAGACCGCCGCCCGCGAGCGCCGCGCCGTCGTCGAGGCCGAGCTCGGCCGGACCGCACGCCGCGAGGCGGAGCTGGAGGCGGCGCTGGCCGCGAACGCCCCGCTGCTGGGCGGCGCCCAGGACACCTGGTACCGGCTGTCCGCGCTCACCGAGCGGTTCCGCGGCATCGCCTCGCTGGCCGGCGAGCGGCACCGCCACCTCTCCGCGCCGGCCGCGGCCGCCCCGGGCGGCCGGGACCCCGACCAGCTCGAGGCCGAGGCCGACCGGATCGCCGCCACCGAGGCCGAGCTCGCCGAGGGACTCGAGGCCGAGCGCGGCCGGCTGGCCGCCGCCGTCGCCACCCGCACGGAGCTGGAGAAGGCGCTGGCCGAGGCGGAGCGGGCGTGGGTCGCCGCGGCCCGGGCGCTGGCCGACCGGCGGGAGGGGCTGGCCCGGCTGTCCGGCCAGGTCGCCGCCGCCCGCTCGCGCGCCGCCGCCGGGGAGGCCGAGATCGAGCGGCTGGCCGCCGCCGCGGCCGAGGCCGCCGACCGTGCCGAGACCGCCGCCGAGCGGCTGGCCGACCGGCACGGCCAGGTGGCCGAGCAGGAGGACGAGGACGTCGTCCTCGTCACCGCCCACCAGGACGCCGTCGCCGCCCACGCCGCCGCCGCCCGCGCGGTGACCGAGCTGGTCGCCGCCGAGCGCGCCGCCGAGCGCGACCGGGCCGGGGCTCAGGCCCGCCGCGACGCGCTCGCGCTGGGGCTCGCGCCCGCCGACGGTGCCGCCGCGGTGCTCGCCGCCGACCTGCCCGGTGTGCTGGGCCCGCTCGCCGACCAGGTGACCGTGCACCCCGGCGCCGAGGTACCGGTCGCCGCCGCGCTGGCCGGGATGGCCGACGCGGTCGTCGTCGGCGGCGTCGCCGAGGCCGCCGCGGCGCTGGCCCACCTCAAGGAGACCGGCGGCGGGCGGGCCGGGCTGCTGGTGACCGGCGGGCTGCCGCCGCTGCCGCGCGAGGGCTGGCCGGTGCTGCCGGAGGGGCTGCGCTGGGCGCTGGACCTCGTCACGGCGCCCGACGACCTGCTGCCGGCGCTGGCCCGCGCGCTGGACCGGGTCGCCGTCGTGCCCGACCTCACCGCCGCCCGCGCGCTGGTCACCACCCACCCGCGGATCCGCGCCGTCACCGCCGACGGCGACCTGGTCGGTGCCGACTGGTCGGTGGGCGGGCAGGCCAACGCCCCGTCCGGGCTGGAGGTGCGCGCCCGCGTCGAGGAGGCCGGCCGCGAGCTGGCCACCGCCGCGGCGCGGGCGGCCGAGCTCGCCGACCGGCTGGCCGCCGCGCGGGAGGCCGCCCGGGAGCGGTCCGCCGCGGTGGAGACCGCGCTCGCCGCCCGCCAGGCCGCCGACCGCACCCGCTCCGCGGTGGCCGCGGAGCTCGCCGAGCTGGGCGCCGCGGCGCGGTCGGCCGCCGCCGAGGCCGAGCGGTCCGCCGCCGCGCGGGTGCGCGCCGAGCAGGCGCTCGAGCAGGCGGTGACCGGGCTGGCGGGACTGGAGGAGCGGCTGGCCGAGGCCGAGGCCGCCCCGGTCGAGGAGGAGCCCGACCCGGGCGAGCGGGACCGGCTGCGGCTGGAGGTCGCCGCGGCCCGGCAGGGCGAGACCGAGGCCCGGCTGGCCGTGCGCACCGCCGAGGAGCGGGCCCGCGCGCTGACCGGGCGGGCCGAGGCGCTGCGCCGCCAGGCCCGGCAGGAGCGCGCCGCTCGCGAGCGCGCCGCCGCCGCCCGGCTGGCCCGGCAGCGCGGCGCCGCCGTCGCCGCCCGGGTGCGCGCCGGCGCCGAGGAGGCGCTCACCGCGCTGGCCACCTCGCTGGCCCGGGCCGCCGCCGAGCGCGACGAGCTGGCCCGCGTGCGGTCGGCGACCGAGGCCGAGCTGCTTGAGGTGCGCACCCGCGTGCGCGCGGCCACCGCCGAGCTCGAGCGGCTCACCGACGAGGTGCACCGCGACGAGGTGGCCCGCGCCGAGCAGCGCTACCGGATCGAGGGCCTGGAGACGCGGGCGGCCGAGGAGTTCGGGGTCGACCTGGCCACGCTGCTCGCCGAGTACGGCCCGGCGGCCCCCGTGCCGCCGACCCCCGCGCAGGTGGCCGCCGCGCAGGCGGCGGGGGAGCCCGAGCCCGAGCCGGTGCCCTACGAGCGGGCCGCCCAGGAGCGGCGGGCCGCCCGCGCCGAGCGCGACCTCGCCACGCTGGGCAAGGTCAACCCGCTCGCGCTGGAGGAGTTCGCGGCGCTGGAGGAGCGGCACACCTTCCTCGCCACCCAGCTCGAGGACCTCAAGGCGACCCGCCGCGACCTGCTCACCGTCGTCCGCGAGGTCGACGAGCGCATCCACGACGTCTTCGCCTCGGCCTTCGCCGACGTGCAGCGGGAGTTCGAGCAGGTCTTCGCCGTGCTCTTCCCCGGCGGCCAGGGCCGGCTGCTGCTCACCGACCCCGAGGACATGCTGACCACCGGCGTGGAGGTCGAGGCGCGGCCGCCGGGCAAGAAGGTCAAGCGGCTGTCGCTGCTGTCCGGCGGCGAGCGGTCGCTGACCGCCGTCGCCCTGCTCGTGTCGATCTTCCGGGCCCGGCCCTCGCCGTTCTACGTCCTCGACGAGGTCGAGGCGGCGCTGGACGACGTCAACCTCGGCCGGCTGCTCACCCTGGTCGAGCAGCTGCGCTCGACCTCGCAGCTGATCGTCATCACCCACCAGAAGCGGACGATGGAGATCGCCGACGCCCTCTACGGCGTGAGCATGCGCGGGGACGGGATCACCGGCGTGATCAGCCAGCGGCTGCGGGAGCCCGAACCGGCCTGAGGCCCGCGCGCGGAGCGAGGCATAGGAGGCTTTGCGCACGTTTCCGGCGGGAGAACGTGCGTAAAGCCTCCTATGCCGGGGTCAGACGCCCGACGGGACGAGCAGGTCGACGACGACCGGCAGGTGGTCCGACGCCCCGGCGGCGTCGAGCACCCGCGCGCTGGCGACGGTGACGCCGGGGGAGACCCACACCTGGTCGATGCGCCGGTGCGGCGCGCCCGCGGGGTGGGTCAGCCCGTCGCCGGCGTGCCAGAACCGCCAGCCGGCCTGGTCGCCGCGGTCGTGCGCCAGCTCCCAGGCGTCGCCGAAGCGCTCTCGTAGCGCGGCGAGCTCGTCGGCGTCGGGACGGGCGTTGAAATCGCCGACGACGACGCCGGCGGCCATCGCGTCGGTGTGCAGCGCGGCCAGCGCCGCCGCCTGCTCGGCCCGCTCGGCCGCCGACCGGGTGGTCAGGTGGGTGGCGGTCACCCACAGCGTGCCGCCGTCGAGCTCGAGGAGGGTGCGCAGCGCACTGCGCGGCTCCCCGCCGCCGGGCAGCCGGTGCACGTCGCTGACCAGCACCGGCAGCCGCGACAGCACCGCGTTGCCGTACTGGCGGCGGTCGCCGTCGCCGCGCGGCTCGTCGATCGACGGCGCCCACGCCAGCTGCATGTCCAGCGCGCGGGAGAGCAGCAGCGCCTGGTCGACGTCCTCGCTGCGGTCGCCGAACCGGCGGTCGACCTCCTGCAGGCAGATCACGTCGGCCTCGGTCGCGGCGAGCACCTTGGCCAGCCGCGGGAGGTCGTGGCGGTCGTCGTCCCCGACCCCGTGGTGGGTGTTGAACGTGACCAGCCGGACCGGGATGGGCGGCTGGTCGGGGCCGGGGGCCGGCTTGGTCCCGGAGAGGTCGCTCACCCCGTCAGCTTGTCATCCCCGCCGGCACGGGGTCGGCCAGCGGCAGGTCGGCCACCTGCCGCAGCCCCTCCCCGCCACCGGCCTCGCTGAGGAACAGGCGGAACGTCGCGTGCCGGCCGTCGAGCACCAGCTCGCCGATCTGGTTGCCGAAGAACGGCCCGGCCGCCTTGGCCCAGTCCAGCGACGAGGGCTCGACCCGCGCCAGCCGGGCCATGCGGGTGGTCAGCCGCCGTGCCCAGCGGCTCCAGCCGATGCGGAAGCCGACCCGGATGGGGTGCGGCGCCTGGTTGTGCAGCGGGGAGACCGTCAGCTGGTGCACCCGGGTGGTCAGGTCGCCGGGCTCGACCAGCTCGGCGGCGTAGGCGTGGTGGACGTCGCCGGAGAGCACCAGCGCGGTGGCCGGCGCCCGGCCGTGCTCGCCGCGGGCCAGCGCGGTGAGCGCCCGCCCCAGCCGCTCGAAGGAGTGGCCGAACGCCGCCCAGTGCTCGAGGTCGGCGGCCTGGCGCAGCTGCTCGGCCAGCCGGCCCCGCAGCTTGCGGTGGTGGCGCACGTTGAGCGTCGCGTTCCACCGCTCGATCTCGTGGATGGCGTGGGGGAGCAGCCACGGCAGGGACGTGCCGATGACGACGTGCTCCGCGCCCTCCTCGACGGCCCGGCGCATCGCCGCCTCGACCCAGTCGAACTCGGCGTCGTCCAGCATCCGGCGGCCGTGCTCGTCGAGCACCCGGCCGGCGCGGCTGTCGACCATGACCAGCCGCGCCTCGCCCCAGTGCCGCACGTAGCTCCAGCGGAAGGTGGCCGGGTCGCGGTCGGCGGCCAGCGCCATCTCGCGCAGCAGCGGCTCGGCGTCGTCCCCGTCGGTGCACCGGCGCACCCGCTGCCACAGCGCGTCGTCGGCGAGCTCCTGCGGGCTGAGGTTGCCCAGGTGCTGGTAGACCCAGTAGCTGGCCAGTCCGCCGGCGATCCGGTCGCTCCACCAGTCGGTCGCCGTGGTCGTCGCGCGCCAGGCCGCCGAGGTGTTCCAGTCGTCGATCATCTCGTGGTCGTCGAACACCATGGACGACGGCACGGTGGACAGCAGCCAGCGCACCTGCGGATCGCTCCACGACTCGGCGTAGAGCCGGGTGTACTCCTCGTAGTCCCCGACCTGGCTCCCCTCGGGCACCGGCGTGCCGCGGCGCAGCGACAGCCAGGTGCGCGTGGCCTTGGTGAGCTCGTCGGCGTAGACCTGGTCGCCGAGCAGCAGCAGGGCGTCGGGCCACTCGTCCTCGGGCAGCGTGATCATCCGGGTGGCGTAGGCGTCGAGGGCGTCCGGCGGGATGCCCTCGGCCGGCAGCACGGTGCTCGGGGTGGCGTACCGGCAGGAGCCGAAGGCGATGCGGAACGGGCCGCCGTGCCCCGGCGTCCGGATCCGGCCGGCGGGGAACGGCGCGGCCTCCTCCGGCCAGACGCGGACGCCGTCCAGGTGCACCTCGTAGGGCGTCGAGCTGCCCGGTTCCAGGCCCTCGACCACCACCAGGGCGTAGTGGTGCCCGGCCACGAGGAAGGTGCGCTCCCGCCGGCCGAGCACCTCCACCTCGCACGGCCGGTCGGTCTCCACCCAGACGGTGGCCGAGACGGGGTCGACGTGCCGCAGCAGCGGACCGAGGAGGAGGGCCGGGCGGTCTCCGGCGGGCAGGGCCATGGGCACAGCCTGGCCCACTCGGCTGGGCATCGCCTGGGTGTTGCTGCCCGGGTGTTGCTGCCTGGGTGTTGTGCCTGGGTGCGGCTCCTGAGCTGCTGGGAGACTGGGCGCCATGGAATTCGTGCTGATCGCGATCGCGATCCTCGTGGTGGCCCTGCTGGTCGGGGTGGGCCTCCTGGTCGGCCGCGGCCGCCGGACCACCCGTCTGGACGAGGACGCCGTCACCGGCACGACGCTGACCCGTCCCCGCCCGCCCGCGGCGCCGGCCGAGCCCGCCGCGCCGCCGTCCGGGTCGACCGCCTCCGGCCTCGGGGCGCCGCCGGAGACCGCTCCCGCGCCGCCGGTCGTGCTGCCGCCGGCCGAGCCCGAGCCCGGCCTGGTCTTCGAGACGCCGCTGCCCTCGGCCGGCCGCCTGGTGCGGCTGCGCTCCCGGCTGGCCCGCTCCCAGTCGGCGCTGGGCCGCGGCCTCCTGACCGTGCTGGCCCGCGAGCGGCTGACCGAGGACGACTGGGAGGAGATCGAGGAGACCCTCCTCGCCGCCGACGTCGGCGTCGCCGCCACCACCCAGATCGTGGAGCGGCTGCGCACCCAGTCGATGGTGCTGGCCACCGCGTCCGGCGCCGAGCTGCGGTCGCTGCTGGTCCGCGAGCTCACCGCCGTCCTCGGTCCCGACCTCGACCGCAGCCTGGCCACCGAGCGGCGGGAAGGACACCCGGGCGTCGTCCTCGTCGTCGGGGTCAACGGCGCGGGCAAGACGACGACGGTCGGCAAGATCGCCCGCGTCCTGGTCGGCGACGGGCGCAGCGTCGTCCTCGGTGCCGCCGACACCTTCCGCGCCGCGGCCGCCGACCAGCTGGAGACCTGGGGCGAGCGCGTGGGCGTGCTGACGGTGCGCGGCAGGGAGGGCGCCGACCCCGCGTCGGTCGCCTTCGAGGCGGTGCGCACCGGCGTGGAGGCCGAGGTCGACACCGTCGTCGTCGACACCGCCGGCCGGCTGCACACCAAGTCCGGCCTCATGGACGAGCTGGGCAAGATCAAGCGGGTCGTCGAGAAGCAGTGCCCGGTGACCGAGGTGCTGCTCGTGCTCGACGCGACCACCGGGCAGAACGGCGTCATCCAGGCGCGCGTCTTCACCGAGGCCGTCGCCGTCACCGGCGTCGTGCTGACCAAGCTCGACGGCACGGCCAAGGGCGGCATCGTGGTCTCGGTGCAGCGGGAGCTGGGCATCCCGGTCAAGCTGGTGGGGCTGGGAGAGGGCGCGGACGACCTGGCGCCGTTCGAGCCGGAGGCCTTCGCGGAGGCGATCGTCGGCTGACGCCGGACCGGGGCGGACGCCGAGGGGGTTCGCGGGTGGGGCGACCGACACCCTCCCGCGCACCGGGAGGAGCGCCGGCCGAGCGCCGGCCGGCGGGCTAGCGTCCGGCCGCAGGTGCCGGTCCGCGTGCACCGCTGCCCGACCGACGGAGCGCCGATGCACCGCATGACCGCCACCGACCTCGCCGGCGGCACCGCCGTCGTCACCGGGGCCGCGGCCGGCATCGGCGCCGCGATCGCGCGGGCGGCCGCGGCCCGGGGCATGTCGGTGGTGCTGGCCGACGCCGACGCCGACGGCGCCGAGCGGGTCGCCGGCGAGCTGACCGACGCGGGCGCGGCGGCGCTGGCGGTGCGCTGCGACGTCAGCGACGCCGCCGCCGTCGACGCCCTCGCCCGCGTCACCGCGGAGCGGTTCGGCGACGTGCGGCTGCTGGTGAACAACGCCGGCATCGAGGCGACCGGCCGGCTGTGGGAGCTCGACGCGGCCCGCTTCGCCCGGCTGGTGGGCGTCAACGTGACCGGCGTCTTCCACGGGATCCGCTCGTTCCTGCCGCGGATGGTCGAGGCCGGGACGCCGGCCTGGGTGGTGACCACCGCCTCGATCGGCGCGGTCACCACGCTCCCGGCGCAGGCGCCGTACTGCGCCAGCAAGCACGCCGCGCTGGCGCTCACCGAGTGCCTGGCCATCGAGCTCGCCGACAGCGGCGTGCCGATCGGCGTCTCCTGCCTGATGCCCGGCCCGGTCGACACCGGGATCTACGCCAGCGCGCCGGCCAGCGGGGACGGCGGGGCCGTGGCCCGCGAGCGCATGGCCGAGCTGCTGCGCACGCGGGGCATCTCCCCGGCCGAGGTGGCCGGGATCCTGTTCGCCGGCATCGGCCGCGGCGACTTCTGGATCACGACCGACGACGAGCGGGCCGACCTGCTGCTGCGCCGGCGCGCCGACCGGCTGACCGGGCGGCTGCGGCCGGCCTGAGCTCAGGCGCGGCTGGGGTCGAACCCGTAGGGGAGTTCCAGCCGGTGCGCGGCGAGCAGTGCGGGATCGGCCAGCAGCTCCCGGGTGGGGCCGTCGGCGACGACGACACCGCCGTCCAGCACGACCGAGCGCGGGCACAGCTGCAGCGCGTAGGGCAGGTCGTGGGTGACCATCAGCATGGTCACCGGCAGCGCGTCGAGCACCTCGGACAGCTCCCGCCGCCCGGCCGGGTCGAGGTTGGACGACGGCTCGTCGAGCACCAGGATCTCCGGGTGCATCGACAGCACGGTGGCCACGGCGACCCGGCGGCGCTGGCCGAAGGACAGGTGGTGCGGCGGCCGGTCGGCCACGCCGGCCATGCCCACCTGCTCCAGCGCCGCGGTGACGCGGGCGGCGACCTCCGCCTCGGGCAGGCCGAGGTTGCGCGGGCCGAACGCGACGTCCTCCCCGACCGTGGGCATGAACAGCTGGTCGTCGGGGTCCTGGAAGACGACGCCGACGCGGCGGCGCACCTCCTGCAGCGTGCTCCTGCCGACGGGCAGGCCCGCGACGCTCACCGAGCCGCGGCCGCCGCTGAGGATGCCGTTGAGGTGCAGCACCAGGGTGGTCTTGCCGGCGCCGTTGGGCCCGAGCAGGGCCACCCGCTCACCGCGTTCCACCCGCAGGTCCACCCCGTACAGCGCCTGGTGGCCGTCGGGGTAGGCGAAGGCGAGGTCCTCGACGAGGAGGCTGGGCGGTGCGGAGCTCACCCGACGAGTAGACCCGCTGCCAGCACGACGCCGGCGGCCAGGGGGAGCGTCAGGGCGGTCAGCCAGTCCCGGGCCGGCGCGGCGACCGTGGCCGCGCCGGGCATCCGGCCGGTGTAGCCGCGCGACAGCATCGCCAGGTGCACCCGCTCGCCGCGCTCGTAGGAGCGGACGAACAGCGAGCCGGCGGCCGGGCCGAGCACGCGCAGCGCGCCCAGGTGCCGGCCCCGGAAGCCGCGGGACTCCCGGGCCACCCGCATCCGGCGCATCTCGCCGGTGACGACGTCGGCGTACCGGATCATGAAGCCGAGGATCTGCACGAGCACCGTGGGCAGCCGCAGCCGCTCCAGGCCGCGCAGCAGCTCCCGTGGCTCGGTGGTGGCGGCCAGGACGGTCGCGGCGAGCACCGACAGGGTCGCCTTGGCCAGCACCCCGCCGCCGGTGGCCAGCCCGCTCTCCGACAGCGACAGGCCGAGCACCTCGACCCGCGGTCCGCGGGCCACGAACGGCAGCAGCAGCGCGAACAGGACGAACGGCACCTCGACGACCAGGCCGCGGGCCAGCCGCCCGGGCCGCACCCCGGCCGCGGCGGCCGCGGCGAGCACCACCAGGAGGTGCCCGGCGTAGGCGGCCGGGGCCCACGGCGCGTGCACCGGGGTGGCCACCACGACGAAGGCGAAGGCGAGGACGGCGACCAGCTTCACGTGCGGCGCCAGCCGGTGCACCGGCCCGGTGCCGGGGACGTACGCCGCGCCGATGAGCCCGGCGTGCCCGGCGGCCACTGTCGGTCGGCTCCGCTCAGTCGGCCGCGGTCGCCGGCTGCGCCTCCGCGCGGCCGGCGCTGCGGCGGCGCAGCACGAGGGTCAGGCCTCCGGCCAGCACGAGGGTCACCGCGACGCCGGCCACGCCGGCCAGCCCGCCGGAGAGCCGCTCGCCGTCGACGCCGGCGACGGTGTAGTCCGCCAGCGGGGAGCCGGCCGCGGCGCTGTCCTCGGCCGTGTCGGCGAAGCCGTGCTCCTCGGCGACCGACTCGAGCCCGTCGGGCGAGGAGCTGGCGTACCAGCTGCCCACCCCGGCGACGAGCAGCGCGATCAGCAGGCCGACCAGCCAGAGGCGGCGGGTGCCGCGTCGCGCGCTCACCGGGCGGCCAGGGAGTCGGTGGCGGCGGCCGTCCCCGGGCGACCGGCGAGGGCGGCGCGGCGCAGCCGGGCCGCACCGTGCACCAGGTCGGGCCGGACGGAGAGCACCGCACCGAGGACGGCGACGGTGATCGCCGCCTCGCCCAGGCCGATGAGCAGGTGCACCCCGCCCATCGCGGCGGCCACGGCGCCGAGGGAGACGTCGGCGGTACTGCCGACCGCGAAGAGGCCGACGAAGGCCAGGGCCGCGGCCGGCACGGACAGGAAGGCCCCGGCACCGGCGGCGGTCAGCACGCCCGTACGGGTGCGCGGGAGCACGGCCGACAGCAGCCGGAAGATCCCGTAGCCGACGGCGACCGCGACCAGCGCCATCAGGGTCACGTTCGTGCCGAGCGCGGTGAGCCCGCCGTCGGCGAACAGCACCGCCTGGACGAGCAGGACGACGGTCATGCAGAGCACCGCCGTCCACGGCCCGACCAGGACGGCGGTGAGCGCTCCGCCGATGAGGTGCCCGCTGGTGCCCGCGGCGACCGGGAAGTTGATCATCTGCGCGGCGAAGACGAAGGCGGCGGTGAGGCCGGCCAGCGGGGCGGTGCGCTCGTCGAGCTCCCGGCGCGAGCCCCGCAGCGCCACGGCCACGGTGCCGGCGGCCAGGACGCCGGTGGCGATCGACGTCGGGGCGTCGAGGAAGCCGTCGGGGACGTGCACGGTGCCTCCGGGGATCGGGGGAGGGGCCGGGTGGCTGCCCGCAGCGACCCTAGATGACCGCGCTGCTTGTTGCGAACCCCTTGCAAGAGGATCCGATCCTCCCGCCGGCGCGGCGTCCGCGAGGCCGGCAACACGGTCGCAACACGGGGACCGGACACGCGGGGCGGAGTTCACCACCCGGAAACAGCGGCGCGCTGCCAGTCGAAACAGCGGCCCGGCACCGTGAACGCCGCAGTCGCCCCCGGGGACGGGGGCGGTCGGCACCCCGCTCGCTCCCGGCGCCGCCCGCGCGCCCGGGTCCGTCCTGTGGCCCCGCCACCCCACCCCGTCAGGAGGTTGCCGTGGAGATCGACACCGGCAATACCGCCTGGGTCCTCGTCAGCGCCTCGATGGTCCTGCTGATGACCCCCGGCCTGGCGCTCTTCTACGGCGGCATGGTCCGCGCCAAGAGCGTCCTGAACATGATGATGATGAGCTTCGGCGCGCTGGCCCTGGTCAGCGTGCTGTGGGTCCTCTACGGCTACTCGGTCGCGTTCGGCGACGACATCGGCAACGGCATCGTGGGCAACCCGGGCACCTACTTCGGGCTCGAGGGCCTGATGGGCAGCGTCGGCGAGACCGGCCTGCCGGACATGGCCTTCGTGGGCTTCCAGGCCGTCTTCGCGATCATCACCGTCGCCCTGATCTCCGGCGCGATCGCCGACCGCGCCAAGTTCGGCGCCTGGATGGTCTTCGCCGGCGTCTGGGCGACGATCGTCTACTTCCCGGTCGCCCACTGGGTCTTCGACCTGGCCAACGGCTGGATCGCCGCGAGCCTCCTGGCCGTCGACTTCGCCGGTGGCACCGCGGTGCACATCAACGCCGGTGCCGCGGGCCTCGCGCTGGCCCTCGTGCTCGGCAAGCGCCGCGGCTTCGGCCGCGACCCGATGCGGCCGCACAACCTGCCGCTGGTCATGATCGGCGCCGGCCTGCTGTGGTTCGGCTGGTTCGGCTTCAACGCCGGCTCCGAGGTCGCCGCCGACGCCATCGCCTCCACCGTGTGGGTCAACACCCTGGTCGCCACGGGCGCCGCCGCGCTGGGCTGGCTGCTCACCGAGAAGTTCCGCGACGGGCACGCCACCTCGCTGGGGGCCGCCTCCGGTGTGGTCGCCGGGCTGGTCGCGATCACCCCGGCCTGTGCCGCGGTGTCGCCGCTGGGCGCCATCGCGATCGGCGTCATCGCCGGTGTCCTGTGCGCCCTCGCCGTCGGGCTGAAGTACAAGCTCGGCTACGACGACTCGCTCGACGTCGTCGGCGTCCACCTGGTCGGCGGGCTGGTCGGCACGATCCTCATCGGCTTCTTCGCCACCACCGACAACGCCGCTCCGCAGGACGGCCTGTTCTACGGCGGCGGGGTCGACCAGCTGTGGCGCCAGGTCGTCGGCGCGCTGGCCGTGCTGGTCTTCTCCTTCGTCCTCTCCTACGTGATCGGCATGATCATCGAGAAGACCATGGGCTTCCGTCTCCGCGAGGAGGACGAGGTCACCGGCATCGACAGCGTGGTGCACGCTGAGACCGGCTACGACTTCGCCTCGCTCGGCGGCGGTGGCGGCGCCGTGTCGTCCGCCGGCCAGGCACACGCCGAGGCCCGCGGCAGCAACCTCTCCAAGGAAGGGAGCCGGGTGTGAAGCTCGTCACCGCGATCGTCAAGCCGTTCAAGCTCGACGACGTCAAGAACGCCCTCGAGCTGATCGGCATCGCCGGTCTGACCGTCAGCGAGGTCCAGGGCTTCGGCCGCCAGCGCGGCCACACCGAGGTCTACCGCGGTGCGGAGTACCAGGTGGACTTCGTCCCGAAGGTCCGCATCGAGGTCGTCGTCAGCGAGACCGACGCCGCCCGCGTGGTGGACGCCGTCGTCGAGTCGGCCTCCACCGGCCAGATCGGCGACGGGAAGGTCTGGGTCACGACGATCGACGAGATCGTCCGTGTCCGGACCGGCGAGCGCGGGGCCGACGCCCTCTAGGCGTCGACGACCGCACCCGGACGCACGACCGTCGTCGGCCGGGGTGGTGGGGCAGCCCGCCACCCCGGCCGACGCGTTCCCGCACCACTCGTGGACCTTGGGGGACCCGCCCGTGCTCGACACCGACTCGCTGCCCGCGCTGACGCGGGCCGAACGGGTCCAGGCGCTGGACACCTGGCTCGCCGGCCTGCTCGCCGACGCGGTCGCCGGCACGCCGGCACCCCGGCAGCGGCGCGGCGGGCCGCCGCCGCGCAGCGGCACCGACGGTCTCGCGCTGGTCGCCGTCGGCAGCCTGGGCCGCCGCGAGCCCCCGCCGCACGGCGACCTGGACCTGGTCCTGGTGCACGACGGGCGGCCGGAGATCGCCGCGCTCGCCGACGCGGTCTGGTACCCGGTGTGGGACGCCGGCCTGCGGCTGGACCACTCGGTGCGCACCGTCGCCGAGGCGGTCTCCGTCGCCTCCACCGACGTCAAGGCCGGCCTCGGCCTGCTCGACGCCCGGCTGGTGGCCGGCGACGCCGAGCTCGCCGCCGGGCTGCGCTCGGCGACGCTGGCCAGCTGGCGGCAGTCGGCGTCCCGGCTGCTCCCGGCGCTGCGCGACCTCCGCCGCGGCCGGGCCCGCCAGGTGGGGGAGCTGGCCTTCCTCCTCGAGCCGGACCTCAAGGAGGCCTACGGCGGGCTGCGGGAGGGCCAGGTGCTCCGCGCGGTCGCCGCGGCCCAGCTGGCCGACGAGCCCACCCGGGAGGCCGAGGAGGCCTACGCGCTCCTGCTCGACGTCCGCGACGAGCTGCGCCGCCGCTCCGCGCGCGCCACCGACGTGCTGGTCCGCCAGGAGCAGCGGCCGGTTGCCGCGGCCCTGGGCATGGCCGACGAGGACGCGCTGCTGCGGGAGGTCAGCCTGGCCGGCCGGCGGCTGGCCTTCGTGGCCGACGAGACCTGGCGCCGGGTCGAGGCGGGGCTGGTCCGCCGGCCGCGCGGCCGCTACCGGCGGATCCGCCGGGAGCCGCTGGCCGACGGCGTCGTGCGGCAGGGCGACGAGGTCGTCCTCGCCCGCGACGCGCGGCCGGCCACCGACCCCGGCCTGGTCCTGCGCGGCGCGGCGGCCGCCGCCCGCGCCGACCTCCTGCTCTCGCCGTACACGCTCAAGGTGCTGGCGGTGCACACCCCGCCGCTGCCCGAGCCGTGGCCGGCGGAGGTGCGCTGGTCGTTCCTCCGGCTGCTGGCCAGCGGCCGCTCCGCCGTCCCGGTGCTGGAGCAGCTGGACCAGGAGGGGCTGCTCTCCCGGCTGCTGCCCGAGTGGGACCGGGTGCGCTCGCTGCCGCAGCGCCACCCCTGGCACCGCTTCACCGTCGACCGGCACCTGGTCGAGGCGGCGGCGGCCGCCGCCGAGCTCACCCGCGACGTCGACCGCCCCGACCTGCTGCTGGTCGGCGCCCTGCTGCACGACATCGGCAAGGGCTGGCCCGGGGACCACAGCGTGGTCGGGGAGCCGATCGCCGCCGCCATCGGCACCCGCATGGGTTTCACCCCGGCCGACGTCGACGTGCTCGCGGCGATGGTGCGCCACCACCTGCTGCTGCCCGACACCGCCACCCGCCGCGACATCGACGACCCGGCCACCATCGAGCGGGTCGCGGCCACCATCGGCGGCGATCCGGCGCTGCTGCAGCTGCTGCACGCCCTCGCCCAGGCCGACGGGGCGGCGACCAGCACCTCGGCCTGGTCGCCGTGGAAGGCCCACCTCGTGGCCGCGCTCGTCGCCCGCGTGCAGGCCCACCTGGGCTCCGCGCCGGCCGACGACCCCGACCCGGTGCTGCATCCCACCGAGCCGCAGGTGACCGCGCCGCCGCCGGACGTCCCCGGGGTCACCGAGTCGGTCACCATCGGCATCGAGGACGTCGCCGACGGCCAGCAGATCACCGTGGGGGCGCCGGACCAGCCGGGACTCTTCAGCTGCCTGGCCGGGGTGATGGCGCTCAACCAGCTCGACGTGCGCGCGGCCAAGGTCAACGTGGTCGACGGCCGCGCCACCGCGGTGTTCGCCGTCCGGCCGCGGTTCGGGCGGGCGCCGGTGCCCACGATCCTGGCCGACGCGGTCCGCGCGGCGCTGGAGGGGACGCTGCCGCTGGCCGCCCGGCTGCGCCAGCGGGAGGCCGACTACCGGCAGGACGGCGTCCGCGCCGCGCCGCCGCGGATCTCCTGGCACGACGCCGAGGTGAGCGGGGACGCGACCGGCATCGTCGAGGTACGGGCCGCCGACCGCGCGGGCCTGCTCTACCGGCTGACCGCGGCGCTGGCCGACGAGGGCCTGGACGTCACCTCGGCCCGCATCGAGACCCTCGGTGCCGACGCCGCCGACTACTTCTACGTCTCCAATCCCAGCGGGACCCCGATCGACGTCGCCCGGCGCGCCCGGGTGGAGGCGGCGCTGGTCGAGGCCACCCGCGGAGCGGTGCCCGACCCCGTGGGCACCGGCCGGGCGGGGGACACGCCGGGCTGAGCTCCCCGGTTCTGTCGGCACTGCGTGCCACCGTCGGAGGCGGACGGGACGGAACGGTCCCACCTGCCCCGAGAGGAGCCCGCGTGTCCGAGACCCGGGAGTGGCCCTGCCCCACCTGCGCCGAGGTGCGCGTGTTCGTCCAGCCGCCGTGCGTCGACGGTCACACCGAGGACGGCGCGGAGTGCCCGGAGTGGGCGTGCGCCGACTGCGGCACGGCCCTGGTGAGCGGCGGCGTCGTGCACGCGGCCGTCGTGCCGGTGCGCCGGGCGGCCTAGAACCGCGCGGGCCCGGCCCCGGCCCGACCTCGATACCCTGGGGTCAAGAGGTGTGGCCAAGCCGCGCCCGTGACTCCTGAGGACGGCTTGTGTTCGAGACCCTCTCCGACCGCCTGGACAAGGTCTTCACCGGTCTGCGCGGCAAGGGCCGGCTGACCGACGCCGACATCGACGCCACCGCGCGCGAGATCCGCATCGCGCTGCTCGAGGCCGACGTCGCGCTGCCGGTGGTGCGTGCCTTCATCAACTCGGTCAAGGAGCGGGCGCGCGGCGCCGAGGTCTCCCAGGCGCTCAACCCGGCGCAGCAGGTCATCAAGATCGTCAACGAGGAGCTCATCGAGATCCTCGGCGGCGAGACCCGCCGCATCCGCTACGCCAAGCAGTCGCCGACGGTGATCATGCTGGCCGGCCTCCAGGGCGCCGGTAAGACCACGCTGGCCGGCAAGCTGGGCCGCTGGCTGAAGAGCCAGGGTCACACCCCGCTGCTCGTCGCCGCCGACCTCCAGCGGCCCAACGCGGTCAACCAGCTGTCGATCGTCGCGGGCCAGGCCGGTGTCGACGTCTACGCGCCGGAGCCGGGCAACGGCATCGGCGACCCGATCCGCGTCGCCGCGGACTCCATCGAGCACGCCCGCCGCACGATGCACGACGTCGTCGTCGTCGACACCGCCGGCCGGCTGGGCATCGACGCCGAGCTGATGGCGCAGGCCGCCGGCATCCGCGACGTCGTCCAGCCCGACGAGACGCTGTTCGTCGTCGACGCGATGATCGGCCAGGACGCGGTCACCACCGCCGAGGCGTTCCGCGACGGGGTCGGCTTCACCGGCGTGGTGCTCACCAAGCTCGACGGCGACGCCCGCGGTGGTGCGGCGCTGTCGGTCCGCTACGTGACCGGCCAGCCGATCATGTTCGCCTCCACCGGCGAGAAGCTGACCGACTTCGACGTCTTCCACCCCGAGCGCATGGCCTCGCGCATCCTCGGCATGGGTGACGTGCTCACCCTCATCGAGCAGGCCGAGCAGGCGTTCGACGCCGAGCAGGCCGAGAAGATGGCCGGCAAGCTCGCCAGCCGCGAGGGCTTCACGCTCGAGGACTTCCTCGAGCAGATGATGGCCATCCGCAAGATGGGGCCGATCGCCAACCTGCTCGGCATGCTGCCCGGCGCCGGGCAGATCAAGGACCAGATCAAGAACATCGACGACCGCGACCTGGACCGGACCGCGGCGATCATCCGGTCGATGACGCCCGAGGAGCGGGTCAACTCCAAGATCATCAACGCGTCGCGGCGGGTCCGCATCGCCAACGGCTCCGGCGTCAGCGTCACCGACGTCAACCAGCTGCTGGAGCGCTTCGCCCAGGCCCAGAAGATGATGGGCCAGATGGCCGGCAGCATGGGTCTGCCGGGCATGGGCCCCATGTCCAAGAAGGCCCGCGGCCGGGCGATGCAGCAGCAGGCCGCCCGCGGCAAGGGCAAGAAGGGCAAGGGGAAGGGCAAGGGCGGCCCCGCCCGCCGGCCCATGGGCGCCCCGGGGCTGCCCCCGGGCGGGATGCCCGGCGGGATGCCCGGCGGCGGGTTCCCCGGCGGCGTGCCCGGGCTGCCCCCGGGCCAGGCGCTGCCGGACCTCTCCAAGCTCGACTTCGGCCAGTTCAAGGACGAGCGGCCCGGCAGGTGACGCCGGCGGTGCACCTCGCCGGCGTCGTCCTCCCCGAGGGGGAGCACCGCGACCTGTGGGTGCGCGACGGCCGGTTCACCTCCGAGCCGGTGCCCGGGGCCGAGACGATCAGCCGCGGCGGCTGGCTGGTACCGGGGCTGGTCGACGCGCACTGCCACGTGGGCATCGCCCGGGGCGGCGGGCACGTGGAGACCCTCGAGGGGCTGCGCGAGCAGGCGCTGGCCGAGCGGGCCGCGGGGGTGCTGGCGCTGCGCGACTGCGGTGCGCCGGTGGACACCCGCGTGCTGGACGACGAGCCCGACCTGCCGCGGATCATCCGGGCCGGCCGGCACCTGGCCCGCACCCGCCGGTACATCCCCGGCCTGGGCATCGAGCTCGAGCCCGAGGACCTCGTCGCCGAGGTGCGCACCCAGGCCCGGCGCGGCGACGGCTGGGTCAAGCTCGTCGGCGACTGGATCGACCGCTCGGTCGGCGACCTCGCCCCGGAGTGGCCGGCCGACGTCGTCGCCGCGGCGATCGCCGCCGCGCACGAGGAGGGTGCCCGGGTCACCGCGCACACCTTCGGCACCGACGCGCTGCCGCACCTGATCGGCGCGGGCATCGACTGCATCGAGCACGGCACCGGGCTGACCGAGGAGCTCATCGGCGCCATGGCCGCCCGCGGCACCGCGGTCGTCCCGACGCTGGTCAACGTCGAGAACTTCCCCGAGTTCGCGGCGGCGGGGGAGAAGCGCTTCCCGCAGTACGCCTCGACGATGCGGCGGCTGCACGCCGACTCGGGCGCCGTCGTCCGTGCGGCGTACGAGGCGGGCGTGCCGGTGTTCGCCGGCACCGACGCCGGCGGCGGCATCGAGCACGGCCGGATCGCCGACGAGGTGCGCGCGCTGGCCGCCGCCGGGCTGCCGGCCGAGGCCGCGCTGGCCGCCGCGTCCTGGGCGGCGCGCCGCTGGCTGGGTCTGCCCGGCATCGAGGAGGGCGCCCCGGCCGACGTCGTCGTCTACGACGCCGATCCGCGGGCCGATCTCGACGTCCTCGCCCGTCCCGGGCTGATGCTGCTGCGCGGCCGCGTCGTCGGTTGACGGCGTGGCTGCCCGCCGGTCGTTGACGCCGGGCGGTGCGGTCGCCATCCTGCCGCGGTGACGGGGACGACGGGCCGGGCCGGTCTGGTGGCGGCGGCAGCGCTGCTCGCGCTGCTCGGCGGGTGCACGAGCACGGTCGACGGACGGGCGACGGCCGCGGCTCCGCCGGCCGCGCCGACCAGCGCCGAGCCGATCGACGAGGACCCCGTCGACGAGGAGCCGGTGGACGAGGACCCGGTGGACGAGGACCCGGTGGACGAGCCGGACGACGAGGGGCCGACCTCCGAGCCGGTGTGGGACGCCGGGTCGATCACCGCCGCGCTCGAGGCCTACGCCGACGACGAGGCCGAGGACTGGGCCGCGATCGAACCGGAGGGCGTCGTCCAGGTCCCCTGCGGGGGAGAGGGGGCGCACGGCGTCTCGCCGGAGGCCGTCGCGACGGTCGGCGGCGGCGCCGAGCGCGGCGCGTCGGCGCAGGTCTTCGCCGGCCCCGAGGCGGCGAGCCGGGAGCTGACACGTCTCGAGGACCTGCTCCTGGCCTGCGAGGGGCCCTACGACTACATCTCCCGGGGCACCGGCGAGGTGCTGACCCGCTGCGCGGCGCCGGTGGTGGCGGCCGGAGCGCCGGTGCTGCAGTACGTCGAGGAGTGCGAGATCAGCGCCGGGCAGACCTACGACTACGCGGTCTTCCGCACCGGCAACGCCGTGGTGGCGCTCAGCGCCCAGTCCGGCGGAGGCCTGTTCGACGCCCTGCCCGACCTGCTCGACGCCTTCTCGGCCGACGCCTGACCGCACCGCCCGGGAAACACCCGCGCGGCACCGTCGGCACGCCTGGGAGGATCGCTCCCGTGCTGTTGCGGATGTCCACGCTGTTCCTGCGCACGCTGCGCGACGACCCGGCCGATGCGGAGGTGCCGAGCCACCGGCTGCTGGTGCGGGCCGGCTACATCCGCCGGGCCGCACCCGGCGGCTTCACCTGGCTGCCGCTGGGCCACCGCGTGCTGCGCAACGTCGAGCGCGTCATCCGCGAGGAGATGGACGCGATGGGCGCCCAGGAGGTGCACTTCCCGGCGCTGCTGCCCCGCGAGCCCTACGAGGCCACCGGCCGCTGGACCGAGTACGGCGACAACCTCTTCCGCCTGAAGGACCGCCGCGGCGCGGACCACCTGCTCGGGCCCACGCACGAGGAGATGTTCACGCTCCTGGTGAAGGACCTGTACTCGTCGTACAAGGACCTCCCGGTGTCGCTGTACCAGATCCAGACCAAGTTCCGGGACGAGGCGCGGCCCCGGGCGGGGCTGCTGCGCGGCCGCGAGTTCGTGATGAAGGACAGCTACTCGTTCGACGTCGACGACGCCGGCCTGGACAAGTCCTACGCGGCGCACCGCGACGCCTACATCAGGATCTTCGACCGGCTGGGGCTCGAGTACGCCATCGTCTCGGCGATGTCGGGCGCCATGGGCGGCTCGCGCAGCGAGGAGTTCCTGCACCCCACGCCGATCGGCGAGGACACCTTCGTCCGCTCGCCGGGCGGCTACGCGGCCAACGTCGAGGCGGTGAGCACCGTCGTCCCCGACGCGATCCCGTTCGACGGGCTGCCCGACGCGCACGTCGAGGACACCCCCGACACCCCGACCATCGAGACCCTGGTCGCGGTGGCCCAGCAGCTGTTCCCGGACGCCGGGTACACCGCCGCCTCGACGCTGAAGAACGTCGTCGTCACGCTGGTGCACCCCGACGGCACCCGCGAGCCGCTGGTCGTGGGCATCCCCGGCGACCGCGAGGTCGACGCCAAGCGGCTCGAGGCGCAGGTCGCCCCCGCCGAGGTGGAGCCGTTCACCGACTTCGACAAGCACCCGGAGCTGGTCAAGGGCTACATCGGACCGCAGGTGCTGGGCAGCGAGAGCCCCTCGGGCATCCGCTACCTGGTCGACCCGCGGATCGTGTCCGGCACCCGGTGGATCACCGGCGCCAACGAGCCGGGCCGGCACGTGTTCGACCTGGTCGCCGGCCGCGACTTCACCTGGGACGGCGTGGTCGAGGCCGCCGAGGTGTTGCCCGGCGACCCGGCGCCGGACGGCTCGGGCCCGCTGGAGCTGGCCCGCGGCGTCGAGATGGGCCACATCTTCCAGCTGGGCCGCAAGTACGCCGAGGCGCTGGGCCTGCAGGTGCTCGACGAGAACGGCAAGCTCGTCACGGTCACGATGGGCTCCTACGGCATCGGCGTCTCCCGCGCGGTGGCCGCGATCGCCGAGTCCACGCACGACGACCTCGGCCTGGTGTGGCCGCGCGAGATCGCCCCGGCCGACGTGCACATCGTGGCCACGGGCAAGGACGCCGCGGTGTTCGAGGCCGCCCAGGCGCTGGCCGACGAGCTCGTCGCCGGCGGACTGACCGTGCTCTACGACGACCGGCCCAAGGTCAGCCCCGGCGTGAAGTTCAAGGACGCCGAGCTGCTCGGCATGCCGACGATCGTCACGGTCGGCCGCGGGCTGGCCGACGGCGTCCTCGAGCTGCGCGACCGGGCCACCGGGGAGCGCGAGGAGGTCCCGGTGGGCGAGGCCGCCGCGCGCGTGCTGGCCGCCGTCCGGTCCTGAGCCCGCCGTCCGGTCCGCCTTCCCGGCGGACCGGGCGGGGCGTGTGCCCGGCGACGAGGAGACCCCGCCCGGCGCCAGACGGGGACCGCGAGGCGGCCCCCGAGGGGCCGGGCGGCGGCGGCGCGCCGTCTGGCACAATGAACGGTCGAACACGTCGGCGGCGGCCCTCTCACCGTCGCCGGCCGTGTCCCTGGCTCCGCCCCGGCGTACCCCCACACGTCGCTCCGGCGAGCACCGAAACGCGTTCGAGGAGTACACCACCCACCGTGGCCACCAAGATCAAGCTCATGCGCCTGGGCAAGATGCGCGCGCCGTACTACCGCATCGTCGTCGCCGACGCCCGCACCAAGCGGGACGGTCGCGCCATCGAGACGATCGGCAAGTACCACCCGAAGGAGGAGCCCTCCTTCATCGAGGTCGACAGCGAGCGGGCGCAGTACTGGCTGGGCGTCGGCGCGCAGCCGACCGAGGCCGTCGCCGCCATCCTCCGGGTCACCGGCGACTGGCAGAAGTTCAAGGGCGAGCCGGCCCCCGCGCCGATGAAGGTCGCCGCCCCGAAGCCGGACAAGAAGGCCCTCTACGAGGAGGCCGTCCGCAACTCCGGTGGGGACGAGCCGGCCGCCGGCGCCACCACGCCGAAGAAGAAGGCCGCGCCCAAGGCCGACGGCGACGACGCCGCCGCCGAGACGCCCGCCGAGTAAGACGTGCTCGAAGAGGCGCTCGAGCACCTGGTCAAGGGCATCGTCGACCACCCCGACGACGTCACCGTCGACCTGCTCAACAGCCGGCGCGGCAAGACCCTCGAGGTCCGGGTGCACCCCGACGACCTCGGCAAGGTCATCGGCCGCGGCGGGCGCACCGCCAAGGCGCTGCGCACGGTCATGACCGGCGTCGGCGGACGCGGCCTGCGGGTCGACGTCGTCGACACCGACGGGCGCTGAGCGCCTCCGCGCGTTGAGCGCTGCAACGCCCCCCGACACCGTGGTGGTCGGCCGCATCGGCCGGCCCCACGGTGTCCGTGGTGAGGTCACCGTCGAGGTGCGCACCGACGACCCCGACCAGCGGTTCGTCCCCGGCGCCCGGCTGCTCACCGAGCCCGCCGACCGGGGCCCGCTCACCGTGGTCGGCCGCCGCTGGCACCGCGAGGTGCTGCTGCTGGTCCTGGAGGGCCCGGCCGGCCCGGTCGACAGCCGCGAGGCGGCCGAGGCGATCCGCAACACCGAGCTGCACGTGCCGGTCACCGAGCTGCCCGCGCTCGAGGACCCCGAGTCCTTCTACGACCACCAGCTGGTCGGCCTCGCCGCCCGGCTGACCGACGGCACCGTCCTCGGCGAGGTCACCGCCGTGCGGCACGAGGGCGCCGACCTGCTCGTCGTCCGCCGGACCGGCCGCGGTGACCTGCTGGTCCCGTTCGTCACGGCGATCGTGCCCACCGTCGACGTCGCCGGCGGCTTCCTCGTCGTCGATCCGCCCGAGGGGCTGCTGGACCTGTGAGCGCCGCGCCCTTCCGCGTCGACGTCGTCACGATCTTCCCGGAGTACCTCGCACCCCTGCGCCAGTCGCTGCTCGGCAAGGCCGTCGAGCGCGGCCTGGTCGCCGTCGGCGTGCACGACCTGCGGCAGTGGACCGACGACGTGCACCGCACGGTCGACGACGCGCCCTACGGCGGCGGTCCCGGCATGGTGATGCGTCCCGAGCCGTGGGCGCGCGCCCTGGAGGCGGTGCGCGCGCCGGGCACCCGGCTGGTCGTGCCCACGCCCGCCGGGCACCCCTTCACCCAGGCCACGGCGGCGGAGTGGGCGGGCGAGCCCGGGCTGGTGTTCGCCTGCGGCCGGTACGAGGGCATCGACCAGCGGGTGGCCGACTGGGCCGCCGGCACCGGCCCGGTGTCGGAGGTCTCGATCGGCGACTACGTGCTGGCCGGTGGCGAGTCCGCGGTGCTCGTCATGGTCGAGGCGGTGACCCGGCTGATCCCCGGGGTGGTGGGCAACCGCGAGTCCGTGGAGTTCGACTCGCACGCCGACGGCGTGCTCGAGGGTCCCTCCTACACACGCCCGGCGGCCTGGCGGGGGCACGAGGTGCCGCCGGTCCTGCTCTCCGGCGACCACGCCGCGATCGCCCGGTGGCGGCGCGCGGAGTCGCTGCGGCGCACCGCCGCCCGCCGTCCCGACCTGCTCGCCGCGCTGCCCGAGGGCGCGCTCAGCGACGCCGACCGCGCGGTCCTCGAGGGCCGGTGAGCGAGGGGGCGTGGGTGCGGCCCACCGCCCGGGTCGTCGTCCTCGATCCCGCCGGCCGGGTGCTGCTGCTCGGTGCTCGGCTGACCGACCCCGCCGTGCCGCCCGGGGGCGTGCTGTTCTGGTACACGCCCGGCGGGGGAGTGGAGGACGGCGAGAGCGTCCGCGCCGCGGCCGTCCGGGAGCTCGAGGAGGAGATCGGGCTGGTCGTCGAGCCGGCAGCCCTCGAGGGCCCGGTGTGGTTCCGCCGGCACGTCGGCGCGTTCGCCGGCGTGGACATCGACTCCCGGGAGACCTTCTTCGTGCTGCGGGACGTCGTGCACGAGGTGGACCCGCGCGGTCGCACCGAGCTGGAGCTGCTCGGCGAGGAACCGCACCGCTGGTGGAGCGTCGGGGAGATCGCCGCCAGCGAGGAGCAGTTCGCACCGGGGGAGCTCGCCGACGTGCTGCCGGAGCTGCTCGCGGGGCCGTTCCGGGGGCCGCCGCGCTTCGTCTCCTGAAGATGTGGCACAGTAGAGAGCTGCTGCACGACCGTCGGCCTGGCCGATGGGGCTCCGCACGCTGGGCCGCAGCTCCCCGGACCGGACAGCCGGGGCTTCTCGCTGTCCGGACCGATGACGACGATGCTGCTGAGAACGTAGCCAGAACACGAGGACTGCCGCGATGAACACCCTGGACGTACTCGACGCCGACTCGCTGCGCGACGACATCCCCGAGTTCCGCCCCGGGGACACCGTCAAGGTGCACGTGCGCGTCGTCGAGGGCAACCGCTCCCGCATCCAGGTCTTCCAGGGCGTGGTCATCCGCCGCCAGGGTGGCGGGATCCGCGAGACCTTCACCGTCCGCAAGGTGAGCTTCGGCGTCGGCGTGGAGCGCACCTTCCCGGTGCACACCCCGGTCGTCGAGAAGATCGAGGTGCTGACCCGCGGTGACGTCCGCCGGGCCAAGCTGTACTACCTCCGCGAGCTGCGCGGCAAGGCTGCCAAGATCAAGGAGAAGCGCGAGACCGTCACGCGCTGACACGTCTCCGGCCGGCCCCTGCCGGCTGACCACGGCGGGTCTCCCGCGGCCGTACGCTGGCTCCCGATGAGCAGCGACCGGCCCGGGAGGCCCGCCGACGTCGTTCCGGAGGGGGAGGACCCGAAGGGCGACCCCGCCGACGAGACCGCCGGAGCCGAGAGCGCGCCGGCCGGGAGTCGCCGGCGGCGCGGCCGGGAGAAGGAACGCAAGAAAGGCTCGCTGCTGCGCGAGCTGCCGATCCTCCTGCTGATCGCCTTCGTCCTGGCGTTGCTGGTGAAGACGTTCTTCGTGCAGGCCTTCTTCATCCCCTCCGGGTCGATGGAGACGACGCTGCACGGATGCCCCGGCTGCACCGGTGACCGGGTGCTGGTCAACAAGGTGCCCTACTGGTTCGGCGAGCCCGAGCCCGGCGACATCGTCGTCTTCGAGGGGCCGGAGACCTGGGCGCCCGAGGTGGACGTCGCCGAGCCCAGCAACTGGTTCTCCGGCGCCCTGCTGTGGCTGGGCCGTGCCGTCGGCGTCGCCCCGCCCAGCGAGGACGACTTCGTCAAGCGGGTCATCGCCGTCGGCGGGCAGACGGTGCAGTGCTGCGACGCCGAGGGCCGGGTGACCGTCGACGGCCAGCCGCTCGACGAGCCCTACATCCACGAGGACAACCCGGTCGAGAGCCGGGGCTTCGAACCGGTCCTGGTACCCGACGGCCAGTTGTGGGTGATGGGCGACCACCGGTCGATGTCGGCCGACTCCCGCGTGCACGGCCCGATCTCGGTGGACGACGTCATCGGCAAGGCGGCGATGATCGTCTGGCCGCTGGACCGGTTCGGCACCCTCGACTCGCCCGACATCCAGGCCAGTGCCTCGGGGGCGCCCGCCTCGGGCGCGCCGGTCAGCGGCCTGACCGCGGTCGCCGCGCCCTACGCCCTCGGCCTGGTGGGCGCCGTGCCGCTGACCGCCTGGCGCCGCCGGCGACGGACGTCGGCCTCCCGGATGGGCCGCGGTTCTCCCTGAGCCGCCGCACTCGCGCAGCACATCCGCCGCAGCCCGGCGCGACCCCGGTCGCGCCGGGCTGTCGCGTTCCGCGGTGGCGATCCGATGACCCGGTGCATTCCGGTCCCCATGTCGACAATGCGCACTCGGTGTTACTGGAGTGACGCGCATTGGCACTCGACTGGGCGCAAGGAATGGCGAAAAAAGTTCAGGAAAGTGTTCAAGCACCGGAATCACCCATCCGATGGAGAAGGTGTAAGCCACCGAATGTGTGAAACGGAGTCGACAGTGTCTGCACCCATGGCGAGCACCGCCCGCGGCGTCACCCGCGTGCTCCTCCTCGCCGACGCCCCGGTCCTGCGTCGGGGTCTGGTCAGCATGATCAACGAGACCGCCGGCATGCAGTCGGTCGGCACCCCCGGCGAGCTGCGCCGGGCCCTGACCCTCGCCGAGACCGCCCGCCCCGACGCCGTCGTCGTCGAGCTGGGCGCCGGCCGGGCCGCCACCCTGAGCGTCGTCCGCGACCTGCGCCGCCGCTTCCCCCGCGTGGCGGTCGTCGCCCTGGCCACCTCCGAGGACCCCGCCGTGGTCAACGAGGCCATCGCCGCCGGCGTCCGTGGGTACCTGATGTTCAACACCTCGCCGACCCTGCTCGGCTGGGCCATCCTGGCCGCCCGCGCCGGCCGCACCGTGGTGGACCCCCAGATCCGCCGCGTCGAGCCCAGCGACATCCCGGTGGGCAAGCCGTTCACCCCCGAGGTGCCGCTGACCCGCCGCGAGTCCGACGTCCTCGACGAGCTGATCCAGGGCCAGTCCAACCGGCAGATCGGCCGCAACCTGTTCATCAGCGAGGACACCGTCAAGAGCCACGTCAAGGCCATCCTGCGCAAGCTGGGTGCCCGCGACCGGGCGCACGCGGTCTCCCTCGTGCTCTCCTCCCGCCAGCCGGGCTGCACCTGCGGCGCGCACGCGGTCGCCGCGCCGGCCCCCGAGGCCGCCGAGGTCTGATCCCGACCCCGGGACGGCGGGCGACTGCTCCGCCCGCCACCGTCCCGGCCGGTACCCGCACCGCCCGGTCGCCCTCCTCAGGCCCGCCGGTGCGGGTGCCCGATTCACAGGCCGGTCCCCTCTGACCCCGGGGACCGGCCTGTGGTGTTCCCGCCCCCCGGGGACCGGCTGCCCCGGCCCGCCGTGCCGTCGTACTGTCGGGACCCGATGGCACCCAGCACCACGACATCCCGCGCCACCGCCGGCCGGGTCGTCCGCCGCAGCGCTCCCGTGGACCGGCCCGACGCCCTGTGGGACATGGAGCGATCCCTGCGCCGCCGCGGGTTCGCCGCCGTGGCCGGAGCCGACGAGGCCGGCCGCGGCGCCTGCGCCGGCCCGCTGGTCGCCGCCGCCTGCGTGCTGCCCCCGGGCAAGCGGGGGAGGGTGCCCGGGCTGGCGGACTCCAAGCTGCTCACCGCGGCCGCCCGGGAGCGGGTGTACGAGGAGGTCGTCGACCGCGCGGTGGCCTGGTCGGTGGTCGTCATGCCCGTGCCCGACCTCGACGCCCGGGGCATGCACGTGACCAACATCGAGGCGCTGCGGCGCGCGGTGTGGACCCTCGATCCCGGCGCCGACTACGTCCTCACCGACGGCTTCCCGGTGCCGGGGCTGGCCCGGCCGACGCTCGCGGTGTGGAAGGGCGACCGGGTCGCCGCCTGCGTCGCCGCGGCGTCGGTGCTGGCCAAGGTGACCCGCGACCGCATGATGCTCGAGCTGCACGAGCGGTTCCCCGAGTACGACTTCGCCGTGCACAAGGGCTACATCACCGAGGCGCACAGCGCCGCCCTGGAGCGTCACGGCCCCTGCCCCGAGCACCGGATGCGGTTCGTCAACGTGGCCCGTGCCTCGGCCGCACACGCCGAGCGGGCATCCCGTGCGACCGGCGCCGCCGCGATGGTCGATGATGGGTCCATGCGCCCTGTGTCCGGAGAGCCGCGATGAGCACCGAGGACCTGGAGAAGTACGAGACCGAGATGGAGCTCCAGCTCTATCGCGAGTACCGGGACATCGTCCGGCAGTTCACCTACGTGGTGGAGACCGAGCGGCGCTTCTACCTGGCCAACTCGGTGGACCTGCAGGTCCGCGAGGCCGGCGGTGAGGTCTTCTTCGAGCTGAAGCTCTCCGACGCCTGGGTCTGGGACATGTACCGGCCGGCGCGCTTCGTGCGCAACGTGCGCGTCCTGACCTTCAAGGACGTCAACGTCGAGGAGCTGGACAAGCCCGACCTCGAGCTGCCCGACGGTCCGCGGCTGACCTGATCTGCACACGCGGACGACGGTGCCCGGGGTCCCCGACGATCCGGGAGCCGTCGTCCACAGGCGGGCGCCCGATCCACAGACCCGCCCGGGCACTGGCCCCACCCCGCTCTCCGGGACGACGGTCGCCGGGTGCGAACCACGACGGAGCTCGGCGGCCGCGGTGAACGGATCGCCGCCGCCTACCTGACCGACACCGGACTGCGGGTCCTCGACCGGAACTGGCGCTGCCGGGACGGCGAGCTCGACATCGTGGCCCGGGACGGCGACGCCCTGGTCTTCTGCGAGGTCAAGACCCGCCGGGCGACCGGCTACGGGCACCCGGTCGAGGCGGTGACCTGGAGCAAGCAGCGCCGGCTGCGCACGCTCGCCCAACGCTGGCTGGCCGCGCACGACGAGCACGCGACCGACCTGCGGTTCGACGTCGTGGGCGTGCTGATCCCGCGGTCCGGCGTCCCCGTGGTCACCCACCTCAAGGACGCGTTCTCGTGACGCTGGCCCGCACCTGGTCGGTCGGGCTGGCCGGCGTCTCCGGGGCCATGGTCGAGGTCGAGGTCGACATGTCGGCCGGGGTGCCGGGTGTCGTGCTGGTCGGGCTGCCCGACGCCGTGGTGCGCCAGTCGGTGGACCGCGTCCGGGCGGCGGTGGTCAACGCCGGGGGCAAGTGGCCGCTGCGTCGCATCACGATCGGGCTGTCCCCGGCCGCGATGCCCAAGCAGGGGAGCGGGTTCGACCTCGCCCTGGCCGCCGGGGTGCTGGCCGCCTCCGACGCCGTGCCGGCCGGCCCGCTCGACGGGCTGGTGCTGCTCGGCGAGCTGGGGCTCGACGGGTCGGTCCGGGCGATCCGCGGTGTCCTCCCCGCGGTGCTCGCGGCGGCGCGGGCCGGGCACCGGCAGGTCGTGGTGCCGGAGGGCAACGCCGACGAGGCCGCGCTGGTCGACGGCATCGAGGTGCTGGCTCCCTCCTCGCTCACGGACCTGGTCGCCCACCTGAGGGGCCGGTCGCGGCTGTCGCCGCACGTCCGCGGGGCGCTGCCCCCACCGGAGCCGGGGCCCGACCTGGGCGACGTCGTGGGCCAGGCGATCGGCCGCCGCGCGGTGGAGGTCGCCGCGGCCGGCGGTCACCACCTGTTCCTCAACGGCCCACCGGGGGCCGGGAAGACGATGCTGGCCGAGCGGCTGCCGGGCCTGCTGCCCCCGCTCGACGAGCACGCGGCGCTCGAGGTCACCGCCATCCACTCGGTCGCCGGCACGCTGCCGCCCGGCGCGCCCCTGGTCACCCGGCCGACGTTCGAGGCGCCGCACCACTCGGCGACCATGGCCGCCCTGGTCGGCGGCGGCTCGGGCCAGATCCGCCCCGGTGCGCTGTGCCGCGCCCACCGCGGGGTCCTCTTCCTGGACGAGGCGCCGGAGTTCCCGCGCGCGGTGCTCGACACGCTGCGCCAGCCGCTGGAGCGCGGCCAGGTCACCATCTCGCGGGCGAGCGGATCGGCGACCTTCCCGTGCCGCGCGCAGCTCGTGCTCGCCGCCAACCCGTGCCCCTGCGCCACCGCGGCCGGCGACGCCGCGTGCACCTGCACCGCGCTCGAGCGGCGGCGCTACCAGTCCCGCCTGTCCGGACCACTGCTGGACCGCATCGACCTCCGGGTCGACCTGCCCGCCGTCACCCGGGCCGCGTGGCTGGACGGCACGGCGGTGCCGGAGCCGACCGCAGCCGTCGCCGCACGGGTCGCCGCGGCCCGGGCGGTCGCGGCCGAGCGCCTCGCCGGTACCACCTTCGCGGTGAACGCGCAGGTACCGGGCCGGCTGCTCCGGGAGCGCTGGGCGGTGCCCCGGCCGGCCCTCGCGCTGGCCGAGCGGGCCCTGGAGCGCGGCATCCTCTCGGTGCGCGGCTTCGACCGCGTGCTGCGGGTGGCGTGGACGCTGGCCGATCTCGCCGGCCGCACGGTGCCCGGGGGTGCCGAGGTCGCCGAGGCGCTGGGCATGCGGCTGCAGCGAGCGGCGGCGTGACCGGCCTCCCGTCGCTCGAGGAGGACCTCGAGCAGGCGACCGGCGACCCGGCCGCGCCCGGGGTGCGCCGGGCGCGCGCCTGGCTGTCGCGGGCGGCCGAGCCCGGCAGCGTCGCCCTCTGGCGGTTCGTCGAGGACCACGGGGCCGTGGCGGCGGTGCGGCTGCTGCGCTCCGGCGGTGCGCCGGAGTCGATCCGGTCGCTGCTCGGCGTGCGCGTCCAGCAGGACGGCAGCGTCGCCGACCTGGCGCGGGCGCAGCGCTGCGGTGCGCGCCTGGTGACGCCCGAGGACGACGAGTGGCCCGCACTGGCCCTGCACGCGCTGACCCTCGCCACGGCCGACGAGCCGGAGCGGCCCCCGCGGGGCGCGGACCAGCGGAGGACCGCGCCGGTGCCGCCCCTGGCGCTGTGGGTACGCGGTCCGGGCCGGCTGGACGAGGTCGTCGACCGGTCGGTCGCGGTGGTGGGCGCCCGCGCCTCCACCGCCTACGGCGAGCACGTCGCCGCCGAGCTGGCGCACGGCCTGGGGGAGCGGGGCTGGACGGTGGTGTCCGGGGGCGCCTACGGCATCGACGCCGCCGCCCACCGGGGCGCGCTCGCCGCGGGGGCGGCCACGGTGGCGGTGCTGGCCTGCGGTGTCGACCGCGTCTACCCGGCCGCGCACGGAGCGCTGTTCGGGCGGATCGCCGAGGAGGGGCTGCTGGTCAGCGAGTGGCCACCCGGGGCGGCACCCCACCGGCACCGCTTCCTGGTGCGCAACCGGCTGATCGCCGGGCTCACCCGGGGCACGGTGGTGGTCGAGGCGGCGGCGCGGTCGGGAGCCCGGGCCACCGCCCGCCGGGCGCAGCGGCTGGGCCGGCGGGTGATGGTCGTCCCCGGACCGGTCACCTCCGCGCTGTCGGTGGGCTGTCACGAGCTGCTGCGCGACGCCGAGCTGCAGGCGCGCCTGGTCACCACCGCCGCGCACGTGGTGGAGGAGGTCGGCCGGCTCGGGGACGACCTCGCGCCACCGGCGGACCGGCACACCGATCCCCGCGACGGCCTGCCCGACGTCGCGGTCCGGGTGCTCGACGCCTGCCCGGTGCGGATCGGCGTGAGCCCCGAGCGGCTGGCGGCCATCGCGGGCTGCGGCGTCCTGGAGGTGATGCAGGTGCTCCCGGCGCTCGAGGTGGCCGGCCTGGTGCAGTGGACCGGTACCGGCTGGCGGTTGCCACCGCCCCCTGAGGACCGACGCGATCGCTGATCAGCCCGGGACGGGAGGGGCCGGGCGGGTCGGTCGTGCACGACCGACCGGCGCGGCGCCTTGACCCCCGGTGTGCCGGCATCGGACGGTGCCCCGGTGACCGCCCGCACCGCCGAGCTCCGCGCCGCGCTGCCCGCGCCGCTGGCCGAGGTGCTCGCCGGCTACGAGGAGCACCTCACCGGCACGCGGGACCTGTCCGAGCACACCGTGCGGGGCTACGTCGGCGACGTGGTCGGGCTGCTCGACCACCTGACGCGCCGCGGCGGCACCCGCGTCGACGAGCTCGACCTCGCGGCGCTGCGCAGCTGGCTGGCCCAGGGCCGCACCCGCGGCGACAGCCGCGCCACGACCGCACGGCGGGCGGCCTCGGCGCGGTCGTTCACCGCCTGGCTGCGGCGCACCGGCCAGACCGCGGACGACGTCGGCGCCCGCCTGGTCAGCCCCAAGGCGCGGCGCACGCTGCCCGACGTGCTGGCCCCGGACCAGGCGCGGGCGGTGGTCGAGTCCGCGGCCGGCGCCGAGGAGCCGGTCGGCCTGCGCGACGCCGTCGTCCTGGAGCTGCTGTACGCCAGCGGCATCCGGGTGAGCGAGCTGGTCGGCCTGGACGTCGACGACGTCGACCGCGGCCGGCGGCTGCTGCGGGTTCTCGGCAAGGGCCGCAAGGAGCGCAGCGTGCCCTACGGGGCGCCGGCGGAGCGGGCGCTGGACGCCTGGCTCACGCGCGGGCGGCCGGCGCTGGCCACCCCGACGTCGGGCCCGGCGCTGCTGCTCGGCGTCCGCGGCGGGCGGTTGGACGCCCGGGAGGTGCGGCGCACCGTGCACGCCGCGATCCCCGCCGCCCCGGGGGCGCCGGACATCGGTCCGCACGGGCTGCGGCACTCCGCCGCCACCCACGTCCTGGAGGGCGGTGCCGACCTGCGCTCCGTCCAGGAGCTGCTCGGCCACGCTAGCCTCGGTACGACGCAGATCTACACCCACGTGACGGTCGAACGGCTCCGCGCCGTACATGCCCAGGCGCACCCCCGTGCGTGAGCGGCCAGCCGCGGGCCCGACCGGACAGCGCACCCAGCGGCCGTGCACTGCAGGCCCACGACCATCCGGGAGCACCGACCGTGCCTGAGGCGACGATCCACCGGCTCGACGAGTCGAGCGAGGACACCGACGCGGCGATCGCGGCGCTCTGGGCGCAGTACGTCACCGACCGGGACAGCGCGCTGCGCGACCGGCTGATCCTGCACTACGCGCCGCTGGTGAAGTACGTCGCCGGTCGCGTCGGGTCGGGCCTGCCCGCCCACGTCGAGCAGGCCGACCTGGTCTCCTACGGCACGTTCGGGCTGATCGACGCGATCACCCGCTACCAGCCCTCGCGCGAGGTGAAGTTCGAGAGCTACGCGATGTCGCGCATCCGCGGCGCGATCATCGACGAGCTGCGCAGCACCGACTGGATCCCGCGGTCGGTGCGGATGCGTGCCCGCCAGTTCGAGCGCACCGTCGCCGCGCTGGAGAGCCGGCTGCAGCGCAGCCCCACCGACGAGGAGGTGGCCGCCGAGATGGAGATGGACGTCGAGGACGTCCGCAAGTTCCTCGGCCAGCTCTCCCTGGTCAACGTGGTGGCCCTCGACGAGCTGCTGACCGACGACGACGGCGGCGCGCCCCGGCTGGTGGACACGCTGCAGGACTCCAGCGCGCTGGACCCGCAGGCGATGGCCGAGCACGGGGAGGCCCGCCAGCTGCTCGCCCGCGCGGTGGAGCAGCTGCCCGAGCGGGAGAAGGTCGTGGTCAGCCTCTACTACTTCGAGGGTCTGACCCTGGCCGACATCGGCCGGGTGCTCGGGGTGACCGAGAGCCGGATCTGCCAGCTGCACACCAAGGCGGTGCTGCACCTGCGGACCAAGCTCGCCGACATCGCCTGACGACGGCCGCGGAGCATCGCAGCGAGGGACGAGCGAGGAGCGGACCGCGGCGCGGAGTCGGGCCGGAGTGTTCGCCTGACGACGGCCGCGGGAGCATCGCAGCGAGGGACGAGCGAGGAGCGGACCGCGGCGCGGAGTCGGGCCGGAGTGTTCGCCTGACGACGTCGGCCACTCAGCTCCGGCGCCCCAGGGCCGTCTCCACCGCCGCCCGCAGCGACTCGTCGTCGGCCCCGAGCAGCCGCGCCTGCTGCACGTAGGTCTCCGCGTGCTCCAGGAGCGCCCGCGACACCTCGGCCCGGCTGCGCCGCCCGAGGGTCGGCGCCACGCGCGTCCCGCCGCCCCGGCGCGACTGCACCAGGCCGGCGGCCTCGAGCTCGCGATAGGTGCGGGCCACGGTCCCCACCGCCAGCCCGAGGTCGGCGGCCAGCTGCCGCACCGGCGGCAGGCGCTCCCCGGTGTCGAGCACGCCCGCGCCGATCAGCTCGGCGAACTGCCGGCGCAGCTGCTCGTACGGCGGTGTCGGATCGGCGGCAACCACCCGGACGCCGGGGCCGGCGCTCACGCGACGGGTACCCGGCGCCGCTCGCCGGAGGGCACCGCGAGCGCCACCGCGCAGGTCGCGGCCAGGCTGAGGGCGGCCAGCGAGACGGCGACGAGCGTGACGGCCACGGGCCCGGCCCAGCTCCCCAGGCATGCCATGCCGCCCAGCGCGTTCGCCGCCACCGCGGCGACGCCGGCCAGCGGCACCGACACCAGCAGGCCCGCCGCGGCGGTGACCGCCTCGGCGGAGCGGGCCCGCAGCAGGTCGTCCACCGCGTCGTCCTCGCCCTGGCGCGGCCGGCGGGTCACCCGCAGCAGCGCCCAGCCCGCCGCGGCCAGGCCGGCGACCACGAGCAGCGCCAGCGGCAGGGAGTAGTACGAGCCCGGCCACGGACCACGGGCCTCACCCACCGTCGCGCCGCACCGGGCGGTGAGCCAGCGGCCGGGACGACCGAGGTCGTCGGCGGAGCCCATCGCGGTGGTCCACACCAGCAGGAGGCCGAGCAGCGCGCCGGCGACGCCGACCGTGACCCCCAGCCGCCGGGGCAGGTAGTGCCGCAGCAGCCGGACCTCCAGCGCCGCGCTGCGCACGGCCGCCGCCGGCGCGGACACCCGCAGCTCGCCGATCAGCACGCCGGCGAGGACGCCCAGCGCCAGCGCGGGCGCGGCGAGCAGCAGCCCGCGGCCCAGCGCGCCGGTCGCCAGGGCGAGCCCCGCTGCCACGAGGCCGACGCCGAGCCCGGCCAGCCGCCAGACCGTCGTCGTCCGCGCCACCGCGCGCAACCGGGGCGGCGTGGTGCGGGCGGCGCCGGCCGGCGACCGGCGGGCGGTCAGCGCGAGGCCGCCGACGACGACCAGTACCAGCGGCACAGCTGTGAGGAGGAGGCTCACTGGGCGGCTCCTTGTATCAGAGATGTGCCACAAGACGATGGGGCCGAGGAGCCCTTGTGTCAATCATCTGTAACAAATGGCAGCAGCCGCACCCGCGGTGGCCGGAGCAGCGCCAGGGGATCCAGGTAGACCTCGCCGCGGCGCAGGCCCCAGTGCAGGCAGGCGTCGACGGGGCACTCCAGGTGCCCGCGGGCGAGCACGCCGATCGGATCGCCGCGCGCCACCGTCCGGCCGGCGCCCACCGAGGGCGTCACCGGCTCGTACGTCGTCCGCAGGCCGTCGGCGTGGTCGATGCTGACCACCGGCCGCCCGGCCACCATCCCGGCGAAGGCCACGACCCCGGCGCCGGCCGCCCGTACCGGGGCACCGGGGGAGGCGGCGAGGTCCACGCCGCGGTGCCCCGCCGCGTACGGGGACGGCGGCGCCTCGAACGGCCGGGTGACGGGGGCGCCGGGCAGCGGCGAGGTCCACAGCGCGGCGACCGGCGCGGCAGCGGAGGGCGCCGCGGCCGCGGGCGACGGCCCGGCAGTCGCCCAGGCGAGCAGGAGGCCGGCGAGCAGCAGGCGGGACCGCATGCGCCGAGCCTGCGCGGATGCGGGCGGGAACGGCCTGGTGCCGGGGCATCTGTGGACGCCCGACCGGCTGGGGAAGGGCCCGTCGCGGCTGGCGTATGCTGGCCGGTGCGACCCGCTCCGGCGGGTCGACTTCGCGCGTCCTCATCCCGCAGTCGCGGGGCAGTCGCCACCTCGGTCCCGGCCATCCGTGCCGGGTCGGTGGCGCGGCGGACGCCAGGGCGGCGCACCACCCGGTGCCCGCGTCAACCGACGAGCGCGGCCGCCGGGCGGCCGCGCGCAGACAGGAAGGCTGCGACCATGGCAGTCGTCAGCATGAAGCAGCTGCTCGACAGCGGCGTGCACTTCGGGCACCAGACCCGCCGATGGAACCCGAAGATGAAGCGCTTCATCTTCACCGAGCGCAACGGCATCTACATCATCGACCTGCAGCAGACGCTGGGGTACATCGACAACGCCTACGAGTTCGTCAAGCAGACGGTCGCGCACGGCGGTTCGATCCTCTTCGTCGGCACCAAGCGCCAGGCGCAGGAGGTCGTCGCCGAGCAGGCGCAGCGCGTCGGGATGCCCTACGTCAACCAGCGCTGGCTGGGCGGCATGCTCACCAACTTCTCGACGGTCCACAAGCGCCTGCAGCGCCTCAAGGAGCTCGAGGACATGGAGCAGACCGGCGTGCTGGTCTCGCTCTCGAAGAAGGAGCAGCTCGGCCTGACCCGCGAGAAGGCCAAGCTCGAGCGCAGCCTCGGCGGTATCCGCGACATGCAGAAGGTGCCCAGCGCCATCTGGATCGTGGACACCAAGAAGGAGCACATCGCCGTCGGCGAGGCCCGCAAGCTCAACATCCCGGTCGTCGCGATCCTCGACACCAACTGCGACCCCGACGAGGTCGACTACAAGATCCCGGGCAACGACGACGCGATCCGCAGCATCACCGTGCTCACCCGCGTGATCGCCGACGCCGTCGCCGAGGGCCTCATGGCCCGCTCGGCCGCGCAGGCCAACGCCGGCCGCGAGGACGGCGCCGAGCCGGTCATCGGTGGCGACGAGCCCCTGGCCGACTGGGAGCGCGAGCTGCTCACCGGTCAGCAGGGCGCCACCGAGCTGCCCGAGACCCCCGTCGCGCCCCCGGCCGTCAGCGCCGAGGAGGTCGCCCCGGTCGAGGGCGTGCCCGCCACCGGCAGCACCGAGACCGGCACCCAGGGCGCCCAGAACGGCTGAGGAACGACCCCCTCCGGCCCCCCGCCACCCGCGGCGGGGCCGAGGGGGCCGTCCCGCCCACCCCGCACCGAGACTCCCGAGGAAGAGACATGGCTGACTTCACCGCCGCCGACGTCAAGCGTCTCCGCGACGCCACCGGCGCCGGCATGATGGACTGCAAGAAGGCGCTCACCGAGGCCGAGGGCGACTTCGACAAGGCCGTCGAGCTCCTGCGCATCAAGGGCGCCAAGGACGTGGGCAAGCGCCTCGAGCGCTCCACCACCAACGGCATCGTGGTGAGCAAGGACGGCGCGCTGCTCGAGCTCGACTGCGAGACCGACTTCGTCGCCAAGAACGCCGACTTCGTCAAGCTCGCCGAGCAGCTGCTCGACGTCGTCCTGGCCCAGAGGCCGGCCGACGTCGACGCGCTGCTGGCCACCGAGGTCGACGGCCGCACCGTCGCCGCGCTGATCGAGGCCGAGTCGGCCCGCATCGGCGAGAAGCTGGTGCTGTCCCGCTTCGCCGTCTTCGAGGGCACCACCGCCACCTACCTGCACAAGCGGGCCACCGACCTGCCCCCGGCGATCGGTGTCGCGGTGCAGTACAGCGGTGGCAGCGAGGACGCCGCGCGCAGCCTGGCGATGCACATCGCCGCCGCCCGCCCGCGGTACCTCACCCGCGAGGAGGTCCCGGCCGAGGCCGTCGAGACCGAGCGCCGGGTCGCCGAGCAGACCGCCAAGGAGGAGGGCAAGCCCGAGCAGGCGATCACCAAGATCGTCGAGGGTCGGGTCAACGCCTACTACAAGGACTTCGTCCTCCTCGAGCAGCCGTCGATCACCGAGCCCAAGCGCACGGTCAAGCAGATCGTCGACGAGGCCGGCCTGACCGTGGAGCGGTTCGTCCGCTTCGAGGTCGGCCAGGCCTGAGCCGCAGGCTCGAAGGCACCGCAGCACCGGCCCCGTCCCCCGCAGGGACGGGGCCGGTGGTGTGTCCGGGCCCGCTCCCGCGCGCCCGCCGCCGCCGACGTGCGGCAGGATCAACCGAACGACGCCGAGCGAGGGAAGACCGTTGACCGACACCGCCGCGCCGACCACCGAGCCGGCCACAGCGCCCCTGTCCGCGCCCACCGCCTTCGAGCCCGCCGACGGCGCGGGCTACAAGCGCGTGCTGCTGAAGCTCTCCGGTGAGGCCTTCGGCGGCGGCAAGGTCGGAGTCGACTCCGGCATCGTCTCCAACATCGCCGAGCAGCTGGCCGAGGTGGTGCACGGCGGCACCCAGGTCGCCATCGTCGTCGGCGGGGGCAACTTCTTCCGCGGCGCCGAGCTCTCGCAGGCCGGCATGGACCGCCGGCACGCCGACTACATGGGCATGCTCGGCACCGTCATGAACTGCCTGGCCCTGCAGGCCTTCTGCGAGCAGGTGGGCCTGGAGACCCGGGTGCAGACGGCGATCACCATGGGCCAGGTCGCCGAGCCCTACATCCCGCGCAAGGCCGTCCGGCACCTGGAGAAGGGCCGGCTGGTCATCTTCGGCGCCGGCGCCGGCATGCCCTACTTCTCCACCGACACCGTGGCCGCCCAGCGCGCGCTGGAGATCGGCTGCCAGGTGCTGCTGATGGCCAAGAACGGCGTCGACGGCGTCTACGACGACGACCCGCGCACCAACCCCGCCGCCACCATGTACACCGACCTGGACTACGCGACCGTGCTCGCCGACCAGCTCAAGGTCGCCGACGCCACCGCCATCAGCCTGTGCATGGACAACAGCATGCCGATCGTGGTGTTCAACCTGCTGCAGGACGGCAACATCGCACGTGCGGTCGCAGGTGAGAGGATCGGGACGCTGATCAGCGACCCGGCCTGAGCGCCGGGAGCCGACCGCGCCCGAGAACCGTGAGGACGGCGACGGCCCAGCCGCGCCGCAGGAGGAGAGACCCGTGATCGACGACACCCTGCTCGACGCCGAGGAGCGGATGGACAAGGCCCTGTCGGTCGCCCGGGACGACCTCGCCGGGGTCCGCACGGGCCGTGCCGCGCCGTCCATGTTCAACAAGATCCTGGTGGACTACTACGGCGCGCCCACCCCGGTGCCCCAGATGGCCTCCATCACCGTGCCCGAGGCGCGCATGGCGGTCATCAAGCCCTACGACACCAGCCAGCTGTCGGCCATCGAGAAGGCCATCCGCGACAGCGACCTGGGGGTCAACCCCACCAACGACGGCCAGATCATCCGCGTGGTGTTCCCGCAGCTCACCGAGGAGCGCCGGCGCGACCTGGTCAAGGTGGCCCGGGCCAAGGGCGAGGACGCCAAGGTCGCCATCCGCAACATCCGCCGCCGCGCGAAGGACGAGCTCGACCGCATCGCCAAGGACGGCGAGGCCGGCGAGGACGACGTCCGCCGCGCGGAGAAGGAGCTCGACGACCTCACCGCCCAGCACGTCGCGCACGTCGACGAGGCGATGAAGAACAAGGAGACCGAGCTGCTCGAGGTCTGAGCCGCCTGCTCTCCCCGCCCATGACACCCGACCGCGGTCCCGACCGCCCCGGGCCCCGGCGCCCGGCCGCGCGGCTGGCCGAGCCGTGGGCCGGCCGCCCGGACGACGGCGGCACCGGCCCGCTGCCGGTCGTCGGCGCCCCGGCCCCGCCGGCCGCCGACCGCTCGGCCGTCGACGTGCCCGCGGCCGAGCAGGACACCGCCCCCGCGACCGCGGAGATGGCCGTGCCGACCGCCGAGATGGCGGTGCCGCCGGCCGAGGCGGTGCCGGTCCCGGCGGATCCGCCGAAGGCGGGCGGGAGCCGGGCCGGGCGGAACCTGGTCGCCGCCATCGGCGTCGGCCTCGCCCTGGGCGCGCTGGTGCTCGCCTCGCTGCTGATCTACCGGCCGGCGTTCCTGCTGGTGATCGGCGGCGCCATCCTCCTGGGGGTCGTGGAGCTCACCCGCGCGCTGCGCGCCGGCGACGCGGCACCGCCGCTCGTGCCGGTCATGGTCGGCACCGTGGCGATGTTCGCGCTTGCCTGGACCCGCGGGCCCACGGGACTGGTGGTCGGCTTCCTGCTGACCGTCCTGGCCGTGCTGCTGTGGCGGCTCGGCGACGGGCCCGAGGGCTATCTGCGGGACGCCACGACCGGCGTCCTCGTCGCCCTCTACGTCCCGCTCCTCGCCGGCTTCTGCGTGCTCCTTCTCGTCCCCGACGACGGCGCCACCCGCGTGCTGCTGTTCATCGGCACGGTGGTCGGCAACGACGTCGGCGGCTACACCGCCGGCGTGCTGTTCGGGAAGCACCCGATGGCGCCCTCGGTCAGCCCGAAGAAGTCCTGGGAGGGCATGGCCGGATCGGTCCTGGCCTGCGTGGCGGTGGCCACCCCGGTGGTCACCCTGGCGCTGGACGGGCCGTGGTGGGGCGGCGTGCTGTTCGGGGTGGCCCTCGCGGTCACCTCCACCCTCGGCGACCTGGGGGAGTCCCTGATCAAGCGCGACCTCGGCATCAAGGACATGGGCACCCTGCTGCCCGGCCACGGCGGCATCATGGACCGGCTGGACTCGCTGCTGCCCTCGGCGGTCGCGGCCTACCTGCTGCTCTCCTGGGTCGCACCCGCCTGAGGCAGGGCGGGGGCGGCGACGTCCCAGAGCGACCCGACGACGGCGAACCCGTGCCGGGCGTACCAGTGCCGCGGCCAGTCCTGCGCGTCGGCCTCCAGCGCCACCAGGTCGCAGCCGGCCTCGGCGGCCAGCGTGACCAGCCGGGCGAGGACCGCCCGGGCGTGACCGCGCCCGCGCGCCACCGGATCGGTCATCACCGATTCCACCGTGGCGGTCGCGCCGTCCACCCGCAGCTGCCCGGCCGCCACCACCTGACCGGCCTCCCGGACGGCGACGTCGGTCACCGCCGCCACCTGGTCGGCCCGGTGCTCCCGGGCGATCAGCTGGGCGACGACCTCGTCGAGGTCGGGCAGGTGCGGGGGCAGCTCCTGCCGCCACGTCCGGTCCCACAGCGGGTGCACCTCGCGCTGCTCGACGATCTCCGCCGGCTCCCCGCCGGGGAGCGGGCGCGCCGGGCCGGCCATCAGCAGGAGCTCCTCCGCCCGCCAGCCTCGGGTGCGCAGTTCCGCGGCGACGGCGTCGGCGCCCGGCCAGCAGAGCGCGGCGGCGCGCACCACCCAGCCGGCGTCGGCGGCCACCTCGCCGGCCGTGGCGGCGACCACCTCGGCCCGCGCCGCGTCGTCCGTCCCGACCGGCGCGGTGAGCAGCAGCCGGTTGTCGTCGCGCGAGTGCGGGAACCGGCGGTCGACCACCGCCACGCCGCCGGGCACGTCGCGCACCTCGGGCGCGCGGCGCACGGGCAGCGACCAGAGGGCGGCGAGGGTGCGGCCGAGCCGGTCGCCCGGCGCCGGCAGGACGGGCTCGACCGGCGGGCGCCAGGGGACGACGGCGACGACCGCGGACGTCGGCAGCGGGCCGTACAGGTGCGGAAAGCGCTCGCCGTCCGGGTCGCCGGGCACGCCGGGCTCCCAGCGCACCGGACCGGTCAGCCGCGCCGGGTCGACGACGAGCAGCGCGAGGTCCCGCCGCCCCGGGTACAGCCGCTGGGCGGGCAGGTGCACCTGCGCGGGGGTGGACAGGTGCACGAAGCCCGCGGCCGCGAGGGACGGCGGGCGCAGCTCGCCGGCCGACAGCGCCGCCCGCCAGTCGGCGGGCTCGACGAGGTGGACCAGGGGCCCGCCCGTCACGCCCGGGCCGGCGGCAGGTCCGGGTCGATGCCGCGCGCCGCCAGCGCAGCCTCGATCGCCTCGCACACCGTGCGGACGACGAACACCCGCGCCCACCGCTTGTCCTCCGCCGCCACGACGTGCCACCGGCCGGCCGGGGTGTCGGTGCGGTCGAGCATCTCCTCGACCGCGGCCTCGTAGGCCGCGCGCTTGTCGCGGTTGCGCCAGTCCTCGTCGGTGAGCTTCCAGGCCCGGAGCGGGTCGTCGCGGCGGGACTCGAACCGGCGCAGCTGCTCCTCGGGGGAGACGTGCATCCAGAACTTCACCAGGATCGTGCCCTCGGCCGCGAGCGTCGTCTCCAGGTCGACGATCTCCCCGTAGGCCCGCTGCCACGCCGCCTCGGAGGCGAAGCCCTCCACCCGCTCCACCAGCACCCGGCCGTACCAGGTGCGGTCCAGCACGGCCATCCCGCCCCAGCCCGGCAGCACCGGCCAGAACCGCCAGAGGAAGTGGTGCCGCTTCTCGTCGTGCGTGGGTGCGGCGAACTGGGCGACCCGCACGTGGCGGGGGTCCAGCTCGTCGACCAGGCGCTTGATCGCACCGCCCTTGCCGGAGGCGTCCCAGCCCTCGAACAGCACGCACAGCGGCGGGCCCAGCTCGCCGCCCAGCTGGCCGCCGAGGCGCAGTCGTAGCTGCACCAGCCGGCGCTGCGCGTCGGCGAGCTGCTCCTTGGCCTCGCGCTTGCCCAGGCGCAGGGACAGGTCCACGTCGGCGAGCCGGCTCATGACGGGACAGCTTGGCGCATCCGCGCCCGGTTCTCCTGGCGAGATCGGCGATCCCGGCGCCGTCAGCCGCCGGAGCCGCCGGGATCGGCGATCCCGGCGGGTGGCGGCCCCGCGTGCTGCCGGATCCACGCGTGCATGGCGATCCCCGCGGCGACACCGGCGTTGATCGAGCGGGTGGAGCCGTACTGCGCGATCGACAGGACGCCGTCGGCGGCGGTGCGGGCCTCCTCGGACAGCCCGCTGCCCTCCTGTCCGAACAGCAGCACGCAGGCGCGGGGGAGCGCCGCGGTCTCCAGCGGGGAGGCGCCGGGCAGGTTGTCCACGGCCAGCAGCGGCAGGCCCTCGGCGCGGGCCCAGGCGGCCAGCGCGGCGACGTCGGGGTGGTGGCGCACGTGCTGGTAGCGGTCGGTGACCATCGCGCCGCGCCGGTTCCACCGGCGGCGGCCGACGACGTGCACCGCCTCGGCGAGGAACGCGTTGGCGGTGCGGACGACCGTGCCGATGTTCAGGTCGTGCCGCCAGTTCTCGATGGCGACGTGGAAGGGGTGCCGGTGCCGGTCGAGGTCGGCGACGATCGCCTCGACGGTCCAGTAGCGGTACCGGTCGACGACGTTGCGCCGGTCGCCGCCGGCCAGCAGCTCGGGGTCGTAGCGCGGATCGGCCGGCCACGGCCCCTCCCACGGGCCGACCCCGACGACGTCGAGCACCGGCTCGGGGGAGGTGAGTTCCCTCTCGGCGTCGGTCACCAGCGGCACGCTAGTGGGAGCATGGGAGACGCCATGACTGCCCTGCCCCTGGTCTTCGACGCCCCCCGCCGCGGCAAGCCGCCGCGCCACCTCGCCGACCTCACCCGCGACGAGGCCCGTGCGGCGGTCGCCGAGCTCGGGCAGCCGGCCTTCCGCGCCGACCAGCTGGCCCGGCACTTCTACCGCGGGATCACCGACCCCGCGCAGATGACCGACGTCCCGGCCGCCGCCCGCGAGGCGCTGTCCGGCGCGCTGCTGCCCGGCCTGCTCACCCCCGTGCGGCACCAGGCCGCCGACGGCGGGCGCACCCGGAAGACGCTGTGGCGGCTGCACGACGGCGCGCTGGTCGAGAGCGTCCTCATGCGCTACCCGGAGCGGGCCACCGTGTGCATCTCCAGCCAGGCCGGCTGCGGCATGGCCTGCCCGTTCTGCGCGACCGGCCAGGGCGGCCTGACCCGCAACCTGTCCGCCGCCGAGATCATCGGGCAGGCGGTGGCCGCGGCCGCGGCCATGGCGAACGGGGAGATCGCCGGCGGTCCGGGCCGGCTGAGCAACGTCGTCTTCATGGGCATGGGGGAGCCGCTGGCCAACTACGCCCGCGTGCGCACCACCCTCGCCGCCCTCACCGGCTCGGCGCCCTACGGGCTGGGCCTGTCCCAGCGGTCGATCACCGTGTCCACGGTGGGTGTCGTGCCCGGCATCCGGAAGCTCACCGAGGAGGGGCTGGCGGTCACGCTCGCGGTCAGCCTGCACGCGCCGGACGACGAGCTGCGCGACACCCTCGTGCCGATCAACACCCGGTACAAGGTGGCCGAGGTCGTGGCCGCCGCCGACGCCTACGCCGAGCGCACCGGCCGCCGCTACTCGGTCGAGTACGCGCTGATCCGCGACGTCAACGACCAGCCGGAACGGGCCGATCTGCTCGGCCGGCTGCTCGCCCGCCGCCGCGCGCACGTGAACCTCATCCCGCTCAACCCCACGCCGGGCAGCCCGTGGGACGCCAGCCCGCTGCCGGCCCAGCGCGAGTTCGTCGCGCGGCTGCGCGCCGCGGGCGTGCCGACGACGGTGCGCGACACCCGCGGCCAGGACATCGACGGCGCCTGCGGCCAGCTGGCGGCGGCCGACATGTGGGCCCGTCCCGAGGCTGGCCCCGAGCCTGCGAGGGGTGAGCAGGACGGGGTCCTCGCCGCCACGGTCGCCACGCCGACCCCGTGCGCGGAGCCGCCGGTCGCGCTCGGCGCCGAGGCCGACGAGTGACGGCGGGCACCGACGCCGTCCCGCCCGCGGAGGTCCACGAGCACACCCACGCCGACGTCTCCGGCGGCTGGCTGCGGGCGGCGGTCTTCGGGGCGATGGACGGGCTGGTCACCAACACGGCGCTGGTCGCCGGTGTCGGCGGTGGCGGGGCCGGCCCCCGGGCCATCGTGCTCTCGGGGGTGGCCAGCCTGGTCGCCGGCGCCATCTCGATGGCGCTGGGCGAGTACACGTCGGTGAAGACCCAGAACGAGCAGCTCGACCTCGAGGTCGCCAAGGAGCGGCGGGAGCTGGAGCGCAACCCGCGGGGCGAGCTGGCCGAGCTGGTGGAGATGCTGCGGGTGCGCGGCGTGGAGCCCGGTCTCGCCGAGGAGGTGGCCCGGCAGCTGTCCCGCGATCCGGAGACGGCGCTGCGGCTGCACGTGGTCGCCGAGATGGGCGTCAGCCCGGAGGACAAGCCCTCGCCGCGGACGGCGGCGATCTCGTCGTTCCTGACCTTCGGGGTGGGCGCGGTCGTGCCGCTGCTGCCGTTCCTGCTGGGCGGCTCGCTGCTGTGGGTCGCGCTGCTGTGCGGCGGGGCGGGCCTGGCGCTGGCCGGCGCGCTCTCGTCGCGCTTCACCCCCCGGCCGTGGTGGTACGCGGCCGGCCGGCAGCTGCTGTTCGGCGCGCTGGCGGCCGGGGCGACCTACCTCATCGGCCTGGCGATCGGCGTCACCGCCACGTAGGCACGAGCCTCGCGCCCCGGCCTACGGTGGGGGGCAGCGGGGTCCTTCTACTTCGCGCGCCAGGCGTTCTTCCGGCGCCGCCAGTCGGCGATCATGATCAGGATCATCACGAGGACGAGCCCGACGATCCACAGGTCCTCGACCCGGCCCTCGTGGTTGCCGACCAGGTAGGCCAGCGTCCAGAGGATCGCGATGACCGCGCCGATGCGTCCCAGCCGGCCGGTCTCCCCGTGCCAGCCCCAGTCCTCGGGGCGCTCGTGGTCGACGGGGTGGGCATCCCGCCGGACCACGGCCTCCTCGCGGTTGGGCTGGTTCACCCGCTCGGTCGCCGGGTCGTGCGTGGTGACTCGCTCGCGGTGGGTCTGGTCGCTCACGCCCCCATCCTGCCAGCCGGGCGCGGGGTGCACCCCACCAGTCCCGGGCGGGTCGGGGAGGATGTGCCCGTGAGCGGACAGGCGGGTGAGCATCGCAGGGAGCGCCGGCGACCGAGGAGCGGAGCCCGCCGCGGGAGCGAACCGGTGACTCCGTGAGCGAGCCGCGCGAGGTGACCGTCCTCGGCTCGACCGGCTCGATCGGCCGGCAGGCGATCGCGGTGGCCGAGCAGAACCCCGACCGGCTGCGCATCACCGGGCTGGCCGCCGGCGGCGGCAACATCGCCGAGCTGGCCGAGCAGGCGCTCGCGCTCGGCGTCCGCACCGTCGCGGTGGCCCGCGCGACCGCCGCCCAGGACCTCCAGCTCGCCTTCTACGCCGCGGCCTCCCAGCGCGGCTGGGCGCGCGGGGAGTACGCGCTGCCCGAGATCCTGGCCGGGCCGCGGGCCGCCGAGGAGCTGGCGGCGCGCCCCGCCGACGTCGTCCTCAACGGCATCACCGGCTCGATCGGGCTGGGCCCCACGCTCGCCGCGCTGGCGGCCGGGCGCACGGTGGCCCTCGCCAACAAGGAGTCCCTGGTGGCCGGCGGCGACCTGGTCACCGCGGCGGCCGCGCCCGGCCAGCTCGTGCCGGTCGACTCCGAGCACTCGGCGCTGGCCCAGTGCCTGCGCGGCGGCGACCGGGGTGAGGTGGCCCGCCTGGTGCTCACCGCCAGCGGCGGTCCCTTCCGGGGCCGGCGCGCCGAGGAGCTCGCCGGTGTCACCGTCGAGCAGGCGCTGGCGCACCCCACCTGGGCGATGGGCCCGGTCGTGACGATCAACTCCGCGACGCTGGTCAACAAGGGGCTGGAGCTGATCGAGGCGCACCTGCTCTTCGGCGTCCCCTACGCCGACATCGACGTGGTGGTGCACCCGCAGTCGATCGTGCACTCGATGGTCACCTTCGCCGACGGCGCGACGATCGCCCAGGCCAGCCCGCCGGACATGCGGCTGCCGATCGCCCTGGCCCTGGCCTGGCCGAACCGGCTGCCGCACGTGCAGCCGGCGCTGGACTGGTCGACCGCCAGCACCTGGGAGTTCGCGCCGCTGGACCACCGGGCCTTCCCCGCCGTCCGGCTGGCCCGGCAGGCCGGCGAGGCCGGGGGAGTGGTGCCGGCGCTGTACAACGCGGCCAACGAGGAGGCGGTCGCGGCGTTCGTGGCGGGTCGGCTGTCGTTTCCCGGCATCGTCGACCTCGTCGCGCGTACCCTCGACGACGCGCCGGACCTCGGCGCTCCCACCTGCGTGGACGACGTCCTGGCCGCTGAGCGGTGGGCCCGGCAGCACGCCCGCGCCGCCATCGCCGGAGGCTGAGCTGAGCGGGTTCCTCCTGACCGTCCTCGGGATCGTCGCCTTCGCGGTCGGCCTGCTGTTCTCCATCGGCTTCCACGAGTTCGGCCACTTCTACTGGGCGCGCCGCTTCGGCATGCGCGTGCCGCAGTTCATGGTCGGCTTCGGCCCCACGCTCTGGTCGCGGACCCGCGGGGAGACCGAGTACGGCATCAAGGCCATCCCGATGGGCGGCTACATCCGCATCGTCGGCATGATCCCGCCGGCCGAGGAGGGCGAGAGCAAGCGCGCCACCCGGATGCGGAAGTTCATCGCCGAGGTCCGCGGGCAGGCGCTCAACGACGTCCGTCCCGGCGACGAGGGCCGCGTGTTCTACGCCAAGCCCTGGTGGCAGCGGGTGATCGTGATGTTCGCCGGCCCCTTCCACAACCTGGTCCTGGCCGTCGTCTTCTTCACCATCGTGCTGACCGCCGTCGGCACCAGCGTGGCGACGACGACGGTGCGCGAGGTCCCCGCGTGCGTGCTGCCAGCGGGCGCCGAGAGCGCCACCGCCGAGGAGCCGTGCTCGGTGCCGATCACCGCCGCCGGCGCCCTGTGCGAGGAGGGGACGCCGGGCTGCGCGCTGCCCCAGCAGAGCCCGGCCGCGGCGGCCGGGCTGCGCCCCGGCGACACCATCGTCGCCATCGACGGGCAGCAGCTGGACCGCACCGCCTACGACAGCTGGACGGCGGTGCAGGAGTCGATCCGCAACAGCCCCGGGGAGCCGCTGCAGCTGACCATCGAGCGGGACGGCGAGCAGCGCGACGTGACCGTCACGCCGATCGCCAACACCGTCTACGTGGAGGCCGGCAGCGACGAGACCGCGACCGCGGGCTACCTGGGTGTCTCGCCCACGGCCGAGCTGGCGCGGCAGTCCTTCGCCGACGTCCCGGGCTACTTCGGGATGATCGTCTCGAACTCGGTCCAGCGGCTGGTGGAGATCCCCGAGCGGATCCCGCAGCTGTTCCGCGCGGCCTTCCTCGGCGAGGAGCGCGACGAGAACGGGCCGATCGGCGTCGTCGGCGTGGGCCGCATCTCCGGTGAGGTCTTCGCCATCCAGGACTTCAGCACCGCGCAGAAGGTCAGCTTCTTCCTGAGCCTGCTGGCCAGCGTCAACCTGGTGCTGTTCCTGTTCAACCTGCTGCCGATCTACCCGCTGGACGGCGGGCACGTGGCCGGGGCGCTGTACGAGAAGGCCCGGTCGACGGTGGCCCGCTGGCGCGGCCGGCCCGACCCCGGCCCGTTCGACATCGCCCGGCTGATGCCGGTGGCCTACGTCGTCGCCGGGTTGTTCCTGGCACTGTCGGGCCTGCTGCTGGTCGCCGACATCGTCAACCCGATCACACTCCAGTAGTCCGCCGGTCTCCGTCGCGGCGACGGCCTGCGCGGACGGGGATACTCGGGGCATGGCGCTCCCCGTCAGCCTCGGCATGCCCGCGGCGCCCCCGCCCGTGCTCGCCCCCCGCCGCAAGACCCGCCAGCTCGACGTGGGCGGCGTCGGGGTCGGCAGCGACTTCCCCGTCAGCGTCCAGTCGATGACGACGACGAAGACCGCCGACGTCAACGCGACCCTGCAGCAGATCGCCGAGCTCACCGCGGCCGGCTGCCAGATCGTGCGGGTCGCGGTGCCGGACACCGACGACGCCGAGGCGCTGCCGGAGATCGCGCGGCACTCGCAGATCCCGGTGATCGCCGACATCCACTTCCAGCCGCGCTACGTCTTCGCCGCGATCGACGCCGGCTGCGCCGCCGTCCGGGTCAACCCGGGCAACATCAAGAAGTTCGACGACCGGGTCGGCGAGATCGCCCGGGCGGCCAAGGACGCCGGCATCCCCATCCGCATCGGCGTCAACGCCGGCTCCCTCGACAAGCGGCTGCTGGCCAAGTACGGCAAGGCCACCCCCGAGGCGCTGGTCGAGTCCGCGCTGTGGGAGTGCTCGCTGTTCGAGGAGCACGATTTCCGCGACATCAAGATCTCGGTGAAGCACAACGACCCGGTGGTCATGGTCCGCGCCTACGAGCTGCTGGCGGCCCAGTGCGACTACCCGCTGCACCTGGGCGTCACCGAGGCCGGGCCGGCCTTCCAGGGCACGATCAAGTCCGCCGTCGCCTTCGGCGCCCTGCTCAGCAAGGGGATCGGCGACACCATCCGCGTCTCGCTGTCCGCCCCGCCGGTGGAGGAGGTCAAGGTCGGCACCCAGATCCTGGAGTCGCTGAACCTGCGCCAGCGCGGCCTGGAGATCGTCAGCTGCCCTTCCTGCGGGCGGGCCCAGGTCGACGTCTACAAGCTCGCCGACGAGGTGACCGCCGGGCTCGACGGGCTGGAGGTGCCGCTGCGGGTGGCGGTCATGGGCTGCGTCGTCAACGGTCCCGGCGAGGCCCGCGAGGCCGACCTCGGCGTCGCCTCGGGCAACGGCAAGGGGCAGATCTTCGTCAAGGGCGAGGTCGTGAAGACCGTGCCCGAGTCGCAGATCGTGGAGACCCTCATCGAGGAGGCCATGCGCCTGGCCGCCGAGATGCCGGCCGCCGAGCAGGCCGGTGACGGCGTCCCCACCGGATCGCCCGTCGTCACCGTCAGCTGACCCCGCCGGTGCTCCGGACCGCCCCCGCCCGCGTCCTCGACGAACGTGACGAGGCCGCCGTCCGCCGGCTGCTGGACACCGACCCCGTGGCCGCCTGCGTCATCGCCGGTCGCGTCGAGGTCGCCGGCACCCGCCCGGCGACCCTCGGCGCCCCGCTGTGGGGCACGGGGACGGGCCGCGACCTCGACGCCGTGTGCCTGGCCGGCGGGAACCTGATCCCGTTCGCCCTGCCCGGCTGCGAGCAGGCGGCGGCCGCGGCGTTCGCCGACCGCGCCCGGCGCGCCGGGCGGCGCTGCTCGACGATCGTCGGCCCCGCCGGCGCGGTCGCCCCCCTGTGGGAGCTGCTGGCCCCGCACTGGGGGCCGGCCCGCGACCACCGGCCGCAGCAGCCGCTGCTGGCCATCGAGGGCCCGCCGGCCGTCGCCCCGGAGCCGCGGGTGCGCCCGGTGCACTCCTCGGAGCTCGAGGTGCTGCTGCCGGCCGCGATCGCGATGTTCACCGAGGAGGTCGGGGTCAGCCCGCTGCGCTCCGACGGCGGCGCCTCCTACCGCGCCCGGGTGGCCGACCTCGTGCGCGCCGGTCAGTCGCTGGCCTGGATCGAGGACGGCCGGGTGCTGTTCAAGGCCGAGATCGGCGCCGTCTCCCGGGCGGCCTGCCAGATCCAGGGCGTGTGGGTGGCGCCCGAGGCGCGCGGTCGCGGCATCGGCACCGCCGGCACCGCCGCCGTCGTCGAGTACGCCCGGTCGGTCATCGCTCCCGTGGTCAGCCTCTACGTCAACGACTACAACGCGCCGGCGCGGGCGGCCTACGCCCGGGTCGGCTTCCGCGAGGTCGGGCGGTACGCCAGCGTCCTCTTCTGAGGCGGCCTCCCCTCCCGCGGGGCACCGGTCTGGGAGGCTGTCGTCCGTGGCGGTACGACGGCTCCCGGTCCTGCTCACGACGGTCGGCCTGCTGGCGGTGCCGGTGCTCGCGGCGTGCTCCGCCGACGACCCGACCGACGACGTCCGCGCGGCCGCCCAGCAGTTCCTCGACGACTGGGCCGGCGGTGATCTGGCGGGCGCCGCCGGGGCCACCAGCGACCCCGACGCGGCCACCGCGCTGCTCGACCAGACCGCCGCGGACCTGCCCGGCGCCGTCCTGGCCGCCGAGCTCGGCGACGTCGCCGTCGAGGACGAGACCGCGACGGTCGGCTGGACCGCCACCTGGGACCTCGCCGCGGCGCCCAGCTGGACCTACGACGCCACCCTCGACCTGCGCTCCACCGACGACGGCTGGGAGGTCGTCGCGCAGCCCTCGATCGTGCACCCGGAGCTCGACGAGGGCCAGCGCCTGGAGCTGACCCGCACCCTGCCCGAGCGGGCGGCCGTCACCGACGCCTCCGGCGCGCCGATCTTCACCCCGACCGAGGTCGTGAACGTCGGCGTCGACCCCGGCCAGGTCACCGACCTGGTGGGGCTGGCGGCGGCGCTGTCGGCGGCCACCGGCATCCCGGCCGAGGAGATCCAGGCCGACGTCCAGGCCGCTCCGCCGGGCCAGTTCGTGCCGGTCATCACGCTGCGCCGGCCCGACTTCGAGGCCATCCGCGCCCAGGTGTTCGACCTCCCGGGAGCGGTCTTCCCGACCAGCACCCGCCTGCTGGCGCCCACCGCACGCTTCGCCACCGCGCTGCTCGGCCGGGTCGGCGACGCGACGCAGGAGGTGCTGGACGAGGCCACCGACGACGGCGACCCGATGTACGCCGCCGGCGACCAGCTCGGCCTGTCGGGCCTGCAGAGGGCGCTGCAGGAGCAGCTCACCGGCACCCCGGGCTTCGAGGTCCAGGTGGTGAGCACCGACGAGGCCGCCGGCCACGAGGGCCTTCCCGTGGCGACCGTCGCGCCGGTGCCGGGCACCCCGGTGCAGACGCCGATCGTGCCCCTGCTGCAGAACGCCGCGGACGCCGCCGTCGCCCAGCAGCAGCTGCCCACGCACCTGGTCGTCGTGCGGCCGGGCACCGGCGAGGTGCTCGCCGTCTCGTCCAACGAGGCCGCCGTCCCGGCCAACGCGCTGACCGGGGAGTATCCGCCCGGCTCGAGCATGAAGGCGATGACGGCGACCGCGCTGCTCACCGCCGGCGCGCTCACCCCCGAGACCCCGGTGCCGTGCCCGGGGACGACGGTGGTGGAGGGCCGGGAGTTCGAGAACCAGGACCAGTTCGACCTGGGCACGGTGCCCTTCACCGAGGCCTTCGCCGAGTCGTGCAACACGACCTTCATCCAGCAGGGGCTGCAGCTGCCCGACCCGGCGCTGGCCGAGGCGGCGGCGTCCTACGGCGTGGGCAGCGACTGGCAGCTGCCGGTCGGCCTGTTCAGCGGCAGCGTGCCGGCCGACAGCACCGGCACCACCAAGGCGGCCAACGCGATCGGCCAGGGGCAGGTGCTGATGAGCCCGGTGGCCCTCGCGCTGGTCGCCGCGGGAATCGCCAGCGGCACCCCGGCCCCGCCCGTCGAGGTCGTCGGCGCCGAGCCGGCGGGGGAGGCCCCGGCCGGCCCCGGCCCGGCGGTGCTCGACCAGCTGCGGCCGATGATGCGCCAGGTCGTGCTGACCGGCACCGCCACCGCGCTGGCCGACGACGGCGAGGTGTACGGCAAGACCGGCACCGCCGAGTACGGCAGCAACACCCCGCCCGACGCGCACGGCTGGTTCATGGGCTTCCAGCTGGCCGGCCCGCAGGGGGACATCGCGTTCGCCGTCCTCGTCGAGGGCGGGCAGTCCAGCAGCACCGCCGTCGCCGTCACCGACGCCTTCCTGGGGTCGCTGGGCTGAGCGCTCAGGCGTGCCGGAACGCGACCGCCTCGGCGCGCGCGAACCGGCCGCCGAACAGCTTCAGGACCAGCCGGAACACCGGCCCGGCGGCGGCGAAGGCCCGGTCGGTCGCCGCGCGGGGGAGGCCCTGCGCCGCCCACGGGATGAGGAACGCGAGGTCGGACAGGCTGCCGCCCTTGCCGGCCGCCTCCTCCACCCGGGCCCAGCCCTCGGCCGGCAGCACCCGCTGGACCAGCGGCAGGGCCTCGGTCTCCTCGTGGCGCAGGTGCTCGGTGAGGCTGTCGCGGGCCGCGGCGGTCTGCCGGGCGAGCTCCGCGCGGACGTCCTCGCCGGGTGTCGTGGCCATCGCCCCGAAGCCGGCGGCGCAGGCCTCCAGCAGCGGGTCGATCAGCGCGTGCTCGGCCTCCATCGCCTCCAGCGTCTCCCGGGCCTGCGGATCCCCGGCGGCGTCGGCGAGCTCCAGCAGCTGCGGCCACAGCGTCGTGTCCTCGACGGTGTGGTGGTGGTGGAGGACCTTCGCGAACCGCTGCCAGCGGGCGGCCAGCGCCCGCCAGGACTCGCCGTCGGTGACGGGGGTGCGCTCCGCGGCGCGGGCGAAGGCGGCCAGGTCGCGGCGGAAGGCGTGGTGGGCCACGTACATCCCGCTCAGGTCGTTGGGGCCCTCGGCGACGTGGGTCTGCCCGGGCAGGTCCAGCTGGGTGCCGGCGGGGGCGGTGCCGGTGGCGGGGGTGCCGGTGGTGGGGGTGGTGGCGGTGGTGGCGGTCATGGGTCGGTCCTCCTGCGGACGCCGTCCCGGGGTCTCGGTGTCGCCCCGGTGCTGACCGCAGCGTCGGACCGCGCCCTTGCGGTCAGCTTGCGGCCCGCTGGCGACGCGCTCTCAACCGCGCGTCAGGACCGGGGACTCAGCCCTCCGCGAGCCCGGGCAGGGCCCGGGTGAGCGGGACCTGGCCGGCCGCCGCCCGCCAGGCCACGGCGCGGACCTCGGCGGCGCCGAGCTCGACCACCGCCAGCTGCCGCACGTCGGAGGCCACCGACCGGTCGAGCACCCGCACCCACGCCGCGCTCGTGCCGTCCTCCAGCACGACCGCTAGGGCGGCCGCGTCGACGGGGGAGAGCACGGGGAACGGCAGGGCGTAGCCGGCCTCGGTGGCGACCGGGTCGGCGCCGCGCCCGTCGAGCAGGCCGGCCACCCGGTCCCGGACGTCGCGGTGCGCGTTCTCGGCGGTGACCGCCGCGTCGCGGTCCGCCGGCGGCAGGGCGGCGCCGACGACGCCGTAGCCCCACACCGCGGCGTGCTCGGCGGCCAAGGCCTCCTGCAGCGCGGCCTCCTCGGTCGCCTCGTCCTGCCCGCCGGTGCCCTCGTCAGCCACGTCCGGCCTCCCCGCTCACGCCAGCGCCGCCTCGTGCCCGCGCAGTCCCGCGGCGATCGACCCCAGCAGCGCCGCCCGCGGCCCGGCCTGGTCGACGCAGGCCTGCTCGTGCGCGGCCGCCGCCGTCCCGACCTGGGCCCGCAGCCAGCCCCGCACGTCGGGGCCGGGAGCCGGTGCCGGACCGGCCGACGACGACGTCGCGCCGGGCGCGGCCGCGCGCAGCCGGTCCAGCTGCTCGCCGGCCTGGCCGGCGAGCGCACCGATCCCCGCGGCCAGGGCGGGGTCGGCCGCCGTGGCCGCGCCGTAGGCGGCGACGAGCGCCTCCTGCACCGCCACCTGACCGGCCAGCTGGTCGGCCTGGGCCGGGGTCACCGGGGGAGCGCCGCCGTCGTCGCCGGAGGTGCACCCGGCGACCGCCAGCGCCAGCCCGGCGGTGCCCGCGAGGAAGGCGCGCCGGGAGAACCCCGAGGGGCCGGGAGCGGGGATCGACGCCATCGCCCTCATCCTTCCAGCCCGCGCGCGGCCGGGCGGGGAGCCGCCGGGGGTGCGTGGCGTCCCCGGTCCCGCTCCCGGCGTGCGGTCCCGGCTCCCGCCGCCGGGCGGTAGCCTGACCCTTCGCCCGGAGAGGCCCGGCCCCGCGCCGGGTGCCCGGCGGGCGCGGCGCTCCCGTCCCGGGAGCCGGCCGCGAGCACCCTGCCCCGGCGCAGGCGAGTCAGGGAGGGAGCCCCGTGTCCACCACCCGACGTCCCGACCCCGCCACCAGCCGGCTGGCCGGCTGGATCGAACCGGTCGTCGCCGCCGCCGGCTACGACCTCGAGGAGCTCGTCGTGACCCCGGCCGGCCGGCGCAGCGTCGTCCGCGTCGTCGTCGACCGCGACCAGGGGGTCAGCCTCGACGACGTCGCCGAGGTCAGCCGCGCGGTCTCCGCGGCCCTGGACGACAACGACGGCGAGCTCGGCCGCGCGCCGTACGTGCTCGAGGTCACCAGCCCCGGGGTCGACCGGCCGCTCACCGAGGCGCGGCACTGGCGGCGCAACACCGGCCGGCTGGTCGCGGTGGGGGTCGGCCCGGCCGGCTCGGTCGAGCAGGTCACCGGCCGGGTGCTGGCGGTCGACGCGGACGGCGTGACGCTGGCCGTGGAGGCCAAGGGCAAGCCGGGCGCGAAGAAGCGGCCGCCCACCCCCCGGCAGGTGCCGTGGGCGGAGCTGGGTACCGGGCGGGTGCAGGTCGAGTTCGGCCGGCACGACGAGCCGGGCGAGCCGCAGGACACCGGGACCGACGACCTCGGGCCCGACGACGACATCGACATCGACGACATCGACGACGACAGCACGGACGACCCCGCTGCCCCGGCGCACCGCGCCGGGGACGGCGGTGGAGGAGGACAGTGAACATCGACGTGACCGCTCTCAAGGCGGTCGAGCGCGAGAAGGGCATCCCGGCCGACACGGTCATCGAGGCCATCGAGACGGCCCTGGTGACCGCGTACCGGCACGCCGACGGCGCGGCCAAGCACGTGCGCGTGCACGTCGACCGGAAGTCCGGCGAGGTGGCCGTCCTGGCCCAGGAGCTGGGCGCCGACGGCGAGGTCGTCCGCGAGTGGGACGACACCCCCTCCGACTTCGGCCGGATCGCGGCCAGCACCGCCAAGCAGGTCATCGTGCAGCGGCTGCGCGACGCCGAGCACGAGCAGACCTTCGGCGAGTACGCCGGCAAGGAAGGCGACATCGTCAGCGGCATCGTCCAGGCCGACCAGCGGCGCAACGCCAGCGGCGTGGTGATGATCGACATCGGCAAGGTCGAGGCGGTCCTGCCGGCCGCCGAGCAGGTGCCCGGCGAGGTCTACACCCACGGCACCCGCGTCAAGGCCTACGTCGTCTCGGTGACGCGCACCTTCCGCGGCCCGCAGGTGACCGTGTCCCGCACCCACCCCAACCTGGTGCGCAAGCTGTTCGCCCTCGAGGTGCCGGAGATCGCCGACGGCAGCGTGGAGATCGTCTCGGTGGCCCGCGAGGCCGGGCACCGCACCAAGATCGCCGTCCGGACGTCGGTGCCGGGGCTGAACGCCAAGGGCGCCTGCATCGGGCCGATGGGGCAGCGGGTGCGCAACGTCATGAGTGAGCTGCACGGCGAGAAGATCGACATCGTCGACTGGTCCGACGACCCGGCCACCTTCGTCGCCTCCGCGCTGAGCCCGGCCCGCGTCAGCAGCGCCCAGCTGGTCGACCCGCAGTCCAAGGCCGTGCGCGTGGTCGTCCCGGACTACCAGCTGTCGCTGGCCATCGGCAAGGAGGGCCAGAACGCCCGCCTGGCCGCCCGGCTGACCGGCTGCCGGATCGACATCCGCAGCGACGCCCAGCCGGCCGACGCCGAGCCGTCCCCGGGCGTGGGCCGTCCGCCGCTGCGGTCGGGCCCGCCGCCGGTGCGCGCCGGTGCCGGGGGCCGTCCCGGCGCGGGGGGTGGCGCAGGACACCGTCCCGGTCGGGTGGGTGGCGGCCGGAGTGCGGAACACCCGCGGCCGCCCGCGCGCTAGAGTTCAGGGTGGACGGAACGTCGATCCCGGTGCGCACGTGCGTGGGCTGCCGGAAACGCGCTCCGGTCACCGATCTGCTGCGTGTCGTCGTCGCCGACGGGGCCCTGGTCCCGGACGCACGTCGGGTGCTCCCCGGCCGGGGAGCGTCGCTGCACCCCACACCGGAGTGCCTCGCCGCAGCGGAACGACGCCGGGCCTTCCCCCGGGCGCTGCGCTGCAGCACCCCGGTGGAGGTCGGTCCGCTCCGGGCCCACGTCCTCGGCGCACCCCCCGCGGGGCGCCCGGGAGGCGGGGCCGGGCCGGGCGATGACGAACGACAGACCGCAGTTGCACAGTCGGGCCGGTACCAGACCGGCCCGCACGTCGAGAGCAGGACGTCGTCGGATGAGCCAGCAGTGAAGTCCCCACGATGACCATGCACCACTAAAGACGAGGTCGAGCGGGCGAGCCGCCGGCCTCACCAAGAGGAGATCCGTGCCAGGCAAAGCCCGCGTACACGAACTCGCCAAGGAGTTCGGTGTCGACAGCAAGACCGTGCTCGCCAAGCTCAAGGAGCAGGGCGAGTTCGTGAAGTCCGCCTCCTCGACCGTCGAGGCCCCCGTGGCCCGGCGGCTCCGGGAGGCCCTCGGTGCGAGCACCGGCGGCGGCAGCGCCGCCCCGGCCCCCGCCCCGTCCCGTCCCGCGACGCCGGGTCCCCGGCCTGCCGCTCCGGCTCCGCAGGCCCGCGCCGCGCAGCCGCCGTCGGCCCCGGCGGCTCCCGCCGCGCCTGCCGGCCAGCCCGGCCCGCGCCCGGGTGCCCCGGCCCCGGGTCCCCGCCCGGCCGCGGGTCCGCGTCCCGGCGCGCCCACTCCGGGTCCGCGCCCGGCGGCGCCCGCTCCGCAGGCACCGGCCGCCTCGGCGCCGGCGCCCGCCCCGGCCCAGCAGCCTCCGACCGGCCCGCGTCCGGGTGCTCCGGCCCCGGGTCCGCGCCCGGCGGCCGGCGCCCCCCGTCCGGGGCCCGGTGCCCCGGCCGGTGGTCAGGGTGGCCCCGGTGGCCCGCGGCCGGGTCCGCGCCCGGCTCCGCGCCCGGGCAACAACCCCTTCAGCAGCGCGCCGCGTCCCGGCCCGGCGGCCGGTGGCCCGCGTCCGGGCCCCGCGGCCGGTGGCCCGCGTCCGGGTCCCGGTGCCGGCGGTCCCCGTCCGGCCCCCGGTGCCGGCGGTCCCCGTCCGGGCCCCGGCGGCCCGCGTCCGGGTCCCGGTGCCGGCGGTCCGCGCCCGGCGGCCGGTCCCGGCGGTCCGCGCCCGAACCCGGGCATGATGCCGCAGCGGCCTTCCCCCGGCATGATGCCGCCGCGTCCGGCCGGTGCCGGCCGTCCCGGTGGCGGTCCCGGTGGTCCCGGCGGCCGCGGCCGTCCGGGTGGTCCCGGCGGCGGCGGTTTCCGTCCCGGCGGCGGTGGCGGCGCGCCCGGTGCAGGCGCCCCGGCCGGCGGTGGCTTCCGTGGTGGTGGCGGCGGTGGCCGTGGCCGCGGTCGCGGTGGCTCGGGTGCGGGCACCGCGGGTGCCTTCGGCCGTCCCGGTGGTCGCGGTCCCGTCCGCGGCCGCAAGAGCAAGAAGCAGCGGCGTCAGGAGTTCGACTCGATGGCGGCGCCCAGCATGGGCGGCGTCACCCTGCCGCGGGGCAACGGGCAGACCGTCCGGCTCCCGCGCGGCGCCTCGCTGACCGACCTGGCCGAGCGCATCGGCGCCCAGCCGGCCGCGCTGGTCACCGCCCTGTTCCACCTGGGCGAGATGGTCACCGCGACGCAGTCGGTCAACGACGAGACGCTGCAGCTGCTCGGTGCCGAGATCGGCTGGGTCATCCAGGTCGTCAGCCCCGAGGACGAGGACCGCGAGCTGCTGTCCGACTTCGACCTCACCTTCGGCGACGAGGAGGGCGACGAGGAGGACTGGAACATCCGTCCGCCGGTCGTGACCGTCATGGGTCACGTCGACCACGGGAAGACCAAGCTCCTCGACGCCATCCGCAACACCAACGTGGTGGCGCGCGAGGCCGGTGGCATCACCCAGCACATCGGCGCCTACCAGATCGTCACCGAGCTGGAGGACGAGGAGCGTCCGATCACCTTCATCGACACCCCGGGTCACGAGTCGTTCACCGCGATGCGTGCCCGTGGGGCGAAGGTGACCGACATCGTCGTCCTGGTGGTCGCCGCCGACGACGGCGTCATGCCGCAGACGGTCGAGGCGCTCAACCACGCCCAGGCCGCCGACGTGCCGATCGTGGTCGCGGTCAACAAGATCGACAAGGAGGGGGCCAACCCCGCCAAGATCCGCCAGCAGCTCACCGAGTACGGGCTGGTGGCCGAGGAGTACGGCGGCGACACGATGTTCGTCGACGTCTCCGCGACCACCCGTCAGGGCATCGACGACCTGCTCGCGGCGATCCTGCTGACCGCCGACGCCTCCCTGGACCTGCGCGCCAACACCGAGCAGGACCCGCAGGGCGTGGTCATCGAGGGCAAGCTGGACAAGGGCCGGGGCCCCGTGGCCACGGTGCTGGTCCAGCGCGGCACGCTGCGCCAGGGCGACTCGATCGTGGCCGGCGACGCCTACGGCCGCGTCCGGTCGCTGCTCGACGAGCACGGCAACAAGCTCAAGGAGGCGCTGCCCGCGCGTCCGGTGCAGGTCGTCGGCCTCACCTCGGTGCCGCGTGCCGGTGACACCTTCCTCGTCGTCGAGGAGGACCGCGTCGCCCGGCAGATCGCCGACCGGCGCCAGGCCCGCATCCGCAACGCGCAGAACGCCTCGATGCGCAAGCGGATCAGCCTGGAGGACCTCGACGCGGCGCTGAAGGAGAACCGTCAGCTCAACCTGATCATCAAGGGCGACAACTCGGGCACCGTGGAGGCGCTCGAGGAGGCCCTGATGAAGATCGAGGTGAGCGACGACGTCTCGCTGCGCGTCATCCACCGCGGCGTCGGGTCGATCACCAAGAGCGACATCGACCTCGCGCTGGCCGACGACGTCATCGTCCTGGGCTTCAACGTCCGGGCCGAGGGCCAGGCCACCGAGCTCGCCAACCGCGAGGGCGTCGACGTCCGGTACTACTCGGTCATCTACCAGGCGATCGAGGAGATCGAGTCGGCCCTCAAGGGCATGCTCAAGCCGGAGTACGAGGAGGTCCAGCTCGGCACGGCGGAGGTCCGCGAGGTCTTCCGGGTGCCGAAGATCGGCAACGTCGCGGGCTCCCTGGTCCGCAGCGGGACGATCGTCCGGAACTCCAAGGCCCGGCTGGTCCGGGACGGCGTCGTCGTCGCCGACAACCTGTCGGTGGAGTCGCTGCGGCGGTTCAAGGACGACGTCACCGAGGTCCGCGAGGGCTACGAGTGCGGTATCGGCCTGGGGTCGTTCAACGACATCAAGGTCGACGACGTGATCGAGACCTTCGAGATCCGCGAGAAGCCGCGGGCGTAGTCGGCACGTACCCGGTCCGCCCCACGCAGGTGGGGCGGACCGGGCGGCCAGCAGCAGGTCGGCGGCTCCGTCCGGGGCCCGCTGCGAGCCTGCGAGCAGTGGGGAGAGAGGGGTCCTTCCTGTTCACCGGGACGCTGTCCGCGGACCTGCTGCTGGGCGACGTCCACTCGCTCAAGGGCAAGCGCGCCGTGGTGCGGCCGATCGTGGCCGAGCTGCGGCGCCGTTTCGCCGTTGCCGCCGCCGAGGTGGGTGACCAGGACCTGCACCGCCGCGCGCAGGTCGGGATAGCCACCGTCGCCGGGGACGCCGGTCAGGTGACCGACGTCCTCGACGCCTGCGAGCGGTTGCTGGCGGAGCGGCCCGAGGTGACGCTGCTGTCGACGCACAGGCAGCTGTTGAGCGACCAAGACCTGTAACGCACGTCCGGCCCCCTGCCGAGGTCGGCCCGAGCCCCGCGCGAGGGCCGAGGAGCCGGGGGGTCCTTCCACCAGGAGGTCCGAGATGGCCGATCCCGCCCGCGCACGCAAGCTGGCGGTCCGCATCCGACAGATCGTCTCCGCCGCGATCGAGTCCTCGATCAAGGACCCCCGGCTGGGCATGGTGACCATCACCGACGCCCGCGTGACCAGCGACCTCCGCGAGGCGACGGTCTTCTACACCGTCTACGGCGACCAGGCGCAGGTCGAGGACTCCGCCCGGGCCCTCGCCAGCGCCACGGGTGTGCTGCGCTCCACGGTGGGCCGGCAGACCGGCATCAAGTTCGTGCCCACCCTCGCCTTCGTCGCCGACATCGTCCCCGACACCGCGCGGGAGCTCGACGCCGCGCTCGAGCGGGTCCGCTCCGCCGACGCCGAGCTGGCCCGCCTCCGCGAGGGCGCCAGCTACGCCGGCGACGCCGACCCGTACCGGCACCCCGCCGAGGACGCCGAGGACGACGAGGACCCGTCCGCGGCCGCGACTGCCGATGTCCCTGCCGGCGACGCCGCGTCCCGGCCCGTGCACACCCCGCCCGTGAACAGCAGGAGCGCCTCGTGAGCGAGAACGACCCCGATCCGTACGTCCCGGCCGACGAGCAGGCGCACAACGAGCTCGGCGGCAAGGAGATGCCCGACGCCGGTGACCCGACGCAGGGCGGCAGGACCGGTGAGATCGGCTCCGTGCCGAGCATCACCTCCGACGAGCCGGACGACGGCGGGCCGGGCATCCCGGTCGGCGGCGGGCACGTGACCGAGGAGTCCAACGCCTCCCCGGTCGCCGACCCCGGCCCGGACGCGTGAGCGTCTCGCCCGCGCCCCGCACCGCCGCCCCGACCGCCGCGGCCCTGCTCGCGCAGGCCTGCGACGCCCGCGCCACCGTCGTCCTGTCGGGGCACGTGCAGCCCGACGCGGACGCGCTCGGCAGCACCCTGGCCCTGGCCGAGGGGCTGCGCCGTCGCGGCGCCCGCGTGCTCGCGACGTTCCCCGACCCGTTCGTGCTGCCCGCCTCGCTGGCCTGGCTGCCCGGCGCCGACGGCCTGGTGCCGTCGGCGGAGGTACCGGCGTCCCCGGACGTCTTCGTCAGCCTGGACGCCGCCTCCCCGGGCCGGCTCGGGGAGCTGGCCGGCCTGATCGACGGCGCGGGCGCCTCCCTGGTCGTCGACCACCACGCGAGCAACCCCGGCTTCGGCGACGTGCGCGTCGTCGACCCGGGGGCGGCGGCGACCGTGGTGCTGGTCGCCGGCCTGCTCGACGAGCTCGGCGTGGCCGTCGACGCGCACCTGGCCACCTGTCTCTACGCAGGACTGGCCGCCGACACCGGGTCCTTCCGGTTCGGCAACACCCGGCCCGACACCCACCGGCTGGCCGCGCGGCTGCTGGAGACCGGCATCGACCACGCCGACATCAGCCGGCGGCTGTTCGACACCGCGCCGTTCGGCTGGCTGGGCCTGCTCTCGGTCGTCACCGGCCGCGCCGTCCTGGAGGACGGCGTGGGCGCCGGCCTGGTGTGGACCTGGTCGAGCACCGCCGAGGCCGCCGAGCACGGCCTGCCCGGCGAGCAGCTCGAGGCGCTGGTCGACGTCGTCCGCGCCACCGCCGAGGCCGACGTCGCCTGCGTGCTCAAGGGGCAGGACGACGGCAGCTGGTCGGTGTCGCTGCGCTCGCGCGGCGCCACCGACGTCGCCCGGGTGGCCGTCGCGCTCGGCGGCGGAGGCCACCGGGCCGCGGCGGGGTTCACCTCGCACCGCGACCGCGAGGGCACCGTCCAGGCCATCCGGGACCTGCTCGACGCTCGATGACCCCGCCGTCGCGGGCGCCCTCGGTGCTGGCGCTGGCCGCGCCGGCGCTGGTCGTCCTCGCCGCCGAACCGCTGTACCTGCTCGTCGACACCGCCGTCGTCGGCCACCTGGGCACCGTGCCGCTGGGCGGGCTCGCCGTCGGCGGCGGGCTGCTCGCCTGGGCCGCCGCGCTGCTGAACTTCCTGGCCTACGGCACCACCGCCCGCGCCGCCCGCCGGGCCGGGGCAGGCGACCGGGCCGGTGCCGTCGCCGAGGGCGTGCAGGCCACCTGGCTGGCGCTGGCCCTCGGCGCGGTCGTGCTGCTCGCCTTCCAGCTGCTGGCCGGGCCGCTGACCCGGCTGCTCGCGGGCGGCGCCGGACCGGTCGCGGCCGCGGGGGAGCAGTGGCTGCGGATCGCCGGGCTCGGGGCGCCCCTGCTGCTGGTCTCCCTGGCCGGCAACGGCTGGCTGCGCGGGGTGCAGGAGCTGCGCCGCCCGGTGCGGTACGTGCTGGCCGGCAGCCTGACCAGCCTGGTGCTGTGCCCCCTGCTGGTGCACTCCGCCGGGCTCGGGCTGCCGGGCTCCGCGGTGGCCAACGTGGTCGGCCAGGCGCTGACCGCCGCGCTGTTCGTCCGCGCGCTGCTGCGGGAGGGCGCCGGCTGGCGGCCCCGCCCCGCGGCCGTCCGCGCGCAGCTGGTGCTCGGCCGCGACCTGCTGCTGCGCGCCGCGGTCCTCCAGGTGTCGTTCCTCGTGGCCGCCGGGGTCGCGGCCCGCTCGGGGCCGGCGCCGCTGGGCGCCCACCAGATCGCGCTGCAGCTGTTCTTCTTCCTCGCCCTGGTGCTCGACGCCTACGCGATCGCCGCGCAGACACTCGTCGGTCACGCCCTGGGCGGTGGCCGGCCCGCCGACGCGCGGGCCACCGCGCGCCGGGTGGCGCTGTGGGGACTGGGCACCGGCCTGCTGGTGGCCGCGCTGCTGCTCGTCCTGCGCGAGGTGCTGCTGCCGCTGTTCACCGCCGATCCCGCGGTGGTCGACCAGGCGCGGCTGGTGTGGTGGTTCCTCGCCGGCTTCCAGCCGCTGGCCGGGGTGGTCTTCGCCCTGGACGGCGTGCTCATGGGCGCCGGCGACGTGGGCTACCTGCGCACGGTGACCGTCGGCGCCGCCCTGGTGGGGTTCGTGCCGCTGTCGCTGCTCGCCGGGCCGCTCGAGCTGGGGCTGGCCGGGGTCTGGACCGGGCTCACCCTGTTCATCGCGCTGCGGCTGGTCGCCGTCGCGGTGCGGGTGGCGGGGGAGAGGTGGCTGCGGGCACCTGAGACGGTGGGCGCGTGACCCGCCGACCGGACGCCGACGTCCCGCCCTCGATCCTGCTGGTCGACAAGGCCGGGGGGATGACGTCCCACGACGTGGTCGCCCGTGCCCGCCGGGTGCTGTCGGTGCGCAGGGTCGGCCACGCCGGCACGCTCGACCCGATGGCCACCGGCCTGCTCGTGCTCGGGGTCGGCGCCGCCACCCGGCTGCTCGGGTACCTCGGCGGGCACGACAAGACCTACGAGGCGACCATCCGGCTCGGGGTCACCACGGTCACCGACGACCGGGAGGGCGAGGTCGTGGCGACGACGTCGGCCGCGCACCTGGACGAGGCGGCGGTGCGCAGCGCGCTCGCCGCCCAGACCGGCCCGCTGCTGCAGGTGCCCTCGTCGGTGAGCGCGGTCAAGGTCGCCGGCCGGCGGTCCTACGACCGGGTGCGGGCCGGGGAGGACGTCGTCCTGGAGCCGCGGCCGGTGACCGTGCACGCGCTCGAGGTGCACCGGGTGGTCCGGCCCGAGCCGGACGTGGTGGACGTCGACGTCACGGTGACCTGCACCGCGGGCACCTACATCCGGGCCATCGCGCGCGACGCCGGTGCCGCCCTCGGCGTGGGCGGGCACCTGACCGCGCTGCGCCGCACCGCCTCCGGCCCCTTCGCCGTGACCTCGGCCGCCCCGGTCGAGGACGCCGCCGGCGCACTGGCCGGCGCCGGCGCGGGGGCCGGCGTGCTCGGCCTCACCGCCGCCGCGACCGCCGTCTTCCCCGAGCGCCGGCTCACCGACGACGAGGCCCGCGCGCTCGGTCACGGGCAGCGGGTGACCGCCACCGGCGTGCCCGGGCTGACCGCGGCGGTCGCGCCCGACGGCCGCCTCGTGGCGCTGGTCGAGGACGCCGGCCCGCGGGCGCGGGTCGCCGTCGGCTTCCCGACCGGGTGAACCGCGGCGGTTGACCGCCGTCCGAGCCGGGAAGGGGGAGCGCATGAGCGTCGTGAAGATCAATGCGATCACCGTGCCGCCGGACAAGCAGGAGCGCTTCGAGGAGCGGTTCCGCGGACGGGCCGGTGCGGTGGAGAGCACGCCGGGCTTCGAGTGGTTCGAGCTGCTGCGCCCGCAGGAGGGCACCGACCAGTACCTGGTTTACACGCGCTGGAGCAGCCAGGAGGCCTACGAGGCCTGGCAGTCCAGCCAGGACTTCGACCGGGCGCACTCCGGCGGCGGCGACACCCTCGCGCCGGCCGCGGCCGACTCCTCGCACCTGTGGTCCTACGAGGTCATCGAGTTCGCCGGCCCCAAGGTCAACCAGGAGAACCAGGCCTGACGCGCCGGGCGGCCCGCCGCGGCGGGCCGCCCGCGCACCCGGAACGACACGGTGCCGCATCCCCGCCTCCGGGTGGGGGAGCTGCCACCATCCCGGCGTGACCTCGCCGTACCCCACGTGGGACAGCCCCGCCACCACGGTCGCGCCGCCCGCGCCGCCTCCCCCGGCCGGGCTGGCAGCTGCCGCCGTCGCCGGGCCCGGCGGTCAGCCGCGCACCCGGTCGTTCGCACCGGCCCTCTGGGTGTTCGTCGGGGGCTCTCTCGCGGTCGCGGTGTGGGGCATGGTGCTCGTCGCGACCTTCGAATCGCCCGCCGACCTGGTGCCGCTGCTCCATGCGGGCCCTCAGGCCGTCGTCGTGCTCGGCGCCGGCCTCCTGCTGCCACGGCGGGTACCGGGGCCGGTGCCGCTGCTCCTGTGGGCGGCGGGGACTGGGTTCCTCGTCGCCGCGGCCTTCGTCGCCGACGCCGGCGTGCTGTGGCTGCTGACCCTGCCGCTCGCGTTCACCGCCTACTCCGCCGCTGCCCTGCTCCGGCTGGGGGGGACCGGGCCGCAGTGGCGGTGGCTGCTCGTCCCCCTGGTCGGCTCGGCCGCCTACACGCTGTTCCTCGGGGTGCTGGGGACCGAGGTGCTGGCCTACCTGGCGCGGTCCTTCGCGTACGAGCCCGACGAGGGACTCGTGCACAGCACTGAGGGCATGCTCGTCGGGGCCCTCCTGCTCCTGGCCACGACGCTGATGGCCACTCGGGCCGATCGGGCCCGAGCCCGCGCCGCGCGCACTCGTCCCGTTCCCGCCATCGCCGGCTTCCCGCCTGCCGGCTCCCCGCCTGCCGGCTTCCCGCCGGCCGGCTCGCCGGCGGACCGCACCTGCGGCCTCGCCGTCGCCGCGCTCGTGCTCGGCCTCACCGGGATCGGCATCGGCGCGGTCGTCTGCGGTCACCTGGCGCTCGCCCAGATCCGCCGGACCGGCGAGCGCGGGCACGGGATGGCCGTGGCCGCGGTCGTGCTCGGCTACGTCGCCCTCGTGGTCGGCATCGCGCTGGTCGTCTGGTACGTGGTCCTCCTGGCCGGCCTCGGCGTCTTCTGACCCGGCCGGAGGAGCGACGCGGAGCGCGCCTGCCCGCGGGGCTACTGTGGGCGCACGTCCGGCGGCCGCCGGACGCGCCCTGACCCGTGCAGGTGGGAGACATGACCGACACGCTCGCCGACAGCCGCAACACCTCGAGGATCTTCACCGAGGGCGTGCCGGTGGTCGTGGAGGACGTGCGGCGCCGCTCCGCCACCGAGCGGGCCCAGGTGCTCGAGGACCCGGGCTTCGGCCGGCACTTCACCGACACGATGTTCCTGGCGCGCTACCGCGCCGGTGAGGGCTGGGTCGACGCGCGGCTGACCTCCTACGCCCCGCTGCAGCTGGACCCGGCGACCGCCGCGCTGCACTACGCCCAGTCGATCTTCGAGGGGCTCAAGGCCTACGCGCAGCCCGACGGCAGCGTGGCCACCTTCCGCCCCGAGGCCAACGCCGCCCGCTTCGCCCGCGGCGCCCGCCGGCTGGCGATGCCCCCGGTGCCCGAGGAGGCCTTCCTCGCCGCCGTCGACGCGCTGGTCGACGCCGACCGCGACTGGGTGCCCACCGGCCCCGACCAGACCCTCTACCTGCGGCCCTACCAGCTGGCCATCGAGCCGTTCCTCGGCGTGCGGCCGGCCCACGAGTACCTGTTCCTCGTCATCGCCAGCCCGGCCGGCGCCTACTTCCCGCGCGGCGTGCACCCGGTGAGCGTGTACCTCTCGGAGGACTACATCCGTGCGGCGCCCGGCGGCACCGGCGACGTCAAGTGCGCCGGCAACTACGCCGCCAGCCTGCTGGCCCAGGAGCAGGCGATCGCCGCCGGCTGCGACCAGGTCGTCTGGCTCGACGCGGTGGAGAAGCGCTACGTCGAGGAGATGGGCGGGATGAACCTGTTCTTCGTCCTCGGCTCCGGGGACGACGCCGAACTGGTCACCCCCGAGCTCACCGGCACCCTGCTGCCCGGCATCACGCGGGACTCGCTGATCACCGTGGCCCGCGACATGGGCCTGCGGGTGACCGAGCGGAAGTTCAGCGTCGACGAGTGGCGCGCGGGCGTCGCCGACGGCACCGTCACCGAGACGTTCGCCTGCGGCACCGCCGCGGTGATCACCCCGGTCGGCGAGGTCAAGGCGCGCACCGGCGACTTCACCGTCGCCGACGGGCAGCCCGGGCCGCTCACCATGCGGCTGCGCGCCCACCTGCTCGACATCCAGCACGGCCGGGTGCCCGACACCCACGGCTGGCTGCACCGGGTCGCCTGAGCGGCGGGTCGCTGCGTTGCTGCGCTGGCGGGGACTGGACGCCGTCCCCGGTGACCTCGGGCGCACCGTGGTCACCGTCGGGATGTACGACGGCGTCCACCGGGGGCACCAGAAGCTGATCGGGGCCGCGGTCGCGCGCGCCCGCGCGCTCGGCCGCCCCTGCCTGCTGCTCACCTTCGACCCGCACCCGGCCGAGGTGGTGCGCCCCGGCTCGCACCCGGCGATCCTCACCCACCTCGACCGCAAGGCCGAGCTGGTCGCCGGGCTCGGGGTCGACGCGATGTGCGTGCTGCCGTTCACCCGCGACCTGATGAAGCTGTCGCCGGAGTCGTTCACGCACAGCGTCCTGGTGGAGCGGCTGCACGCCGCGCACGTCGTGGTGGGGGAGAACTTCACCTACGGGCACCGGGCGGCGGGCACCGTCGAGACCCTCAGCGCGGAGGGGCGCCGGTTCGGCTTCGCCGTCGAGGGCGTCGGACTGGCCAGCCTCGCCGACGCCCCCGACCAGCCCACGATCTCCTCCACCTACATCCGGGCGTGCGTCGCCGCCGGCGACATGGCCTCGGCCGCCGAGGCGCTGGGCCGCCCGCACCGGGTCGACGGCGTGGTGGTGCGCGGGCACCGCCGCGGCCGGGAGATGGGCTACCCCACGGCCAACGTGGAGAGCCCGCCGTTCACCGCCATCCCGGCCGACGGCGTGTACGCCGGCCACTTCGTCGTCCGCGACCTCGACGGCGCCAGCGGCGCGCGGTACCCGGCGGCGATCTCGGTGGGCACCAACCCGACCTTCGAGGGCTCACGCCGCACGGTCGAGGCACACCTCATCGACTTCGACGGCGACCTCTACGGCGAGCACGCGGGAGTCGAGTTCACCGCCCGGCTGCGCGGCATGACCCGCTTCACCGGCGTCGCGGACCTCGTCGCCGCGATGGACCGCGACCTGGTCGAAGCCCGCGCCGTCCTGGGCCTGCCCACCCCGGACTGATCACCGCCGCCGGCCGGGCCCGCCCGCGCTGGTAGCCTGGGACCGCGTCGGGACGACCGACGTGTGTGTTCCCCTGCCCCCGTGAACCAGACCGGGGGCCACACCCCACCGCCGGGAGGCGACCGATGGCGCTCGAGAGCGCGCTCAAGAAGCAGATCATGACCGAGTACGCCACGGTCGAGGGCGACACCGGTTCCCCCGAGGTCCAGGTCGCGATGCTGACCCGCCGGATCAGCGACCTGACCGAGCACCTCAAGCAGCACAAGCACGACCACCACAGCCGGCGGGGCCTGCTCCTGCTGGTCGGCCGTCGTCGCCGGCTGCTGAACTACCTGGCCAAGACCGACATCAACCGGTACCGCTCGCTCATCGAGCGGCTCGGTCTGCGCCGCTAGCACGTCGAGGGGACCGTCCCACCGGGACGGTCCCCTCTCTCGTGCGGCACCCGCCGCACGGGCCCCCGCCCGACCGCGCACAGCGCCCCGGTCCTCGGTGGTGGCTCCCGGGTATGACCGCCCCCCGTCGGGGGAAGGCACCGCCCCGGGGGTTTCGATCGACGACCGGTCGCCTGGACGCCGGCGGCACGAGCCGCGCAGCCGTCCCCGACCGGGGCCGGCGCGCCACCAGCACCACCCGGGCATCCACGCCCGCAGCCAGTCCGGCGCACAGCGCCCAAGAGGACGTCGCCCGATGCGACGTAGGAAGAGGACAGCATGTCCGCACCCACCCAGAACAGCACCACCGCCGAGTACGACCCCGAGGACGGCGTCACCACCGCCACCGCGGTCATCGACAACGGCAGCTTCGGCAGCCGCAGCATCACGTTCGAGACCGGCCGGCTCGCCCGTCAGGCCGCCGGCTCCGTCGTCGTCACGATGGGCGACACCATGCTCCTGTCGGCCACCACGGCCGGCCGCCAGCCCAAGGAGCAGTTCGACTTCTTCCCGCTGACGGTCGACGTCGAGGAGCGGATGTACGCCGCCGGGCGCATCCCCGGCTCGTTCTTCCGCCGCGAGGGCCGCCCCTCCGAGGATGCGATCCTCACCTGCCGGCTGATCGACCGCCCGCTGCGGCCGACCTTCGCCAAGGGCCTGCGCAACGAGGTCCAGGTGGTCATCACCGTCCTGGCCCTCGACCCGTCGCACCTGTACGACGTGCTGGCCATCAACGGCGCCTCGGCGTCCACCCAGCTGTCCGGCCTGCCGTTCTCCGGCCCGGTCGGCGGCACCCGTGTCGCGCTGATCCGCGGCCAGTGGGTCGCCTTCCCGACGCACGCCGAGCTCGAGGAGGCCGTCTTCGACATGGTCGTGGCCGGCCGGGTGCTCCCGGACGGCGACGTCGCGATCATGATGGTCGAGGCCGAGGCCACCGAGAAGACCGTCGAGCTGGTCGCCGGCGGCGCGCAGGCGCCGACCGAGGAGGTCGTGGCTCAGGGCCTCGAGGCCGCCAAGCCCTTCATCAAGGCGCTGTGCGACGCGCAGTCGGCGCTGGCCGAGAAGGCCGCCAAGCCGGCCGCGGAGTTCCCCCGCTTCCTGGACTACCAGGACGACGTCTACGCCGCCGTCGAGGCGCAGGCCGCCGAGAAGCTCGCCCAGGTGCAGGCCATCGCCGGCAAGCAGGAGCGCGAGGCCGCCACCGACGAGCTCAAGGACGAGGTCAAGGCCGCTCTCGCCGGCCAGTTCGAGGGCCGCGAGAAGGAGATCTCCGGGGCCTTCCGCGCGGTCACCAAGAAGGTCGTCCGCCAGCGCATCCTGCGCGACAAGGTGCGCATCGACGGCCGCGGCCTGACCGACATCCGGCCGCTGTCGGCCGAGGTCGAGGTCGTCCCGCGGGTGCACGGCTCGGCGCTGTTCGAGCGCGGCGAGACCCAGATCCTGGGCATCACCACGCTGAACATGCTGCGCATGGAGCAGCAGCTGGACACGCTCTCGCCCGAGACGCGCAAGCGCTACATGCACAACTACAACTTCCCGCCGTACTCCACCGGTGAGACCGGCCGCGTCGGCTCGCCGAAGCGGCGCGAGATCGGCCACGGCGCGCTCGCCGAGCGGGCGCTGCTGCCGGTGCTGCCCGACCGCGAGGAGTTCCCCTACGCGATCCGGCAGGTCTCCGAGGCGCTGGGCTCCAACGGCTCGACGTCCATGGGCTCGGTCTGCGCCTCGACCCTCGCGCTGCTCAACGCCGGTGTGCCGCTCAAGGCCCCGGTCGCCGGCATCGCCATGGGCCTGGTGTCCGACGAGGTCGACGGCAAGACCGAGTACGTCGCGCTGACCGACATCCTCGGTGCCGAGGACGCCTTCGGTGACATGGACTTCAAGGTCGCCGGCACGCGGGAGTTCGTCACCGCGCTGCAGCTGGACACCAAGCTCGACGGCATCCCGTCCGACGTGCTCGCCGGTGCGCTGACCCAGGCCCGCGCCGCCCGCCTGCACATCCTCGACGTGATGAACGAGGCCATCGACGGCCCCGACGAGATGAGCCCGTACGCCCCGCGGGTCACCACGGTGCGCATCCCGGTCGACAAGATCGGCGCGGTCATCGGCCCCAAGGGCCAGATGATCAACGCGATCCAGGACGAGACCGGCGCGGACATCACCATCGAGGACGACGGCACGATCTACGTCGGTGCCTCCGACGGCCCCTCGGCCCAGGCCGCGGTGGACCGGATCAACGCCATCGCCAACCCGCAGATGCCCAAGGTCGGCGAGCGGTTCCTCGGCACGGTCGTCAAGACCACGCCGTTCGGTGCCTTCGTCTCCCTGCTGCCCGGCAAGGACGGCCTGGTGCACATCAGCAAGCTCGGTGGCGGCAAGCGCATCGGCAAGGTCGAGGACGTGGTGAACGTCGGCGACAAGCTGCAGGTCGAGATCACCGACATCGACGCCCGCGGCAAGATCAGCCTCGTCCCGGTCGCGGCCGACGGTGACGCCGCCGCCGACGCCCCGGCCGAGGCGCCTGCCGAGGCCGCTCCCTCGGAGGCGTGATCACGAGTACCAACCGCACTGCCACCGGGGCCGGGACGGACGCGACCGCGTCCGTCCCGGCCCCGGCCGGTGTTCCGCGTCCGGGCGGGACCGAGGTGCTCGACGTCGACGAGGTCGGCGGCCGGGTGGAGCGGACCGTGCTGCCCGGCGGGCTGCGCGTCCTGACCGAGACGATGCCCGGGGTCCTGTCGGCCACCGTCGGCATCTGGGTCGGGGTCGGCTCGCGCGACGAGACCGACGCCCTGGCCGGCTCCTCGCACTTCCTCGAGCACCTGCTGTTCAAGGGCACCGGCAGCCGGACCGCGCTGGAGATCGCGACGGCCATGGACGCCGTCGGCGGTGAGATGAACGCCTTCACCGCCAAGGAGCACACCTGCTACTACGCCAACGTGCTCGCCAGCGACCTCCCGCTCGCGGTCACGCTGCTCGGTGACCTCGTCACCGACGCCCTCAACACCGCCGACGACCTCGAGTCCGAGCGCACGGTGGTGCTCGAGGAGATCGCCATGCGCGACGACGAACCGGCCGACGCCGTGCACGACCTGTTCGCCGAGACGCTCTTCGGCGGCACGGCCCTGGGCCGCTCGGTCCTCGGCACGGTGGAGTCCATCGAGTCCCTCACCCGCGACGACGTCGACGGCTGGTACCGCTCCCGGTACGCGCTGCCCTCGATGGTGGTCACCGCCGCCGGGCGGGTCGACCACCAGCAGGTGCTCGACCTGGTCACCGCGGCCTTCGGCTCGCGGCTCGCCGGCGACGCGGAGCCGGCGCCCCTGCGCCGGGGGGAGGACGTCGTCCTCGACCGGCCGGCCCGCCGCACCGGGCTGATCCGGCGCACCACCGAGCAGACCCACCTGCTGCTCGGCACGCTGGGCCTGGGGCGGCTCGACGAGCGCCGGCACGCCGCGGCGGTGCTGGAGACGGCGGTCGGCGGGGGGATGAGCTCGCGGCTGTTCCAGGAGATCCGGGAGAAGCGCGGCCTGGTCTACAGCGTCGGCTCGTCGCTGAGCCAGTACGCCGGCACCGGTTCGTTCTCCGTGTACGCCGGCTGCTCGCCCAAGCGGGTGCCCGAGGTGCTCCGCCTGGTGCGCGAGGAACTGGCCCGGGTGGCCGCCGACGGCCTGACCGCCGAGGAGGTGGCCCGCGGGCGCGGGCAGCTGAAGGGCGGTCTGGTGCTCGGGCTGGAGGACACCGGCTCGCGGATGAGCCGGCTGGGCAAGAGCGAGCTATCGCACGGCGAGTACGTGCCGGTGCGCGAGGTGCTCGCCCGTCTGGACGCGGTGGACGAGGACCAGGTGCGCGCGGTCGGGGCCGACCTCCTCGCCCGCGAGACCTGCCTGGCCGTCGTCGGTCCCTACCGCGAGTCGGACCTCGACCGGCTCTGATGGCCGGCCATCCCGCGCTCCGCGTCCACGGCGCGCTCTCCCGAGGCGCCTTCGCCGTCGCCGTCCTCGTGTCGCTGGCGGTGCTCTTCGCCCCCGGGGACGACGTCCCCTCGGCGCCACCGGGCGTGGACAAGCTGGTGCACCTGGCGGTGTTCGCGGCCCTGGCGGCCACCGGCTGCTGGGCCGGGGCGCGCCCCCGGGCGCTGGCGCTGCTGCTGGTGGGGTACGCCGTCGTCAGCGAGGTGGTGCAGGCGGTGACGCCGCTCGAGCGGTCCGGGTCGGTCGCCGACGCCCTCGCCGACCTCGCCGGGGTCCTCGTCGGCCTGCTGGGCTGGGCGGCGGCCACCCGCCACCGGTCCACTGGATGAACGGAGTGTTGCGATCGCGGCCCCGGCCGGGAAGCCTGACCCGGTGACCACGAGCACCCCCGACCAGCAGGCAACCGGCGTACCCGCGGGTGAGGCCCCGCTCGTCTCCGTCGGCGTCCTCGGCGCCCGCGGCCGGATGGGCCAGGAAGTCGTCAAGGCCGTGAACGCCGCCGACGACCTCGAGCTGGTCGCGATGGTCGACGCCGGCGACTGGCTGTTCAACGTCTCCGACGCCGGCGCCCAGGTGGTCGTCGACTTCACCCGGCCCGACGTCGTCATGGACAACATCCGGTTCTGCATCGACAACAACATCCACTGCGTCGTGGGGACGACGGGCTTCGACGAGCAGAAGCTCGCGACCGTCGCCGAGTGGCTGGCCCCCAAGCCGGAGCTGGGTGTGGTGATCGCACCCAACTTCGGGATCGGCGCCGTGCTGCTCATGCGCTTCGCCCAGGAGGCCGCGCGCTTCTTCCCCTCCGTCGAGGTGGTCGAGCTGCACCACCCGAACAAGGTGGACGCCCCCTCCGGCACGGCGGTCCGCACCGCCCGGCTGGTCGCGGCCGCCCGTCGCGCGGCGGGCATGCCGGCCTCGCCCGACGCCACGACCGACGCGCTGCCCGGCGCCCGGGGTGCCGACGTGGAGGGGGTGGCGGTGCACGCGGTCCGGCTGACCGGGCTCGTCGCCCACCAGGAGGTGCTCATGGGTGCCGCGGGGGAGACCCTCACGCTGCGGCACGACTCCTACGACCGGGCCTCGTTCATGCCGGGTGTGCTGCTCGCCGTCCGCGAGATCGCGCGCCGTCCGGGCCTGACCGTGGGGATCGAGTCCTTCCTCGGCCTCTGAGGCAGCCGCCTCCCGTCCCCGACGAGCGGGCGGAATTCCGGCCGCCGGAGCGTGGTTCAATGGAGACGTCCGCGAGGGGGCGCGAGCCGCCGGACGGACGAGGTGCAGCCGGTCGGCACAGTGCCCGGGAAGTCCCGGAGCCCGTCGATCGTTGCACCGCCCGAGAGACCGGGACCGCCTCCCGGACCCCCTCGTGCAGGGGCCTCCGAGATGGTGTACTGTTCTCTCTGCGCCGGACGGGCCCGGGAGGGCCGCGGAAGACACCCCCTGGGTGAAGGTCTCCGAGACCGGCGTACAGTGGGACAAGCCGCCACAGACAAAGCCCGAGAGGGTCTCGTCGGTGCGCGTCCGCTCCTTGAGAACTCAACAGCGTGCCGAAAGTCAGTGCCAAGTAAGAATACCCCCGCACTGTGGCCCTTTTGGGGTTGTGGTGAGGGATTCCTTTGGTTGATTGATATCGAGAGTGTCAGCTCTCGGTTCTCGGCCATGGATTTCAAATTCATCTACGGAGAGTTTGATCCTGGCT